>NZ_SCOC01000073.1:0-7329 GCF_005502615.1 Gordonia sp. ALPHA1B1 | reverse complement strand
CCATGACAGAAGGCATAGCTCGCTAGGGATGGTCTCACCTATCGACTTCGAAATCAGATCACACACAAGTCAGCAAACAAGCTAACCGTGTCCACTTTTTCAGGGGAACCTCAAACCACATCGACACCGGATACCCACAGGTCAACGTCGGCTTCGACCAGTGGTGAGGACAGCGAACCTGTGGTGAGGAGGAGGGAGGACCGAGATGGGTTCGGGGGCGGGTCGCCCGCCCCCGAACCCCGCCACTTCCACCATATGTCGACGACGGGGGCTTGCGGCAAGGCCCCGGTGGCCGTGCACAATCTCTCGACGACCGAGACACAGGATGCGATCGATGCCCGAGAGTGCAGACCATCCCGACATGGCGGACACCCCGGAACGATTTCGAAAGCACGAGTCCGGGGCCTACTTCCACGGCACCCGAGCCGACCTTCGGGTCGGCGACTTCCTGACCCCCGGCCACCGCTCGAACTACCGCCGCGAGCACATCTCGAACTACGTCTACATGACCAAGGTGCTCGACGGCGCGGTGCTCGCGGCCGAGATGGCGGTGGGTGACGGGCGCCCCCGGGTCTACATCGTGGAACCATCTGACGACGTACACGACGATCCGAATGTCACCGACAAGAAATTCCCCGGCAACCCCACCCATTCCTACCGGAGCGCCCAGCCGGTCCGGGTCGTCGGCGAGATGACCGACTGGGTGGGACATTCGCCGGAATACCTCCAGCAGTTCCGGGCCGGGTTGGAGGCACTCCGGCAGCGGGGCGAAGCGGGTCTGTACGACTAGCCCGCCGTCGCGACATTCTCGCCGTGACGGCGGCGCTCCGCGACCGGTCACCGGCCGCGGAGCGCCTGCTGCAGCTTCGAACTCACGGATCAGGGAAAGATGTTCTCCAGCGATCCGAAGGCTCCGCCGGCACCCGATGCGGCGAAGTTGGTGGTGCACCCGTTGAACGAGACGTTGTCGACATTGACCTTGCCGGCCCCCTCGTTGGGCTGACTGGAGACCCCGTAGTGGTCGACCACGGTGGTGTGCCCCTCGCTGTTGGCCGCCTTCACCAGATCATCCAGGGTGGCGTTGGTGCCTCTCTTGATGGTGCCGAGATCTCGGGTGGCCCACCACTGATCAGAGCCGCCGGCGTCTGCCTTGCCTGCACCAGTCGGCGCGGTCCAGACGAGCGTCGCAAATCCATTGGGTTGCCCGGTGTTGGCCCCGGTCACGCGGAGTTGCCAGTTCGCCTGCCCGTCGGACTTGTTGAACGTGAGCGGCTTCGCGATGGCGTCCGTCAGCTTGAGCTGCCCGGCGCTCTTGTACGACGCCTGGCGCGGTGTCTGCTCTGTCGTCACGAACTCGAGAGACCCGTCCTGATCGACGACATTGGTCGCCGTCACCTTGCCCGCCTGGCCGCGCTCGTCACCGAACGTGTTGCCCCAGCCCGCCGGGTTGGCCGGAGTGGAGACCTTGGCACAGTTCGCCTCGGATACGGGGGCTGCGGTCGCCACCGCGGGAGCGATCAGGGCCGCGACCCCGAGGGTCGCGCCAGCCGTCGTCACACGGATGAGATTTCTTCGCACTGGTTCTTTCCTCCTTTGTCGTTCGGTCCATCGATCTCCCGCAAGCTAACAAAGGGATTAATCAGATACCAGCGCGATTAAAGGCCTCTGAATGAGGAACACCTTTACACAGCGAATCTGACCTGCACGCACAGTGCATCAGTGGACCATGTCGCATGTTTGCTTTTGAATCCAGAACTCCCGGCTATCTGCCTATTCCGCACCACCCGGTGACTGTGCGCCGAATCCCATTGACTGTGCATCGAATTTCGTTGACTGTGTGCCGTACTCCGTCAATCGGACTCATGGACTCAGAGCGTCGTCGCAATCCCACCGTCGACCGGAATGACGGTCCCGGTGAGGTAACAGCCGGCGCGACTGGCGAGGTACACCACCGTCCCGATCATGTCGTCGGCTCGACCGATACGCCCCAGCGGGGAGGCCGCGGCGACCTCGTCGCCCAGCTCGGCCAGGATCGGCGCCATCATCTTGGACTCGAAAGGACCTGGCGCGATGGCGTTCACGGTGACATGACGCGGTCCGAGGTCCCGCGCGAGATGCCGTGTCAGCTGATGGACGGCCGCCTTGCTCGACGAGTAGGAGTACGACGCGGTGCGCGGCACCCGGATCCCGTCGACGCTGCCGATCATGATGACCCGCGACGGGTTCTCGGCAGTCGCAGTACCGGTCAGCAACGGCAACAGTGTCTGCGTGAGCACGAACGGCGTCTGGACGTTGAGCTTCAGCACCCGGTCCCAGGCGGAGTCCGGGAACTCCTCGAGCGGCGCACCCCAGGTCGCGCCGGCGTTGTTCACCAGGACGTCGAGGGTGTCGGTCTCCGACGCCACCTGCTGCGCGAGGGTTCGTGCACCCTCGGGCGTCGACAGATTCGCCTGTAACGCAGTCAGTCCCGCGGCGCGCGCCTCGGCCAGCGCGTCGTCATTGCGACCGGTGATGAGGACCCGTGCCCCGCGGTCGTGCAGTCCGTGGGCGATCATCGCCCCGATACCCGACGTGCCGCCGGTGACCAGCACCGTCTTGCCACTCACATCGAACAGGTCAGAAGTCATCGTCGTCGGTACCTCGGTGCTCGTTTCTCCAGGAAGGCGGCGGTCGCCTCGCCCCGATCTTCGGTCATAGCCGTGATCATCTGCTGCCGGTTCTCGAATTCGACCGTGGCACTGAGTCATTCCGTCCCGGAAGACCGCCCCACAGAAACGGACAGACAACATATCGCTCGCGCCGGGCCGCTGTCGGGCGGTTTTCAGCACAGGCGGCGCGAGCCTGCCTACCGATACCCAGCCGCGCGGAGGGCAGCCATCAGTTCCGACCGCGACCCGGCATCGAGCCGGCGTCGGATCCGGGCGACGTGATGCTCGACGGTCTTCGCAGAGATGTACAGGCGCTCACCGATTTCCCGGTAGGTGAAACCCTGCAGCAGTTCGTGGGCGACCTCGGCCTCGCGATCGGTGAGCGGCCCGCCGATCAGTGGAGTCAGCCGCCGATCTTCGCCGGCCGAGCGAGCGGTGTCCAGGAGGCCGGCCGCGGTCGCGGGATCGTCGGCGCGGGACGCGGCCATACCCGCGAGGCGCGCTGCCTCCCAGTGCAATCCGATGCTCCGTAGCGCTTCGACGGCGGCGGTGACGGGTTCCGTTGATTCGCCGGCGTCGTTCAGCGCGACCCAGGTGCGCGCACCGGTCGACAACGACCCGGCCGTGCGGTTCTGCGCCGCGGCGAGGTCGAGACGAGTCAACCGGTGCGCCACAGCGGACTGGTCGCGCGTGATGGCAACGGCTTGGACGCCCGCGAAGTCCCACGACGCCGACCACGCCGGGGGGTCGCCAAGATCCGCGAGCAACCGGTCGGCTGCGTGCACATACCGCGCAATCGCGGGAATCTGACCCAGTCGCGCTGCGGCGATCCAGAACTCGCCGAGCGGACGCAACAGGTAGAGGTCCACCTCGATGGCGGCGAGGAGCGACAGGCCGTCCTGCCACGCGGCCGACAGCGCGGACAGGTCACCGTGGCGCCGGGCCAACCCGAGCCGGATGGCCTGCACCCGAAAGCGTTCGGACATCCCCTGCGGTTCCGCCGTCGGGAGCAGACGCGCCGCCGCTTCGAGATCGCCGACGGTGAGCGCGGCCTCGGCGTCGAGAATGGTGCGGGCCGGCTCCGCCGCCACCGTCCGGATCGATTGCGCGGCAACGGTGTCGCCGAGGTTCAACGCCACCGCGGCGGCCGCGTGCAGAATTCGGGCCGCAGACGGGCCTCGGGACGACGTCGCTCCCGCTGAGATCCCGCGCACCACGACGTCGACCGCGTCGCCGGTACTCATCTCGGCCGTGTCGTCGAGGGTGGCGAGCAGCCCGCGGACCACCAGCGACCGTGTGGCCCGACTCGCCACCGGCGCGCGGCCACGATCGGCCGCGCCGATGGCCGTGGCCGCCGCGCGGTCTCCGACCGCGAGCAGGGCGACTGCAGCCGACAACGACTGCGATGCAGAAAGATCGGATCCCGTCCAGCGGTAGAGGTCGGCGGCGTGCGAGGCGAGTCCGCGCCGCGCCGCGACTGCGGCGGCGAGCTCCACCCACTCCGCGACCCATTCGTCTGTGGGTACGGCCGACTCCAGCCGACGGTCGGCCGCGGCACCCGCACCGTCGAGATCCCCCGATGCCAGGGCACGCTGGGCCATCAGGAGCCGGACGTCATCACGCCCCGGCTCCACCCGATCGGCGGCCTGCAGGAGGACCACCGCCCGCGCCGCGGTCGCGTCGACCGCGCCGACCAGCAGCGCGTCGACGATCCGCGGGTCGTCGACACCGGCCTCGGCCGCGAGCAGCGCGGTGTCGGGGGTGAGCTCGGTCGCACGCAGTCCGACGACGACCGAGTTGCGTCGTAGCTCGTCGATCTGCTTGTCTCCCAGCACATCACGCAGTGGACCGGCCGCAGCCGAGACGAAGACGTCCGCGCCGCGTAACAGGCCGCACCCGCGAGCCCGGTCGACCGCCTCGAGCGCGGCGGCTCGGTCGGTGCCCGCCGCTTCGGCGACGCTGTCGGGGTCGAGGGGCGCCCGGACCGAGGCGAGGGCCAGCACCGCGAGCGTGAGCGGATCGAGTCCGCGCAGCAGCCGATGGTGCCACTCGCGGGACACCCGATCGACGACGGCGATTTCGTCGGCCCCCGGCTCGTCGAGGACGCGCGAGGCGCTGCTCGAAGTGCTCCGGAGCGCCCGCAGCACAATGTCGATGGGAGCTCGCGCACCGCCACAGCGTCGACGGATCAGCGATGCCGTGGTCGGCGCGAGGGTCAGCCCGGCGCGGGTCGCGCGGGTCAGGACATCGGCGGTTCCGAGCGCCTCGAGTTCGAGGACCGCGCCGAACGGTCGGGCGCGGTCGCGCAACCGGCGGACGTTCGGGTCCAGTTCCCGCGGTTCGATCGTGGCGATCAGCCCGATCGTTCCCGCGTCGAGCATGCCCAGCGCGGTCTCGAACATGGCCACCGGCCACAGATGCATGTCGTCGGCCAGCACGAACACGGGACCCGCGCCGTCCGCGACGGGCAGCCCCACACTCACCGGGAGGTCCAGTCGTCGGAGTTGTTCGTGCACGGCGTTCAGCAGTGCCGAGCGTCCGCTGCCGGGGGTGCCGACGGCCACGGCGCACAGCGGATGGCCCGAGTGCGCGCGATCGACGATGCCCGCCACCCACGACGAGGTGCGCGACGCGGCCGAGGACGGGTCCGGACGGTCACCGATCGTGGAGACCGGTGTCGTCGGGGTCATCGAACGGTCCAGGGGTGACCGGGGAGTCAACGGATTCAGCAGTCGATGCCGACGACGCCGGTGACGCCGCACAGCACCCGGCCGGTGCCGTCGAGGACCCCGCCCGGGGTGATGCCGCCACCGCCGGTGTCCGGTTCGGGGTAGTCCGGCGCCGGTGCAGGCGCTGGTGCCGGAGCCGGAGCGGGCGCCGGCGCTGGTGCTGGTGCTGGTGCGGGCGCCGGTGCAGGCGCCGGGGCCGGAGCCGGGCGGCCGGGGGTGCTTCCGGGCGCAGGGGCGCCGGCAGACGGGGCGCCCGCAGACGGGGCGCCGGCCGCGGTCCGCCGCGGCGCATCGGTTGCGGTGCCCGGAGCCCGGGTTCCCGTACCGGTCACCGGTGCTGCGGTGGTCCCGGGACGCGCACCGGTCGCGGTGGTGCCCGGGGCGCCACCGGGGTTCTGCGTCGAGGTGGCCGTGGTGGTCGCCGCTCCCGCGGGTGGGGGCGTCGCCTCGCCGACCGAACCGACGAGTCCGGTGCCGACGGAGAGTCCGGTTGCGGTGACGAGCGCCAGTGCGGCGGCGCCGACCGTGATCAGGGTGCCGCGCTTGCGGCGCGAGAACCGGGGAGCGGGCTCGGCGACCGGGGTGCTCGGAGCCGGGACGATCTCGCGGAGCGGCCGCTCCTCGGGCGCGGCCGAGACGAGGGCCGCGGTCGTGGCGGGGGCCGGAGCCATCGCCGACCGGCGCGCGGCAAGCGTCGTGCCCGCCATCAGCGCGCCGCCGGCTGCCGAGGCGGACGCGGGATCGGGGTCTCCGACGACCGGCAGACGCAGGGTCGAGGACAGCATCTCGGTGACGAGCGGGATCGCCGCACCGCCGCCTCCCAGCAGGACCGCGGTCACCCCGGCCGGTTTCATCCCGGGTGCCGCGTGCGCGCCCGACGAGTCGTGGCCGACGGCGGACGCGGAGACCGCTTCGCGAACCAGCGCAACCGCCTCCATGACCGGTGCGCGCAGCAGGTCCTCGATGTCGTTCCGGACCAGCCGCGCCTCGGTGCTCACCTGCCCGATCCGCACGTCGACGACGGTGTCGGTGTCCACCGACAGGGATTCCTTGGCCCGGCGACACTCCTCACGTAGCCGGTTCACGTCGTCGAGGATCGCGCCGCTCCGGACCGGGTCGGCCAGACCCGCGTCGACCTCGGCGTCGGCACCGGTCACCCGCAGGGTGTGCGCCAGCAGCAGGCGGTCGAACTCGTTGCCGCTCACGGTGTCCAGATGCAGCGGACGGCCGACCGGGGCCGGATCGGAGCCGGTGGTCAGGACGGAGACGGTGAGCCCCGCGGCGCCGAGGTCGCAGACGACGACCGCGCCGTCGCCGAAGGCGCCCTCGGCGTGTTCGGCTGCAGCCAGGGTCGCCCGTGACTCGGTCACCCACGTCATCGCGTCCGCCGGCACCGAATCGGGGTGGGCGGCAAGTGCCGCCCGGGCCTCGTCGACGGCCTGATCGGACCAGTTGTCGGGGTGCACGACGGTCAGGTGCACGTCGTCGGACGGTGTCGAGTCGACGCTGTTCGTGCCGAGGTCGAGCCGGGCGACCAGCGCCGCGACCGCGTCGGCGTAGAGGTCGGCGGCCGCGATCGTGCGGCCGTGGTCGTCGAGCATCGGGACCGGGTCGCCGACCCGCCCGAGGAAGTCGTCGGCATCCACCAGAGCGGACGTCTCGACCGAGACCGCGCCCTCCCAGGACTGTTCCGAGGCGGCTACCGCCACGCTGTTCGCGGTCCCGATCTTCACACCGATCCCGATGGCCATGACGCTCACTCCTGTTCGCACCTGCAGACGGTGGTCGGTGACGGTGCCGCGTCGTGCGGGCAATCCGTCGATGTCACGTGCCCCGGCCCCGGCGGCGCACTTCACCCAGTGTGTCGCGGACCGGCCCCCTGGTGTTAGCCCTGGCCGGGGATTAGGGGGAAAGTCCCGACCCCCCTATGCCGGCGGCGCCCGGACCCCGTC
>NZ_SCOC01000072.1:0-7505 GCF_005502615.1 Gordonia sp. ALPHA1B1 | reverse complement strand
ATGCGGTGGAAACCAGCACTCAACGCATTCGCCATCACCTTCGCCGACCGCATGCCGGCCAGCGAAGACAACTAACCGAAAACGCCACTTACACCGTTAATCTGATACTCCCCGACTATGCGACAGCCGACGACGACACGCGATCACTATGTGCGGAGTTTTCTGACGCATCAGGTCTGTACGAAGGCAATTCCGTCGCGATGCTCGGCAAGAAGGTGGGCAGGGTCGTAGGCATTCACGAGGAGGGACAGAAAGGTGTGCGTGTCGATATGCGGATCGACAAGACCGTGCCGCTTCCCGCAGATGTGGGTGCGACCCTGGTGTCCACCTCGATTGTCACCGAAAGACAAATCGAGTTCACCCATCCCTATCGTGGCGGAGAATATTACAAGTCGGCTGAGTGTATCCCACTGGAAAAGACCAGGACTCCACTGGGGATTAGTCAAACGCTCGACGCGATCAGCACTCTTTCAGACGAACTCGTCAAGGACGACGGACGTAACACGGATGCGATTCTTCAGGCACTTACACTCGTCTCGAAAAACATGGAAGGGACCCAGGGTGATATATCCGGCATTCTCCAGGACTCGGCCACGCTAATCAACGATCCGACCCGGCGTGATAGCCAGATACGCAGGATTGTAGCCAATCTCGCCACCTTAACCGGTGTTGCCACCGAAAACAGTACTGAGGTGACCCAGCTATTCGACAACTTCGTAGGCGCAATTGAGGTGATTGTTGCTTTCGGTCAAACATTCGGCGCCGCAACAGAGTACGCAGGCACCTTCGTCCCTATCCTGTCGCGCCTATCGTCTGACTTCGGGCCACCTATTTTCTCACTTGGAGATGCTGCGGTTCCCCTCCTCTCGCAAGCGGGCAAGCAAGAAAACATACTTGCGTCCGTCGCCGCTCGAACAGCTGACCTCATCGTTGAGCATCCAGATGCGAAGTCGATCCTGCGGGCATTCGCAATATCTGTACCACTGCAGGCCCTCAAGAACGCGTGCGCTCCTCCTTCCGTCAAGGACGTTTGCGCGACGGGTAACGAAGCGGCGACGATCGCCAACTTGATCGGAGGGCAACCTCGATGATGATCTACGGCTACCTTCGTCGTGTCACGGCCGCGATCGTGACGCTGTTCGTAGCGACTATCGCCCTCGCCGCCTGCAGCATCAGTGCTGACAACCCGCCGACCATCGGTGGATCATCCGCCCGAGACGGCTACGACATCGAGATCGAGTTCACGAGTGCTCTGAACTTGCCTGCCCGTGCCAAAGTCCTCTCTCGAGGGATTGACGTCGGTGCCGTCACCAGCGTCGCTTACGACGGAGGCCACGCGCTGGTTGCTGCCCGAATTGATAAAGACGCCCAGCTGCCGGAAGATTCGCGCGCGGAACTCCGCCAAGACACTCTCCTGGGCGAGATTTATGTGGCCATCCTTCCCCCTGCACAGCAGTCCACCCAAGGCTTGCTGCGCGCGGGATCGGTAATACCTCTCTCACGCACCGAACCGGCTGCCAACGTCGAGGACGTGATGCGGGGTATGGCTAACGTATTGGGCGGGGGTGAACTCGATAAAATCCATACCGCGATATCGACGCTGAACTCGACTTTTCCGAGTGACCCCGCCCAGTTCGATGCGCTCTACCGCACGACCTTGCGCACCGTGTCTGAGGTGTCTGCCAACACCGACAAACTCGACGTAATCCTGCAGTCAGCCGATCGCACACTCAAAGTGATCCTGGCCGACCCGTCAGGTACAGACCGAATGTTGACCAAGGGGGGAGTGAACTTTTATGGTCTGGGCTACTCGCTAATTGACGTAGCGCTACTCATCGCTAATCTGCGCGACTTCGCGGTATCCGCAGGCCGTATCGTCGACCCTGAGTATTCCCGCATCAAGGAAACGGTGGGCGCGATCGCGCCAGTGGTCGCGTCCATCGCGTACTCGGACATCTACTCCAAGGATGTTTCCGACAAGGCGGCTCGTGTAATACGCGAAAGGCTCATCCCATTCGTCAGCTCGCCAGATATCAACGTCTCCGATGTGTCTATCGATGGCCGAGAACTGGCGCGGCGTGATGCCGAGTCGTTCATAACCGTCTTGCGAGCGATCGGAATGATGCCATGATCCGCAGCACCCTCGTATCGCTGGTTGCCCTTGTCCTCGTTCTCCTCGTCGGAGCGACATACTTGATCATCGACGTGGCACGGGTAAACCCGTTCCGCACCGACTACGCGATCTCGGCCATACTCGAGAGCTCGGGCGGCCTTCTAGACACATCACCGGTAATGTTAGAGGGGGTGCCGGTGGGAAAAGTGACATCTATTCGCGTCACAGGTAATCAGCTCGCCGTCGACATGTCCATCGACTCCGACTATAAGATTCCTCGCGGCAGTGTCATGACGATTCAGAACCTCTCGGTCGCGGGAGAACAATACATCAATTTCATCCCACCGGGCACAACCACCAGTGAGTACTTGCGTAGTGGGGACCTAGTGCCCGCCGGCGCCATCCGCGTGTCGCAATCCGTTCCCCAGGTGCTCCCGAAAATGTCGGCAGTGGCGGACGCGCTCGATCCAGCATCGATTCAGTCCATCAACGAAACGATCTCGGCGGCAGTCGACGGCCGGCAAAAGGACCTCGACACGATCGGAGACATGATGCACCGCCTCGTGGACTTCGTCGGTGACGACGGTGCCGTCCGTACCACTGCGGACAATGCCGAGTTCCTCCTGGGCCTTATGTCGAACGTGGGCGGTGTGCTCAGCACCGCGTCGGTCCGGACCCCGGATGCCGTCGACGGTTTGGCGAGGATCCAACGTGCGTTCATCGTTTTCACTTCTACGTCCTACGACAAATGGCCACCGATCCTGAAGCTAGTGGAAAAGCTCAGCGGCTACATCCAGATACTCCAGCCCGATATTGTCGCCATTACCCGCGCGGTGAAGCCGGCGACGGCGAAAGTCGCAGACACATACATCGACTTCGGATCGATCGGTGATCTTCTGGCTCGAACATTCCCAGCGTCACATCGGGGGCAGGCGCAGATTCCGATCGCCGTCACGCCATCACCTCGCTGACGCCCGATGGATACCTCCTACACCAGCATTCACAGAAGGCAGCAAATGACGGCACAAGACAACGGACCAGAATCCAAGGACAGCAGCGCTGAGGATAAGCTGACTGCGGCTTCCGACAAAGCAGATCGCAGCGACGCCACTGGTGCTACAGAATCTGCGACGTCCCAAGACGGTCCCGCCCCGGACGAGGCAAGCCCCCCGACGTCCGATGCCAGGCACCGATGGAGATCAGCACGCGTCCAGGCGGTGGCCGCCGGCGCTTTCGTGGTGGCACTCGCGGTGCTGGCCGGCCTCTTTGCTTACCTCTACATTGACATGAGGGAAGCAAAGACGTCCGCGGAGAACGCTGCCACACAACGAGCGCAGGCAGCGCAGGCAGCATCGGACTACTCCACAAAGTCGCTCACCTACAGCTACCAAAACACCGGCGCATTCTTTACCGAAGTGAAAGAGAATGCCAGCGATGCGTTGGTCAAGCGATACGACGATGTCGAACCCACCCTGACCCAAATCATGGAACAGGCCAAGGTCCAAGCGTCGGGACGCGTACTGGCGACCAGTGTCACCGGCAGCGCCAGCGAGAACCGGGGGGAATACACGGTGCTGGTCTTCGCCACCCAGAAGACCCAGAATGTTCAGAACCCTCAGCCGAGCGAACTCCCCACACTGTTGAAAGTAGTCGTGCTGAAGACCGAGAACGGCTGGCAGATCCAGGATTACGGACCTGCCGAATGATCCAGCGTCCGCCGCGAAAGGAGAATTTGATGAAAAGCACCATGCAGGAGGTGCCGATGACAGTGTCATCGATACTGCGTCACGTCGCAACCAATCATACTGATAGGCAGGTGATTACTTATTCCGCGAGCGACTCTGCCCGGTACGCAACCTACGGCGATCTCGAAGAGCGATGCGCACGTCTGGCGAATGCTCTGCGCCGGGTCGGCGTGGTCGGCGACGACCGCGTGGCAACCATGCTGTGGAACAACCAGGAGCACCTCGAAGCGTACGCTGCGGTACCCGCGATGGGCGCGGTGCTGCATACGCTGAACATCCGGTTGTCACCGGCTCAGCTGCAGTTCATCGCGAACCACGCCGAAGACAAGGTCATCATTGTGGACGGGTCGCTGGTGCCGTTGTTGGCGGCGGTCTTACCGGGCTTGGCGACGGTTCGGGTTGTGTTCGTTACCGGCGACGGCGACACCTCCCCGCTCGACGGCCACGGCGTGACCGTGATGCGATACCATGACGCGCTCGCAGCAGAATCACCAATGTTCTCTTGGGTCGATCCCGACGAGCGGTCGGCTGCGGGTATGTGTTACACGAGCGGCACTACAGGCGATCCCAAGGGGGTCGTCTACAGTCATCGCTCGGTGTTTCTGCACTCCATTGCAGCGTGTACTGGTAACGCTCTGGCGATCGCAGAAGCCGATCGTGTACTTCCCGTCGTGCCGATGTTTCATGCCAGCGCCTGGGGTCTGCCCTACGCGTCGCTGATGGCCGGCGCGGACTTGCTCATGCCTGATCGATACCTTCAAGCGGCGCCGCTCGCCGACTTGATCCAACAGCATCGCCCCACGAAGGCAGGAGCAGTACCGACAATCTGGAACGATCTTCTTCAGTACGGTATCGCGAATCCGGGTGTCGACTTGTCATCAATCGACCTTGTCGCCTGTGGTGGAGCTCCTGTCCCGCAGTCGTTGATCGAAGGGTTTGCGGACCGCTTCGGCGTACAGATTATCCAGGCGTGGGGCATGACTGAGACGTCCCCGCTTGCAGCGGTAAGTCGGCCTCCCGCCGGGATCAGCCCCACAAAGGAAATGTCGTACCGCAAGCGACAGGGACGGGCAATTTGCGGGGTGGAGATGCGCCTCATCGACGAGGGCGGCCTGCCGGTTCCCCGTGACGACAAGTCCGTCGGCGAACTCGAAGTGCGGGGTCCGTGGGTCACAGGCAGCTACTACCGGCTCGAGGACGCCGAGAGGTTTCGGGATGGCTGGTTGCGGACCGGAGACGTGGGACACATCAGCCCGGACGGGTACCTGACGCTGACCGACAGGTCCAAGGACGTCATCAAGTCAGGGGGCGAATGGATCTCGTCAGTGGAGCTCGAGAACTGGATCATGTCGCACCCAGATGTCGCCGAGGCCGCGGTTGTCGCGATGCCCGACCCCCGGTGGCAGGAAACAGCTCTCGCCGTGGTGGTTCCGGTACCGGGTCGCAAGGTGTCGGCTGACACGCTTCACGAGTGGTGCCTAAGAAATTGCCCGGAGGAGATCCCACACTGGTGGATCCCGAAGAACTGGACGTTCGTGGAGCAGGTACCGCGTACGAGCGTGGGCAAGTTCGATAAGAAGGTGTTACGCGCGAAGCATGAGCAGGGCGAGCTGCCGGTTGTATCGAATTAGCGCCGCTATAGGGCGCAAGTGTGCCCACCGAACGTCGTCAGCGTTCGGTGGGCACACTTCTATAGAAGCAATGCATTTGCCGATGGGGACTGCTGCACGGATAGGTGACAGTTTGGGTGTCATGCCGCGGCAGCGGCGGTGTTGATCATTGCTTCGAACTCGACAGGCGTCAACCGACCGAGGCGGGCTTGCCGGCGCCGGCGGCGGTAGGTCCGTTCGATCCAGGTGACGATCGCGATCCGAAGCTGCTCGCGGGTGTCCCAGCGTTGGCGGTCGAGCACGTTGCGTTGCAGGAGTGCGAAGAAACTCTCCATCGCTGCGTTGTCCCCGCACGCTCCGACTTTGCCCATCGACCCCGTGAGTCCATGAGTGTTCAAGGCGTGTACGAATTTTCGCGATCGGAATTGGGCGCGTTCAATCGGTCGATGCAACACTGGGTTGTTGTAGCGAGTGTAGTTGTTCGCCAAAGACTTCGGCGGGAGTTTTCCATCCAAGGACTTTTCTAGGACGGTTGTTGAGGGTGTAGGCGATGGCCTCGAGGTCCTCAGCTGACCACCGCGACAGATCAGTTCCCTTAGGAAAATATTGGCGCAGAACACCATTGGTGTTCTCGTTGGATGGTCGCTGCCACGGTGAGTGCGGATCGGCGAAGAACACCTGCGTTCCGGTGTCCATCGCGAACTGGGCGTGAGCGGACAGTTCCTTGCCGCGATCCCACGTCAACGTTTTGCGCAACTGCTGCGGCAGCGCGGCGATCGACGCTGTCAGTCCTGCATTCATCGCGATGGCACCGTAGCCACCGAGTGCGGGCCCGTTCTTCACAGGCGGCTGCTCACCCCAGCCCTGCTGGCGTGGCAGATGCACCAGAAGTGTTGCACGACTACGACGTTCAACGATCGTGCCGATCGCCGATCTCCCAGTTCCGATAATCAGATCACCCTCCCAGTGCCCGGGGACGGCACGGTCCTCGGCCTCGGCAGGGCGCTGACTGAACACGACATCGGAGGTGACGTGACCCTGCGGCTTGTTGCGCGAGCGGGCCCGCGGCTCCCTCAGTGCACGTCCGGTGCGCAGGCACGCGACCAGCTCACGTTTGAGCGCGCCGCGGCCCTCGATGAACAGGGACTGGTAGATCGCCTCGTGACTGATACGCATGGATTCATCATCGGGGAAGTCGACCTTCAAACGCTGGGAGATCTGCTCTGGACTCCACGCCAGCGACCACCGCCGGTTGGCCCGGTGCGGTTTGTTAAGCCCCTTCCATGGCGGTGGCGTGGGGCCCGCAGCGATCGTGCCATCGGGACGGCGGACAACGCCGGCCAGGCGGTCCTGTACGTACTCCCGCAACTCGACGTGGGCCACGAGCTTCGCTGTTTTCGGGCGCTTGGCGGCCTGCTGGGCTTTCCACTGCGCCACCAACGCCCGATACTCGAGCTTCCCGCTCCTGGTTGCGGCGTTGCGCCGTAGCTCACGCGAGATCGTGGCCGGACTCCGCCCGATCCACCGTGCGATCTCACGCACCCCACGATCCTGGGCGCGTAGCAGCGCGATCTCTTCCCGTTCGGCGAAGGATAGATAGCGGCCCGAAGGCTCATCCAGACTCAGCGGCCTCATGCCGCCAGCGTGGCGGAACCAGCGTGTACCCACCGGCACCGACACACCGACAGCGATCGATGCCTGTGCCGTGCTCACCCCCGTCGCGACCACCCGCCAAAACTCACGTTGCACCTGCCGCGACGGCTCCGGCCGCCCCGGCGATCGCATCGCCGGCCGAAGTGCACGATCAGCACGCCACTGCCGACGAACACCTACCGCCACATCGCTGGTCCTCCGACTCCAGTCCGCCGTAGCCACCGCAAACACCTCCATGATCATGGTGTTGCGACGACCAGTTGAATCCGCCTTGCACTCCGCGGTCGGAGTGGTGGATCAGCCCGGCCACGTCGTGGCCGGCACGCGACCGTGCCCACAATCCCATGTTCAGGGCGTCGAGGGCGAGGTCGGTGTGCATGGTGG
>NZ_SCOC01000071.1:0-7912 GCF_005502615.1 Gordonia sp. ALPHA1B1 | reverse complement strand
CCCCCTGGGGTCATGACCCACCCCCCGGTCGTCGGCAGGACTGGGGATTTACCCCGATGTCGTCGGGCCCCGAAGTCCATACGGTCGAACTCGACACGGGATCGAACTGCGATCTCCCCGACGCAAGGAACGACGCCATGGCGACCAACGCGGTACTCGACTTCATCCTCGGTCTGCTTCGCGACGAGGAATCCTTCAACGCCTACTGCGGCAACCCCCAGGCCGCGATCGATCGCGCCGGACTCACCGGCGTCACCCCCGCCGACATCTCCGCAGCCGCCCCGCTGGTCGCCGGAGGCGGTCTGGCCGCGGGCGGCGGCCTCGGTGCGATCATCGGTGCCGGCGGTGGGGCGGTCGGCGGCGGCGTGATCGGCGGCGGCGCGGTCGGTGGCGGCGTGATCGGCGGCGGTGGCGTCGGAGTCGGCCTGGGCGGCCTGGAGTTCGGCGACATCAACGTCGGCGGCGGAGACGTGAACCTCGGTGACGTGAACCTCGGCGGCATCGGTGGGTTCGAACTGGGCGACGTCGACCTCGGTGGACTCGAAGTGGGTGGACTCGACCTGGGCGGAATCGACCTGGGCGACATCGACTTCGGCGGTCTCCTCGGCGGCATCGGGCTGGGCGACATCGACCTCTCGGGTCTGTCCCTGGCCGATCTCGACCTCGGCGGTATCGCATTCGGAGATCTCGACCTCGCGGGCCAGCTGGCCGTCGCCCTGGGCGCGGCGCTGTCCGCGGGCCTGGGCGCCGGCGGCGCGATCGCCGCGCAGTTCGGTGCCGCGCTGGGAGCCGCGCTCGAGACGGTCGTCGACGGTGGCCTCGAGCTCGCCGCAGGCATCGGACCGGTCATCGCCGGGACGCTGGCCGGCGCGATCGGCGCCGAGGGCGCCCTCGTCGCCCAGCTCGGGGCTTCGCTCGACGCACTCCTCGCCGCAGGCGCCGACCTCGGGCTCGGACTCGGGGGCGGTCTCGCCGCGCAGCTGTCGGCGGCGCTCGAACTGGGTGGCGAACTCGCCGGCTCGTTCGGCGCGACGCTGGGCGGTCTGCTCGGCGCCACGATCGGCGCGGGCGGCGCACTCGGCGCCGACCTCGCGGCCGCGCTCGGTGCCGGTCTCGGTGCGGGCGGCGCGCTCTCGGCGGTACTCACCGGCGCGCTCGGTCTCGGCGCCGAACTGTCCGGCGATCTGACCGCCGCGCTGACCTCCACTCTCGATGTCGCGGGTGACCTCTCGGCGACGCTGTCGGGTCTGCTCGACGCGCAGGCCATCGCCGACCTGTCCGGCGAACTCGGCGCCACCCTCAGCGGCGCTCTCAGCTCGACCCTGGCCGCGGGCGGCACCGCTGCCGCCTCCGTCGGCACCGCACTCGGTGTGGCCCTGACGTCGACGGCCGCGGCGACCGGCGGACTGGTCCTGACCGGCGCGGCCGGCGCGAACGCCGTCCTCGGTGGCGCCCTGACCGCCGTCCTCGGTGTCGGCGGCGGCGCTCAGGCCGGACTCGCCGCGGCGCTCGAATCCGTCCTCGAAGCCGGCGGGATCGTCGACGTCGAGGCGCTGCTCCAAGCCGGCGGCGATCTCAGCACGACTCTCGCCGGCGCTCTGGCCGCCGGCCTCGAAGTCGGTGGCGAAGCCGCCGCCGGTCTCGGTGCGGCCCTGGGCGGCACGCTGGCCGCAGCCCTCGAAGGTGGCCTGGCCGCCGATCTGACTGCCGGACTCGGCGGTGCCCTCGAAACCGGTCTCGGTCTCGGCGATGCTTTCGGAGCCGGTGTCGGCGGCGCACTCGAAGCGGGACTGGGACTCGGTGCCGGACTGGGCGCGGGTCTCGGTGGCGCGGTCGAGGGCGCTCTCGGCGGCGGCCTCGGGGTCGTGGGCGGCCTCGGCACCGAACTCGGAGCCGCGCTCAACGGACTGTTGTCGGCCGGCGCCGGCCTCGACACCGCGCTGAGCACCGTGCTCACCGGTGTCCTCGGCGCGGCTGCAGGCGCCGACCTGGGGGCCGCCCTGGGTGGCGCCCTCGAACTGGGCGGCGTCCTCGGCGCCGACCTGAGCGGCCTGCTCGAGGGCGGACTGGCCACCGACCTGGCCGCGCAACTCGGCGCGATCGTCGGTGGCGGCGGTGAGCTCGCGGGCGAGCTCGGCGCCACCCTGGGCGGCGTGCTGGGTGCGGCCGCAGGTATCGAGGGCATCCTCGACGCCGCCGCCGGTGCCGGCCTGAACGTCGGCGAACTGCTGGCCGCGGACCTCGGCGGTGCACTCGGCGTCGACGGCGCCCTCATCACACAGCTGGGCGGGGCGCTGGACGCCGCACTCGACGCCGGCGCGGGACTGGGCCTGGTGACCGAGACCGCCGCCGACCTCGGCGGAACCCTCGAGGCCGTGCTGGCTGCGGGCGGGGATGTGGGTGCCGACCTCGGCGCGTCCCTCGGCGCCGTCCTCGGGACCGCACTGAGCGGTGAGCTGGGTGGTTCGCTGGCCGGCCAACTGGCCGGCGGGGCCGAACTCCCGGCAGCCCTCAGCACCGTTCTCAGCTCCGCACTCGACGTGGATCTGTCGGCCACCGACGGCCTCGTCGCGACCCTGGACTCGACCCTGGAGGCGACGGGTGGCCTGGGCGGGGCACTGACCGGCGAACTCGAGGCGATCGTCAACCCGAGCCTCATCCTCTCCCCCGAGGGCACCATCACCGTGGGCGGACCGCTCCTGGTCACCGAAACCCTCGGCGGCACAGTGGTCGACAGCCTCACCGGCAACCTGGGCGCGGGCACACTGGCCGGCCTGGGCACCGTCGCCGAGACCGGCACGGACTTGGTCGCCGGGCTGGACAGCACTCTGCAGGGCGGCCTGGAGGGGACCCTCGAGACCGGACTCGCCGGCCTGGGCGCCGGGAGCGGCGAGGCCGATCTGGGCGCCACCGCCGGTCCGGTTCTCGACGGTGCTCTCGGCGCCGGCGCAGGCGTGGGCGGAGGCCTCGGTGGGGATCTCGGTCTGGGCGGCGACCTCGGCCTGGGCGGTGCGCTCGACACCGAGCTGCCCGCGGAGGTCACCTCCGAACTGACCACCGCGATCTCCGGCACGGCCGGCGGCGCAGTGGACGTGGTCGGCGACGCCGCGGGCTCACTCGAGACCGGGGTCGGCGGCACCCTCGACACGACCACCGACATCGTCGGTGGGGTGACCGGTGGTCTGACCGGCGGCGCGGTGGTCGGTGGTGGCGTCGACGCCGGCGGCGGTGCCGGCGCGGACGGCGGCCTGGACCTGGGCGGCGTGACCGACACCGGCGCCGAACTCGGCGGTGCGGTCGACACCACCGTCGGCGGCGCGGTCGACTCGACCGTCGGCGGCGTGGCCGACACGACCGCCGGCCTCACCGGCGGATTGACCGGCGGCCTGACCGGTGGCCTCGGTGGCGACACGGACACCGGGATCGGCGTCAACACCCCGGACGCCGGACCCGACGCCGACTGACCGGGTCACGTCGGCAAACCCGCCCCGGGACCGTCCCACGCTCCAGCAACCCTGGACGTGGGCCGGCCCCGGGGCGGTCCTCGTTCGGCCCCGCCTTCTCCCGGCGCGCTCGCACGCACCGCCCGAACGGGTGCGAAGCCCCGCCGATGCCGACCGGACGGGCCGACTCACCGCTACCGTGAGGACACCATGACCACTCCACCCGCCGAACCACCTCGCGTCGGCCGGCACGCCGCCGATCGGGACGCACCTGGTCCCGCCCCCACGTGGAAGGCAGCAGCCCCGACCGCACCGGCACACGCCGCTGCCCCGCCCCGGCCACCCGCGGCCACGGCCCCAGCCCCGGCGACCCCGGCAGTGGCGACCCCGGCACGGACGCAGGTGCCGAACACCATCGGCGACCTGCTGACCACGATGTCCGAGGTGGCCCGGGAGGCGGGCCGTAACGATCTGGTCAGTCGCCTCGACGGCGCGCGCACCCGGATCACCGACCCCCGCCTGCGGATCGTCGTGGTGGGTCAGCTGAAACAGGGCAAGAGCTCGTTCGTCAACGCACTGCTCAACCTGGACGTGTGCTCGGTCGGCGACGACGAGACGACCGCGGTGCCGACGGTCATCTCGCATGCCGCGCAACCGTCGGCCCATCTGGTCGTCGACGGCCCGGCCGCCGACAACCGCATCCCGGTGCCGATGGACGCCATCGCCGGTATCACCCCCGACTCCCCGCTCGCCGGTGGCCGCGAGGTGCTCCGGCTCGAGATCGAGGCACCCGGCCCGTTGCTCGCCGACGGCCTCGTCCTCGTCGACACCCCCGGCGTCGGCGGCCACGGACACCCTTATGCCGCAGCGACTCTGGGCATGGTCGCGGCAGCCGACGCGGTACTCGTCGTGTCGGATGCCAGCCAGGAGTTCACCGCGCCGGAGATGTCCTTCCTCCAGCAGGTCGCCGGACTGTGCCCGACCATCGCGTGCCTCATCACGAAGACCGACCTGTACCCGCACTGGCGGGCCGTCGTCGACGCCGACCGCACCCATCTGCACACCGCCGGCCTCGACATCCCGCTGTTGCCCGTCTCATCGGTGCTGCGCACCCACGCGCTGCGGCTCGGCGACGAGAAACTCAACGCCGAGGCCGGGTTCCTCGATCTGTACCGGTACCTGCGCGAGCGCGTGGTGTCCACCGCACGACAGGCGACCCGGACCACCGTCGCCACCGATCTGCGCGTCGTCAGCGAACATCTCGCGCTCACCCTGGGCAGCGAACTCGCCGCCCTGCGCGATCCGGAGACCGCCGGCCGCGCCGTCGGCGCGCTCCGGGAGGCCAAGTCCGACGCGGAGGCCATGCGACGTCAGTCCGCTCAGTGGCAGCAGACGCTGGCCGACGGCATCGCCGACCTCGCCGCCGACATCGACCACGACCTGCGGGACCGTCTCCGCGCGGTGACCCGGGAAGCCGAACGGGCCATCGACGAGGGCGATCCGGGGGTCGACTGGGAACAGCTGAGCGAGTGGCTGGCCGATCAGACCGCCGCCGTCATCGGTGACAACTTCGTCTGGGCGCATGAGCGATCGGTGTGGCTCGCCGAGCGGGTGGCCGACCACTTCGCGGCGGCCGGCCAGAACTCGCTGCCCGACATCGACGTCGCCGATCTGACCGGTGTGCTCGATTCCGTGGCCGAGCTCGCCGAACTCGACAGCGGCAGAGTCGGTCTCGCCCAGAAGCTGTTGATCGGCATGCGCGGTTCGTACGGCGGTGTGCTGATGTTCGGACTCATCTCGACGATGGTCGGCATGGCGCTCATCAACCCGGTGTCCGTCGGCGCCGGTCTGTTGCTCGGCACCAAGGCGTACCGGGATGACAAGGAGGCGAAGGTCCTCGAACGCCGCGCCAAGGCGAAGGTCGCGGTGCGCGCGTTCACCGACGACGTCAGCTTCCAGGTCGGCAAGGAATCCCGCGACCGGCTGCGGGTCATCCAGCGAGTCCTCCGCGATCACTTCACCTCGGTCGCCGAACAGACCGCACGCTCGATCTCGGAATCCCTCAGTGCCGCACAGTCTGCCGCGACCCTCGCCGATTCGGAGCGATCCGGACGCGTCGCCGAACTCGAGTCCCGGCTCACCGCGGTCGCCGCGCTGCGCAAGGCGGCCGATCATCTCGACCCGGAGGAACCCGCTGCGGAGCTCCCGCGCCGATGACCGACATCGCCCGCGTCCGAGGGTTTCTCGACGCCACCCGCACCGCCCTCGCCGACGACCCGCACGCACAGGCCGAGCTCGACGTGTGCGCCCACCGGTTGTACCAACCGGTGCGGGTCGCCCTGGCCGGTTCGCTCAAAGCTGGCAAGTCGACGCTGCTGAACGCCCTTGTGGGACAGGACATCGCCCCCACCGATGCCACCGAGTGCACGCGGGTCGTCACCTGGTACCGCAACGGCCGGTCGCCGTCGGTCACCGCACACGTCGACGACGGTCGCGCGGTGGGCATCCCGGTCACCCGCATCGACGGTCGACTGGGCTTCGATTTCGGGCGGCTCACCGCCGATCGCGTCGACCGTCTGGACGTCGAATGGCCCGCGCGTGCCCTGCAGTCGACGACCATCGTCGACACCCCGGGCACGGCGTCCTTGTCGACGGAGTTGTCCGCGTCGACAATCCGGCTCCTCACCCCCGACGACGGTCAGTCCGGCGTGGACGCCGTCGTCTACCTGTTGCGTTCACTGACCGCCACCGACACGACGATGCTGCGCCGCATCGGGTCGGCCATCGGCGGATCGTCGGGCCCGCTGGGTGTCATCGGCGTCGTCTCCCGCGCGGACGAGCTCGGTGCCGGCCGGATGGATGCGATGATCTCCGCGCACCAGATCGCCGGACGGTTCGCCGGCGAGCTCGAACGCACGGGCCTGTGCCAGGCGGTCGTGCCGGTGGCGGGACTGCTGGCACTGGCCGCCCGCACCATGCGGGAGGTCGAGTTCCGCGCGCTGGCACAGCTGGCCGCGACCCCGGCACCCGACCTCGAGGCGGCCTTGCTGACGATGGACCGGTTCTCCCGGCCGGACATCCTGCCCGACATACCCGCCGAGCTGCGGCGTTCGCTGGCCGAACGCTTCGGCGCCTTCGGCATCCGAATGGCGGTCACGCTCATCCGGTTCGGTGCGAGCTCCTCGTCGGCGCTGGCCGCCGAACTCGTCGAGCGCAGCGGACTCTCGGAGTTGAGCGCCATCATCGACACCCAGTTCGGGCAGCGCGCGGACCAGCTCAAGTCCCATTCGGCGCTGGTGACGATGGATCACCTCCTGGCCGCGTCATCGTCGGCGGGGGCGCGTGACGTCCGGGCCGCGGTTCGCCGGGAACTCGCGGACGTCCACGGTTTCCGCGAGCTGCGTCTGCTCGGCACCATCCGGGCCGGGGGCGTTGACCTCCCCCCTGATCAGACGGCCGAGATCACCCGGCTCATCGGCGGGTCGGGCATCGATCCCGCGGCCCGCCTCGGACTGCCCGCGACCGCCGACGTGCACACACTGCGGGACGCCGCGATCGACGCCGCGCGGACCTGGCGGGCACGTGCCGGCCACCCGCTCCTCGCGCCGGCCTCGGCGTCTGCATGTCAGGTCGCGGTGCGTAGTGCCGAGGGTATCGTCGCCCAACTCGGTGAGGCGGTCCGGAGCGGCGGCCAGGGTTTCAGCGCAGGGATGCCGTGACCGACCGGGTGTAGGACGCTCCGGTGGCGACGACCGCGACAAGCGCGGCCGCCGCCGGAACCCACTGGGCGACAACCGGCAAACCGGCGTCGGAGAGTGCTGTCGCGGACGGGTTGACCGTGAGATGGAAGGCCACAGCGCCCGCCACCGCGACGACGGCGCCGACCGTCAGGATGCTCCGGCCGGACCGTCGACTGTCCCAGAGTCGCGCGGACCCGTACAGCCCGAGGAGCACGACGACCAGTGCGATCGCCCCGCCCACCATCAACGAGATGTCCACGGCGCGTGCGGCATCGGTCCCGCTGCCCGGATTGGTCCGGACGAGATCGGCGGCCAGGACGGACCGAATGTCGTTCAGCGACACCAGCGTCAGGCCGACGGTCACCACGACCAGGGCCACCGACACCAACCACCCGAGGATCGCATAGCGAGTGACCGGGGAGCGTCCGACCGGCCGCTGCGGGCGCAGCGGCGTGACGGCGACGCGCGGGCGGGGAGGCGGAGAGCCGTCGGCGTTCGACATCCCTCGATGGTAGTTGCCTGCGCGTTCCGCTACCCCGAACCGGCGCAACCTCGGATCATCGTTCTCGAAGCCGCCCCGCGACCACCACCGCATGTCCCCCGATCGGTGGAGGCACCATTCACCCCACCCATCACCCGGTCAGCGGAATCCCCCGACCACCCATCCCCGGCAGAGTCAGTGGTGTCACCAACACAACCCCCACACCACACCGGAGCCCACCATGAAAA
>NZ_SCOC01000070.1:0-8351 GCF_005502615.1 Gordonia sp. ALPHA1B1 | reverse complement strand
GCGCAACGCCCACTCCTCTAGGTCTTTTTCTTCGCAAGTCAAAACCTAAGCGAGACTGGGCGTTGCGTGCATTAGGCTCGCTAAAAGTAGCCCACTTCAGGGTCAGAAGAGCCACGTACATTCGCAGCACGGGTTCTCGGGGGAGGTGACCGTCATGTTCGATTCCCAGCAGGTCGTCGGCACCGACACGCAGGCGCCCCGCGTGGTCGAGTTGGTGGCCGATCTCCACCGCACCCTCGACAAGTTGCAGACCGTGGATCTGTCACCGTGTACCGATGCCGAACTTGCTGAAGTGGCCGCGGAGACCGAACGCGCCATCGCGCGTCTGACCGTCGCCGGTGACCGGCAGATCGATCAGGCCGTCGCCCGCGACCTGCCCCGCAAAACCGGGTGCCGAACACTAATGCAGTACATGACCCATCGGCTACGCGTCTTCAACCCGATGCGCCGCCGTAAGCAGATGGACGCCACCGCCCACCGGACCAGCCTCGGCGGCGAGGTCCTCCCACCCGAATACCCCTGCCTCGCCGAAGCGTTCGCACACGGCGCGGTCGGCACCGCGCACGTGCAGGCCGCAGTGGATGTCCTCGACCGCATCCCGGTCGCCGTCGACCACGACATCAAGGTCGCCGCCGAACGGCAGATGGCCGAGATCGCCACCAACCACACCCCCGCTGAGATCACCCAACTCGGCGCGCGGCTGCTTGCCCACCTCGACCCCGACGGCACCCTGACCGACGACACCGACCAGAAACGACGCCGCGGCCTGTGGATCGGTCGGCAACGCGCCGATGGCACCGCCAAGATCTCCGGCACCCTGACACCCGCACTCGCCGCCCGACTCACCATGTTGTTCGCCGTGTGGGGCAAACCCGGACTCAATAACCCCGACGACCCCGCCTCGCCCAGCGGGCCGGCCGGTGCCGCCGACCCCGAAGCCCTCACCGCCGCAGCCGACCGCGACGGCCGCACCCTCGCCCAGACCAATCACGACGCACTCGACGCCGCACTCGCCGCCGGATTCGCCGACGGAACACTCGGCACCTCGCACCGCGGCCTGCCCGTGCAACTGATCATCAAAGCCGACCTCGGGGACCTGACCCGCGAAGCCGGACTCGCGACCACCGCCACCGGAACCCTGCTGCCCATCCGGGACCTGATCGCGATGGCCGCCGACATGCAACCGTGGCTCGCGATCTTCAAAGACGCCACCACCGTCCCCCTGCACTTCGGACGGGGCAAACGTCTGGCCACCCGCGAACAACGACTCGTGTCCTTCGCCCGCCCCGACGGGGACGTGTGCTCGGCACCCGGCTGCGACCAGCCCGCCACCCACATCGAGCTTCACCACGCTGAGAAGGATTGGGCCAAGGGTGGTCTCACCGACATCGACGACCTCGCCCCGGCCTGCCCGCGACACAACCGGATGGTCGGCGACCAACCCGGGCAGTACACCACCCGGATCGTCCGGTCCGGGCCAGACGAAGGCCGCTGCCTCTGGCGATTGAACGCCGAACCCGGCGCACCGCCCAACCCCGAACGCCTCAACCGCCGACCCGACATACCCCGGCGGTTCGCACACCACCTGAACACCGTGCGCAACGAGATCCACGGACCTGCCACCAGGTCCGGCGACCAGTCGCGCCCAACCCTTCGTGACGCGCCCTCCGCAAGCTCCGGGCGCTCCTCAGGGAGCAGCGGGCGCCCCGACGCCGTCGGCTACGGCGACCGCGGCCGGCGCCTCGAACTCGCTTATCGCGAACTGGTCCATCCGCGAACACCGCCGGAGCACCTTACCAGCCCACCGCTGACCCCGGTCGAAGCAGAACTCGCACGCATACTCACCGACCACCGGTGACGGCAAAGCAGATCGCCTCGCCGACTACCACCGCGGCGACCGGGCCGTCGAACCGTCAGTGCCGCAACGGCGCGGGACTCCACAGTCCGCTGCGGGTGGCGGTGCCGGTCTCGATCTCGGCGAGCGTGTCGACGTCGCCGTATGGCTCGTAGCGTTCGAGGGCGCCCCAGTCGCGTCCGATGTCGGCCATCAGATAGGTGGGCACCGCCGTCGCCTGCTGGGAGACCTCGAGCCAGCCGAGCGGACCGCCGCCGAAGCGGTTCTGCCACGCCGACACCGCGGCTGCCAGATCCGAGCCCGGCTTGATGCGCCACTTCGGGATCTCCGCGACCCCCACGTCGTGGGTGAACGGGCGCTGGCACGGGAACGCCAGGCCCGAAGTCCAGTCGATGTGGACCGGATCGGTGCTGCCGACCACGTCCTGCAGGGTGTCCATCTGCGGGATCCGCGGCGGGGTGAGCACGATGAACCGGTCCTCGGCGAGGTTGTCGTCGGTCGCGACGATCCGCACGGCGGTGGTGTCGGACGGCAACTCGTCGGTGTTGTAGCGCAGGTTGCGCCACGACGGCCGTGGACCGGGATCGATCAGTTCGGTGTCGCCGGCGGCCTCGAGGTCGGCATCGCCGGTGTCGGGACCGATCGGGTCCGCGGTGTACTCGAGCATCACGTTCGGGTTGTCGTACTCACCGGCCACCGACATCGTGAGCAGCGGGCGGTCCCGCCAATCCGGCGGCAGCGCGTACCACCCGGAGGTGAGGCGGGCCGGGACCTGGTCGAGCTTGGAGTAGCTGCCCATGACCGGCGTCGAGGCGGGATCGAGGAAGAACGGGAGCGCCGCGGTGCTGCCGTTGATCCCGGGTTCGGCGATCTCGCCGCCGCCGGTACCGCCGGGGTTGGAGTTGACGATGTCGGGGGACTGCCAGACGTCGCCGGACAGGACACCCAGCGACCCCTCGCTGGCTGTCGACTCGAGTGCTGTCGGCACACCGTTGGGGGAGAATCCCGAGGTGGACGGCACGCTGCCCGGTGCGGGCGGTGGTCCGCCGAGAGGGTTGGGCAGCGTCGGGTCGACCGGGCGGAGCATGTCGCGGTCGGGGTCGGACTCCACCCAGACCTTGTCGGCCATCCCGCACGGGTTGCCGGCGACGGCGGCGAAGTTGGACCGGGGTACCGAGTACGACGAGCTCTGGTGGATGCCGGCGAAGATCGCGGTGACGATCTGGAAGACGACCACCGCCATCGCCAGAAAGGCCAGCGGGGCGGCCGCCATCGAGGCGACCAGTCGTCGGTACCACCGCTGATGCGCGGCGTCGGCGCCGGTGGATTCCTCGACGTGCGGATCGGTCCCGGTGAACGGCTCGCGGAAGTGGAACCACAGTGCGACCAGCAGCAGGGCGAGCGCGGTATAGAGCAGCACGCTGCCGAGCATGATGCCGCCGATCTTGACCTGCTCGACGCCCCACGGCATGCCCCACGCGGAGTAGTAGTAGTACGAGTTCGGCGCGGTGAAGGCGAGTCCGCCGATGAACAGGACGAGCGCGCAGAACAGGGTGCGGTTTCGCCTCGAGTGCATGGACTGCTGGCTGGCGGCGATGGCCGCGATCGCGGCGAGGGCGGCCGCGATACCGGCGAAGACGCCGAAGTGGTGGGTCCATTTGGTGGGGGTGAACATGAGGAACACCAGCGATGCGAAGGTGATCGCGACGATGCGGCGGGTCGGGCCGATGGCGGTCCCGGGGATGCGGTTCTTGCGGACCAGCACCGCGGCCGAGACGACCAGCCCCAGGATCATGGCCAGTACCGCGAACCGACGGGCGATGGAACCGTCGGCGGAGAAGGCGAAGAGCGCCGAGTAGCGACCGATCTCGTTGTACCAGCTCATCGACGGCCCGAGCGCCGACTTCATGCTCGACGCCTCGACGAACGACCGCAGGGTCAGGTTCGAGAACACGACGAATACGACGAAGGTTCCGGCGGCGAGGATCGGCGCGATGAGCGCCACGAACGACCATCGCAGCGAGCGCTTGCGATCGCGGTCGGCGGTCTCGGGATCGCCGGATGCCGATCCCGCGGATTCGGTGTCAGCGGAGGACAGTTCGGCGACGACGCGGGCTCGCTTGATGAGCGCCATGATCATCGGGCGTGCGCCGGCGATCAGTGCCGCCACCGCGAGCAGGCCCGTCGGGCCGGCGGCGATGCTGAACGCTCCGATCAGGCACGCGACGGCGGCCGGCAGCATGCGACCGGTGGCGATGGCCCGTTCGACCGAACACCAGGTCAGCAGGGCGCCCAGGCAGATGATCGGTTCGGGCCGCAGGCCGTTGTTGAAGGGGAACCAGCACGCCAGGAACGCGAACGCCGCCGTCCAGGCGACCATCGGGCGGGTCAGCGCGGCACGTCCCAGGCGGGGGAGAACCTCGTGACTGACGATGAGCCACACCAGGATTCCGCACAACAGTGCGGGCAGACGCATCCACGGACTGGCCACCGAGATGTGGCTGAGCAGTCCGAAGACCTGGTAGTACCAACCGAACGGCGCCTCGGGCGCGCCGTACCAGCGGAAGTAGTTCGCGGTGTAGTCGCTGTCCTGGGCCACCCTCGACATGGTCAGGAGGTAACCGTCGTCGGAGGTGTTGGGCCCGATCATGTGCCACACGATCAGCGCGCCGATCACCACATAGTCGCGCGCATTGAGTCGCCACCACCGTGCCGGGAAGATCCGACGATGCCGTCGGCCGTCGGTCGAGTCCAGTGCTGCCAGGGCGGACAGAGCCAGTAGCGTCGACGCCACTCCGACGATCACGACCAGCCACTTCGAGATGGTCGGCGCGGTGTTGTAGCGCGAATCGATGGTGACGTGGGCGTCGAGTCCCGCGATGTCGGCCGCCGGCCCGGCGAGATCGGTGAAGAGGCCGGTCACCTGGGGGCGCTGGTCGGACGAATACTTGAAGGCCTCTTTGTCCTCGGTCGTGCCGGCGAGTGGCTCGTCCTCGCCGTCCTCGTTCCGGATACCGCTCGTCATGCCGACGAATTCGGCGGTCACCGCGTCGGAATCGGCATGCACGACGATCTCTCGGCACCCCTGGTCGCGCATGTCCTGCAGCGTCGCCGACACCAGCGAGACGTTGCGGATGACCACCTCGACGCCCTGCCGGTCCAGGGGCGCATCGGCAGCACCGGTCTTGCGGATGAACAGGCCGCGCTCACCGGACTTCGGTGCCTGCTTGGGAGTCGTCGAGAGCAGCACCGACCCGCCGGGCGGCAGGGCGTTCACGGCAGTGCAGGGAATCGAGACGTCGAGGTCGACGGGCGTGTAGCCGATCAGCGGGGCCGACACCGAACCGATCTGACCGTTCTGCGGCCAGTCGATCTCGGCCGTTCGCTGCGACACCGGCATGAGGGGAGTCGCGAGTGCGAGCAGGAATCCGAGTAGACCGGTGACGATGGCGACGATCCTCGCTCGTCGAACGGTCTGCGCTGGCACAAAGAGAGATGGTAGCCGTTGGGATGTCTCACCCCCGTCGGCGGCGGTGCGGGCACGACGGGCGGGTGCTCACGGTCGCGCCGCGGCGACGCAGGAACGCCGATCGCCAGGTCAGGGCCAGTAAGGTGAACGCCATGTCCGACGCCGAGGTGCCCGACCGTCTGCCGATCCTGCTGCTCAACGGCCCCAACCTGAACACTCTCGGCACCCGGGAGCCGGCCGTCTACGGCTCGGACACCCTGGCCGACGTGGTCGACCTGGCCGAGCGCACCGCCGCCGAACTCGGTTTCGGTGTACGCGCGGCGCAGACCAATCACGAGGGGCAGATGCTCGACTGGATCCACGAATCCGTCGGCGAGATCAGCGGCATCGTCATCAACCCCGGGGGATGGACCCACACCTCGGTCGCCCTCGCCGATGCGCTCGTCGTCCCCGATGTCCCGATCCTCGAGGTGCACATCAGCAACGTCCATCGGCGCGAGGCATTCCGGCATCACTCCTATGTGTCACCGATCGCCGCCGGGGTCATCGCCGGTTTCGGCATCCGCGGTTACGAATTCGCGGTTCGCCGACTCGTCGATCTGGTCGGCTGACCAGAGCGGCACGGTTCCCAGGAACCGTCCAGGTTTCTCCCAGGGAGGGAGCAGTGGGCGCCGATAGCTTTCGTCGTATGCACAAGCGAACCTCTGCCTCTGCCCTTGCCTCTTCTCCTCGCCGCGTGCGCGTCGCCATCGTGTCGGCGCTGCTGGCCGGGGGCCTGCTCCTCGGTGGCTGCACCACCGACGCTCCCAGCACGTCATCGGCCTCGACCTCTGCGTCTTCGTCCGTGTCCTCCTCGATCACCACCGAAGACGCGTCAACCACCGCCACCACGATCTCGTCGTCCGCCGAAGCCGCTCAGGCGTTCCTTGCCACCCTGTCCGATGAACAACGCGAGCAGGTCACCTACGACTACGACGACGAGACCAAGACGACGTCGTGGTCGAACTTCCCGGTCACCTTCGTCGACCGCGCCGGGGTGAACCTCGCAGATCTGTCCGACGAGCAGCGGGCCGCCGCGATGAAGGTCCTGGAAGCGCTCCTCAGCGACGAGGGCTACGCCACCGTCACCGGAATCATGGGCAATGACAAATATCTTCATGAGAAGAGCAGTTCGACGGAGGAGTCGCTCGGCCAGTACTACATCGCCTTCTTCGGCGATCCGTCTGATTCGAGTGCCTGGGAGGTCCAGTTCGGCGGGCACCATCTCGGCATCAACGCCACACTCGATGGCGCGGCCGATGAGATCACCTTCGCTCCCACACATCTGGGAATTCAGCCGGCGGTGTACACCGATTCCGACGGCAACGAGGTCCAACCGTTCGACGGCATCTACACCACGGCGTTCGCGTTCTACGACAGCCTGACCGACGAACAAAAGGCAGCCCTGTACCAGGGGTCGACCGTCGCGAACATGGTGTGCGCTCCCGGAAGCACTTGTGATTACCCCACGGGGACAGGAATTTCGGGCGCTGATCTGACGGATGAGCAGAAAAAGCTGCTGCTCGACGTCATCGCGAACTGGGTGGGCCTGTCCGACGAGGAGACCACCTCCGAGGCACTCGCCGAGATCGAAGCGACGCTCGACGAGACCTACATCAACTGGTCGGGAGCCACCGCCTACGACATGACACAGGGTGACGGTATCTACTTCCAGATCTCCGGCCCCGACGTGTACATCGAATTCGCCGCGCAGCAGGGTTCCGCCGGTGCCGATGTCGAGGGCGTGACGACGTCGGGCTGGGGACACGTCCATACGATTTATCGCGATCCCGGCAACGACTACGCCGGCAGCGTGACCCAGCAAGCCGCCACCGGCATGGCCGGAGGAGCGGGCGGTCCCGGCGGGCAGGCTCCGGCTGGATCTCGCCCCGCCAGTGGTTAGTTGTCAGCCTCGGGCAGCCGCCGTCAAGCGACTCGCGAGTCCAGAAATCATCGACTGGCGCAACCGTAGGGTTGCAGAACCTCCGGACTGCTGCAACTATGGAGTTGCAGCAATCAACTTAGGCGAGGGAGTATCGATGAGCGAGAACACAACCACACATGACGTGACCGATTCGGCGACAGGAGAATTCGACCGGATCGAGCGCGAGATCGCGATCGACGCACCCGCCGACCGGGTCTGGTCTCTGGTCAGCGAACCGGGATGGTTCATCAACGACAAGGCGATCACCGAGCACCGGATCGAACGCGACGGCGACCTGTCGACCATCCACGACCCGGTCCACGGCGCCTTCACCTTCCGCACCGTCGAACTCGACGAGCCGCGATACGCAGCGTTTCGATGGCTCGCCGATGCCGCTGATCCGCAATCGGATTCGACCCTCGTCGAGTTCTGGATCACGCCGGCGGACTCCGGCGTGCTCCTCAAGGTCGTGGAGTCCGGTTTCGCGTCGCTGCCGGGAACGGAAGCGGAGCGACGCGCACGGTTCGACGGCAACAACGAGGGATGGACCATCGAACTCGAGCTGGCCCGAACACATCTCGGCGGCGTGCATGCCTGACGTCGCTCCCGTCGAGGTCTTCGCCGCGCTGTCCGACGAGAGCCGATGGCAGATCCTCACGCGACTGGGTTCGGAACCCGCGTCCGCGTCACATCTCGCGGCCGAACTCCCGATCAGCAGGCAGGCGATCGCGAAACACCTTCGGGTCCTCACCGAGGCGGGGCTGGTGACGTCCTCACGTGTCGGCCGCGAGATCCGTTACGAAGCCGTGGGGGCACAGCTGTCGCGGGTTGCGCATCGGCTCGACACCATCGGCCGTGGTTGGGATCGCCGTCTGGCCGACATCAAACTCCGCGCCGAAGAGGGCTGAGCCGCACGACAACCCTCCATGATCCGAAAGAAGCGACACCCATTGCTCCCTGAGCCTGGATCCGTGGATGGGTGCGGGGTGTCGATAACGTGAAAATGCCCTCTGAGCTGGAATGATTGGTGGTGTTGAGACAACAAAACATTCCAGCTCAGAAGG
>NZ_SCOC01000006.1:0-200596 GCF_005502615.1 Gordonia sp. ALPHA1B1 | reverse complement strand
TCGACCGGAGTTCCGGGCCGACACATCTCGCCCATGACAGCACCGTCAGCCACGAAGTAAGTCAGACCCAAACCCGGTCAACCACCCACACCCATTCTCACTGCCACGAAGGGCTCCGCAACGTGTCTCACCAGGCCCTTCGTGGCTCGTCGCTATCGCTCCTCGCACCTCAGGGAGCAGTAATAGGGCTCGCCCCATGCACAACGGGTTCTTCGTAGTCCACGACGGCCGACAGGCCGCGGATACCGAGGAGCGACCCCTCGCTCCCTGAGGAGCGGCCGGAGCTTGCGGAGGCCGCGTCACGAAGGGTCTTGGTGAGACGGCGGTGGATCTGCGAATCGGCGACCGGCGCGCGGAACGCCCGGTACCGTCCGCGGGATGACGGATTCGAAGGTGATCGTCGCCATCCGGGGCGGCGGGCCGACCCGTGCCGACGCCGACGATCTCGTCGAGCGCTGTATGGCAGCGGGGGCAACGCGCATGCAGGTCAACCTCAGCGACGACGCGGTCTCCGGGGCCATGCGCATCGACGAACTCGACCCGCCCATCGTCGCGGTGCTGTCCTTCTGGGCGCCCGACCCCGACCCGGTCCTCGCCGTCGTCGATGACGAACTCGACGGTCCGATCGCCGTCTGGGAGGTCACCGCGCGGGCACCGCTCAATCCGAACCTGCCCGCCGACGGGACGCGGATCGACGCGCTGTCCAATATCGCTTTCCTCCGTCGCCCCGACGAACTCGACCACGCCGAGTGGTTGCGCCGCTGGTTGGACGATCACACCCAGGTCGCCATCGACACCCAGGCCACGTTCGGTTACGTCCAGAACATCGTCGAACGACCGTTGACCGAGGACACCCCGCCGGTCGCGGCCATCGTCGAGGAACTGTTCCCGATGGCGGCGGTCAGCGACATCCACGCGTTCTACGGAAGCGGCGGTGATCAGCGGGAACTCGAGCGTCGGATGACCCTGATGCTCGAGAGCGTGTCCCGCTTCGGCGCGGACCGCCACCTCGACGTGGTGCCGACCTCGCGCTACGACTTCGACCTCAGCCGGTCGCGAACCTGAATCGGGCTGTCACACGGCCGAATCCGGGAACGCGATCACGGACAGGAAGCGCACCGGCAGCTCGACGAGTTCGACGGGTCCATGCGCGCCCTCGCCGTCGAGCTGTAGCGAGTCGCCCGGGTGCATCCGGTACACCGAGCGACTGTGGGCGTAGTCCATCACGCCCTCGAGGACGTACAGGAACTCGGTTCCCGCATGCTGGAACAACGGCTGGGTCACCGACTTCTCCGTCAAGGTGACGAGGAGACATTCCAGGCGTTTGTGCTCACCGCGCAGCGACCCGAGCAGCTCGTACTCGTGACCCTCCCGGGACCCCTCGCGCACGATCTCCGAGCCCTCGCCCGCTTTGACGAACACCGCCGACCGCTCCATCTCGGCGCCGCGGAACAGCGAGGTGACCGACACGTCGAAGCCGTTGGCCAGGCGAGCGAGCGTGCTGAGACTGCACGAGGTCTGGGCGTTCTCGATCTTCGATAGCATCGCCTTGGAGATGCCGACGCGAGTGGCCATGTCCCCCACCGACAGTCCCTGCTGACGTCGCAGGCGCCGCACGTTGTGCGCGATCGCCGTCTCGAGCTCCAGCTCCTCGACCGACTGGTCGACAGGTCTCTCTCGCGCGGTGCCGGACTGATTCCGGATCAAAGGGTCGTCCGTCACGCCGCCAGCATAGTGAGAAACAACGTTTCCTGACAGTTGACACACGATTCCACCCCTGTCGACGGCCACGGCCTCGGATCATCCGGCGCCCCGGTCAGCGCATCTCGCCGGCTCCCACATACGGGAAGCGCGTCGTCAGCAGGTCACCCTCAGCGAACCGCGTGAACCGGAAGTCCGACTCCGGGATACGCGGGTCCGCGCTGCGCCCGTCGACGACGAGGTCCGCGACCAACCGGCCGACCGCCGGCGAGATCTTGAACCCATGGCCGCTGAACCCGGCCGCCAGGACGAGCCCGTCCAGTGGTCCGCTGGAGATGATCGGATTCCAGTCGGGTGTGACGTCGTAGCACCCGGCGTAGCTCGTGGTGATGGCCGGATCGGTGAACCCGGGGAACCGGGTGCCGACCTTGTCGACGGTGAGGTCGATGAAGTCCGAGTCCGCGCGGTTCCGGTAGTCGTCGGGATTCGCTATGTCGAGCGCCGCGAGATCGCTGTTGCCGAACAGAATCTCGCCCCGGACGTCCGGTCGGACGTACTGCAGCGACACCAGATCGGAGAAGACCGGCACCTCGCCGAGGTCCTCGCCGGGGTGGATCATCACGATCTGTTCGCGGTGCACCTCGATCGGGATGTCGACCCCGTAGGGCGCGAGGAACGGTTTGGACCAGACACCGGTGGCGACGACCACGGTGTCCGCGGAGATCGTCGAACCGTCCGCGAGTCGGACTCCCGTCACCCGGTCGGCGTCGACGATCAGGCCGGTGACGTTGGTGCCCTGACGAATTCGGATTCCCGATGTCCGCGCCGAGGCCGCGAAGGCCTGCGCGGTCTGATACGCGTCCCCGTAGCCGCCGCGCTCTTCCCAACCGAAGGCCGCGAAGGGTTCGAGGTCGGCGGTGGGCCACATCGCGGCGACATCGGCGGCGTCGATCTCCTCGGTCTGCACGCCGACCGCACGTTGCGCCGCGAGGCTCTTGCGCATGTTCTCGACATTCGGCTCGCCGACGCCGACGACATATCCGGTCTGACGGAATCCGATGTCGGAGCCGAAAATCTCCTCCGCCTTCTCGAAGACCTCGAGTCCGACCGCGGCCATCGCCGCCAGCGAACCGACGCCGTAGTGGCACCGCACGATTCCCGAAGACTTGCCCGTCATCCCGCCGCCGACGGTGTCCCGCTCGCAGACGATCACATCGGTGATGCCGCGTTGTCCCAAGGCCCAGGCGGCCGCCACGCCCTCGAGGCCGCCACCGACGATGACGACCGAGGCGGTCTCGGTGCTCACAGGCCCGCCCCCGGAATCCAACTCGTCCCGGCGAGCGGAACGCGGGCCATCGCCGACGCCTCGATCGAGATGGCGACGAGATCTTCGGGCTCCAGATGCTGCAGGTGCGCTTTGCCGCACGCACGGGCGATCGTCTGGGCCTCCATCGTCATCACGCGCAAGAAGTTCGCCAGGCGCTTTCCGCCGAGGACTGGGTCGAAACGCGCCGAGAGTTCCGGGTCCTGCGTGCTGATGCCCGCGGGATCACGCCCGTCCTGGAAGTCGTCGTAGAAACCGGCTGCCGATCCCAGCGCCTCGTACTCCGCGGCGTATCGGGGATCGTTGTCGCCCAACGCGATCAGCGCAGCGGTGCCGATGGCGACGGCGTCGGCACCGAGGGCCATCGCCTTCGCGACATCGGCGCCGTTGCGGATTCCGCCCGACACGATGAGTTGGACCTCCCTATGAACGCCCAACTCCTGCAGGGCCTGCACCGCCTGCGGGATGGCAGCGAGGGTCGGGATGCCGACGTGTTCGATGAAGACGTCCTGGGTCGCTGCCGTTCCGCCCTGCATGCCGTCGACCACGACGACGTCGGCGCCGGAATGCACCGCGAGTTTCACGTCGTAATACGTGCGGGTGGCGCCGACCTTCACATAGATCGGCTTCTCCCAGTCGGTGATCTCGCGCAACTCGCTGATCTTGATCGCCAGGTCGTCCGGTCCGGTCCAGTCGGGGTGACGGCACGCGCTGCGCTGGTCGATACCCTGTGGCAAGGTCCGCATCCCAGCCACGCGTTCGGAGATCTTCTGTCCCAGCAGCATTCCCCCGCCGCCCGGTTTGGCACCCTGACCGAGCACGATCTCGATCGCGTCGGCCTTGCGCAGGTCGTCGGGGTTCATCCCGTATCGCGACGGAAGGTATTGGTAGACGAGGTGTTTGGACTGACCCCGCTCTTCGGGCGTCATCCCGCCGTCACCGGTGGTGGTGGAGGTACCGACCTCCGAGGCGCCGCGCCCCAGCGCTTCCTTCGCCCCGGCCGACAGCGCGCCGAAGCTCATCCCGGCGATCGTCACCGGGGTGGAGAGATGCAACGGGTACTTCGCATTTCGCGAGCCGAGGACGACGTCGGTGTCGCAGCGCTCGCGATAACCCTCGAGGGGGTAGCGGGACATCGACGCGCCGAGGAACAGCAGATCGTCGAAGTGCGGCAGCTTGCGCTTGGCGCCCCAGCCACGGATGTCGTAGATGCCGGTCTCAGCCGCGCGCTGGATCGCGGCGATGGTGGTGCGGTCGAACGTGGCCGACTCGCGCAGGCCGCGCTGTTCGACGCTCAGGTTGTCGGTCATGGTGGTTCTCTTTCGTCGTGTGGTCGTGCGACGTTGCGGCCCTTCGTGGCTCGTCGCTAACGCTCCTCGCACCTCAGGGAGCAGGTGGTCGGCCGCGCTATCGCTCCTCGCACCTCAGGGAGCAGGGGTTGCGCCTCCGCAAGCTCCGGGCGCTCCTCAGGGAGCGGAGGAGGGTCAGTACGCGGAGGTGTTGTCGACCTTGAAGTGGTAGAGCTCGCGGGCGGAGCCGTAGCGGGTGTAGTCGCGGGGGTCGTCGTCGCCGAAACCGGCGGCCTTGAGCAACCCGGCCAGTTCCTCGAGGTGCTCGGCGCGCATCGGTTTGGCGATGCAATCGGCACCCAGCGAGGCGACCTCGCCCCGCACATAGATGCGGGTCTCGTAGATCGAGTCACCGAGACCGTCGCCGGCGTCCCCACGAACGACCAGACGTCCCGCCTGCGCCATGAAAGCGCTGTTATGCCCGACGTTTCCACCGACGACGATGTCGACGCCCTTCATCGAGATGCCGCAGCGTGCCGCGGCGTCGCCCTCGACGACGAGGAGCCCGCCGTGGGCGGTGGCGCCGGCCGACTGGGAAGCGTTGCCCTTCACGATCACGCTGCCGCTCATCATGTTCTCGGCGACGCCGGTGCCGGCGTTGCCGTCGATGGTGACCTCGGCCTGCTGGTTCATCCCGGCCGCGTAGTAGCCGACGTGGCCGTTGATCGTGATCTTCACCGGGAGGTTGACGCCCGCGGCCACACTGTGGGCTCCGGCCGGGTTGTCGATGACGATCTCGCCGGAGATGTCCCCGTGCAGCAACGAGTTGATCTCGCGCAACGGGGTTTCGGCGAGGTCGAAGGTGTGATTGGGGTTCATCGTCTCAGCTTTCGCCGTGTCGTTCGAGGCGGGAACGGGAGGGGTGGAGGGAAACTCGGCGGTCATCGAGTCCATGCGTAGACGACCTCCGGCTCGGGCTCCCAGATGCGGGCGTTCTCCACGCCGGGCAGTTTGGCCAGTGCGCGGTACTCACTCGCCATGGCCACCCAGTCGTCGGTCTCGGCGATCACGGCCGGTTTGCATGCGATGGCGTCGCGCACCACCGCGAACGAATCGCGATTCGACACCAGCAACGTGTAGAAACCGTCGAAGTTCGCGCAGACCTCTTTCAGTGCTGTTTCCACGTCCTTGCCCGCCGCCAGCTGGTGTGCGACGAAGCGCGCCCCCACCTCCGTGTCGTTCTCACTGTCGAACTCCACTCCGGCAGCGCGTAGTTCACGCCGGATGGTCGCGTGATTCGCAAACGAACCGTTGTGGACCAGGCACTGTTCGGGGCCGACCGCAAACGGATGTGCGCCCGAGGAGGTGACCGCCGATTCGGTCGCCATCCGGGTGTGCCCGACGCCCTGCCATCCCGACGCCGCGGCCAGGCCCCAGGATTCGGTCAGGTCACGGGGTGCGCCGACGCCCTTGAGGACGGTCAGGTCCGACCCGAAACCGGCCACCAGGGCCTGCGGGTATGCGGCCCGGGCGGCGGCCAGCAGCTCGTCGGCCGGCGCCGGGGCGGAGGCCACCAGCGTCACGTCGATCGTCTGTGCCGCGACCGGCACGCCGAGGGCCGCGCCCAGCGTCGTGGACACCTCGTCGGGAAGAACGTCGAGTTCGAGGAGGGAGATGCAGCCGTGTCCGGGCGGTGCCCACGTGGGGTTGCCGTAGACGGCGATACCCGCCGAATCCGCGCCACGGTCTTGCATCTCGCCGAGCATCCCGGCGAGCATCTCGCCCAACCGGGGGTGAAGGTCAGGGTTGCGCAGGTGCAGCCCGACGATTCCGCACATGATCAGTTCCTTACGTCGATCGATGAATCTCGTTGAGAGATCTTGTGTTCTGGGGGAAGGACGGTCAGAACGCCGTCAGGTACTTGTCGACCTCCCACGGCGTGACCGCCGCGTGCCAGTCGAAGAATTCGTCGCGTTTGAGCCCGGCGAAGTACGCCGAGACCCGCTGCTGGTCGGCCGGCCAGTCCTCGGGGAGCGCCGCGTCGAGCGCGCCGGTGACCACCGAGTCGGCCTCGAGCGCCTCGACCGCGTGCAGGAGGGTGAGCGGGAGTTCGGCGATGTGGCCGGGACAGTTGCCGACGGCGCCCGGGTCCAGGCTCCGCTTGATGCCGTCTAGTCCCGCACCCAGGAGGGCGGCGACCGCGAGGTACGGATTCGCCGACCCGTCACCGCCACGGAGTTCGACGCGCTGCTCGTCGGGCACCCGGATGTAGTGGGTCCGATCGTTGCCGCCATAGGTGGCCCGCCGCGGGGCCCAGGACGCACCCGAGCGCGTCGCCGTCGCACCGGTTCGCTTGTAGGAGTTGACCGTCGGGGCGATGACCGCCTGCAGCGCGGGCGCATGCTCCAGAATCCCGCCGATGAAACCGTACGCCGTCGCCGACAACCCCAGGCCGCGCTCGTCGTCGGCGACCTGCGGGAAGACCGGGTCCCCCGCACGCGTCAGCGACAGGTGGAAGTGCAGTCCCGAGCCGGTGCGCTCGGCGAACGGCTTCGGCATGAAGGTCGCGATCATGCCCTTCTCCGCGGCCAGGGCGGACAACAGGTAGCGGAGCGTGACGACGCGATCTGCGGTCGTCAGCGCGTCGGAGTAGGCGAAGTTCTGCTCGAACTGGCCGTTCCCGTCCTCGTGGTCGTTGGCGTAGTTGCTCCAGCCGAGTTGGTTCATCGCGGTGGACACGGTGGTGAGGTGGTCGTACATCCGGGTGAGACCGCGGACGTCGTAGCACGGCTGGTCGGAATCATCGGCGGCGTCGGCGGTCACCAGCGAGCCGTCGGCGGCCCGTTTCAGGAGGAAGTACTCGACCTCGGCCCCGACCCACGGCTCGAAACCCGCGTCCGCGGTCTGCGCGATGAGCGCCTTGAGGATGTTCCGGGGCGCGAACGGCCACGGCTTGCCCTCGACATGGGGATCACACTGGACGACCGCGAGGCCCTCCTTGATGAACGGGATGGGCAGGAAGGACCGGACATCGGGGATCGCGATGAGATCGGGATCCTTCGGCTCCTGGCCGATCGCGCCGACCGCATATCCGGCGAAACCTACGCCCTCGGTGGCCAATTCGTCCACCGCTTCCACCGGCACCAGTTTGGCGCAGGGCTTGCCGCGGAGGTCGACGAACATCGCGAGGATGAACTTGGTGCCGTGCGTCGCGCAGAGATCGGCGAGTTCGCCGGTCGTTGTCTCGGTGGTTGTCATCATGTGCTCCGGGGTCGACTCTAAGGGCTTTCGTTCCGCATGTCCACTCGCGTGAACCATTGTCTACTATTAGTAGACCTGGTGGATGTTTCGTCCCTGTTTCGACTCCGTGAGCGGTGGGTGTCAATCTGTCCGGCAACGTTTTCCACGTCCTCGGACGCACAGCGCTCGGGGGCCCACCGTCGAACGGTGAACCCCCGAGCAGTTGCCAACCGATGACCGGTATGGATCAGACCCCGGCCGGTGGCGCCGAGGCCGGAGTCGACGGCGGCATCGCCTCCTCCACCTTGTCCGCGGCGCGGGCCGGCGACATGGTCGCGAGTCCGCCGGCGTGACCGACCGAGGCGGCGGGGATCTCGTACGCCGTCTCCGCGTGGACCGCGGTGTCGAGGCCGACCATCTCGGTCTCCTCGTCGACGCGCATGCCGATGAGCTTGTCGAGTCCCTTGGCGATCAGCCAGGTCATCACGAACGAGTACGTGCAGGTGATGACGATGCCGGCGAGCTCACGCCAGACGATGTCCACCGGACCGCCGAACAAGATCCCCTGGACACCGGCCGGCGCGGCCTCGGTGGCGAAGAGCACGATGCAGATGGTTCCGACGATCCCGCCGATGCCGTGCACGGCGAAGGCATCCAGCGTCTCGTCGATCTTGAGCTTGCTCTTGAAGCTCAGCAGGAACGCCACGACCGCCGCGGCGAAGATGCCCACGAGCAGCGCACCGAGCGGTGCCATGCTGCTGGCCGCGGGGGTGATCCCGACGAGGCCCGCGACGGTGCCGGTGATCATGCCGAGCGAGGTGACGTGCCCCTCGCGCCACTTCTCGATGATCGCGAACCCGATCATGCCCGCCGAACCGGCCAGCAGTGTGTTCAGGATGACGGCCTGCGCGAGGAAGTTGGCGCCGAGCGCGCAACTGCCGTTGAACCCGAACCAGCCGAAGAACAGGATGCCGCCGCCCATGATCGTCATCGGCACGTTGTGCGGGCGCTCCATCCGCCGCTTGCGCGCACCGAGCACCACCGCGAGGGCAAGGGCCGCGACACCGGCATTCATGTGGACGGCGGTGCCGCCTGCGTAGTCGACGATCTCGAGATCGTTCAGCAGGAAACCGCCGCTGTAGTTGTCGTCGACGTCGGCCGCGAAGACCCAGTGGGCGACCGGGAAGTACACCACGATGAGCCAGATCGGCGCGAAGACCAGCCACGCCGAGAACTTCATCCGGCCCGCCGCGCCGCTGGCGACGATCGCGATCGTGATGGCCGCGAACAGGATGAACCAGGCTGCGAAGTAGAGCGTCTGGGTGGCGCCGGAAGCGTCGTCGGTGAGCCAGTTGGTCAGGCCGATGTAGTCGGTCGGGTTGCCGATGAGGCCCCACCCGCCCACCGACGGACCGGACACCAGGCCGTGCCCGATCACGACGTACAGGACCGCCGTGATCGCCAGGGTGGACATGACCATCGTCATGATGTTGAGGACGTTCTTCGATCCGACCATGCCTCCGTAGAAGAAGGCCAGGCCCGGGAACATCAGCAGGACGAAGACGAAGGCCGCCAGCATCCATGCCAGGTCGGCATTGGCGGCGAGTATGGGTTCCATGAGCGATCTTTCGGTTCTGGGACTCTACGAGAAGTCGGGTGTTACGGGACCAGGGCTCACGGGCGACTTTGACCGCGGAGGTATGCGACGACGTTGTCGCGATAGTCGAGAAAACCCTTGTAGGCGGCGATGTCCTCGCCGAGCGTCTCGATGACGGTCGCCAATTGACCGGCCCACTCGGGTATGCGCTTCACGTCCTCGAGCGAGGCCATGAATGTCCGGATATTGAACGTCACCGCACCCGACATCGGCAACCGGACGAAGTGTTCCAGCTCGATGCGCAGTCGCGCGCGACCGAAATCGCCGTCGGCGATCATGCCCGCGACGTCGGCCGCCCACTCCGGCAGCTCCTCGAGGCTGACGTCGAGTTTGTGGGAGTCCGACGCCGACAGCGTCCAGTTCACCCTGCGGTACACCTGGTCTGCGGGTAGCCTCCGCAGGAACTGTTCGGCGCGGGCGACGATGCCTTCGCGGAGCATGCGGGGAACGGGCGCGTGGATCTCGTACATGTCCATCCCGACGTCGAAGGACACCGACCACGCGGCGGCGAAGGTGACCACGCCGGCGTCGAAGTACAGGTGCCCGTCGCGTTCGGTGACGAGCAGCAGGTCGTCGGGTACCTCACGCGCCAGGAATTCCATGGGGCCGTAGGGAAGGGTGGCCGGATCACCCAGGACGAACTCCTGATCCGTACCCAGAAGCCGGTTGCACCAACGGAATCGACCGTCACCGTGTTCGGTGAGCTCCATCGCCGCGGGGTAGGCGTGACCGAGATCGCGCAGGTAGTACAACAGCAGATCCCAGGAGGCCAGTTCCATCCCCGGGCGCACACGGACGCGTGTCGGATCGGCGTCGAGGATCCGCCGTCGCTCGGCCATGATCTCCGGATACTCGGCGCCGCCGAGATCGACGAGGTGCCTGCCCCATTCGCCGGCCCGGGTCGGACGCGGGATGCGTGCCGGTTCGACGTTCACGCTGTAGGAGAACTCCTCCATTTCGTCCGGAAACGGCCACGGCAGGTTCGCCAGGTGGTCGACCCGACGGGTCGGGAACGATTCGATGCTCACAGGTCCACCTCGATGTCCTGACCGCGCGAGACACAACACAGCATGGCGTCGCCCACGGTCTTCTCGTCGTCGGTCAGTACGAAGTCGCGGTGCTCGATTCGGCCGCTTCGCACCGGGATTCGGCATTCGCCGCACACGCCTTGGCGGCACAGACTCGGCACCGGGACGCCGTTGTCGAGCAACCGCTGCAGCAGCGACACACCCGGTGGCACGTCGATGCGGAGGCCCGAAGACGCCACCGTCACGGTGAAGGGATCGCCGGGATCCTGTTCGGGGGCGGTGAAACGTTCGAGATGTACTCGCGCGCTGGGCCATCCGGCGTCCTCCGCGAGCCGCGTGTACGCCTCCAGGAGTGACGTGGGACCACAGGCATAGGCGTGCGTTCCGAGCGGCTGCGCCCGCAATCGCTCAGCGATCACCCGCATGGTGGCCGCGGCCCCGGACACCTCGTGCAGCGTCACGGAGGGTTGCATGGCGAGCGCCCGCAGGTCCTCGGTGTGCGCACCGCATCCACGCCGATAGGAGTAGACGATGTCGGCCCGACGCCCGTCCCGAGCGAGGGCACGGGCGTGCGACAGCACCGGAGTGACCCCGATTCCGCCCGCGATCAGCAATGCGCCGCGCTGATCGAGCACCGGCGGGAACATCGAACGCGGACCCTCGATCTCGATGACGGCATCGACGACGAGGTTGTCGTGCAACCAATCCGAACCACCGCCCGCACCACGTCGCAACACCGAGATGCCGTAGCTGGTCGGGTACATCCCGTCGTCGACGAGCGAGTAGGCATTCCGCTGTCCGCCGGCCGAGATGATGAGATGGCTGCCCGGCTGGTACGCGGTCAGGACCGCGTGGGCGTCGTCGACGGGGCCGAACCGGAAATGCGTGACCTCGTCGGTGAGTTGTCGCACGGACATGACACGCATCGGTCGCGGACCGGTGGCATAGGCCGGATGAAGGTGGGCCGGGTACTGCCCTACGGCGACCGCGGTCATTCGTCGCCGCCGACCGCAGAGGCCAGGAAGCTGCCCATCACCGGTGAATGGTGTTCGTGCACCTCGAGATCCCGAGCGCAACCGGGGCACGCGACGACGCCGCCGACAACGGCCTCGGCGCGAAAGGTCTCGCGGCAATGCGCGCAGTAGAGCGGTAGGTCGCGGGTGTGCGTGACATAGCACGACAGTTCGGCCGCCACCGCCCCCGCGTTACGCGCCATGGCGAGTGCCGTCATGACGTCGTACTGCCCGCCGGTGACCAGGACTCGGGTACCGGTGCGGCACTCGTCCAGAGCAGACTGCAACGCCGATCTGTCGACCGCGTCGCCCAGTGAGTCCAGGACCACCAACCGCGTCCCTCCGGCGGCCTCGGCGGCCGCCACCCAGTTCCGTGACACGTGCGCGGCTGCCGGATCGTCGCCGATCGCCACCACGAGGAACGCCGCCCCGGTGGTGTCGACGGCCGGGGGCCAGGCGGGCCACCGCGGCATGCCGGCCCCGGTGGTCTCCTGCGTCGCCGGTGCGGCCGCGCGCAGCCACTGCGCCGCACGATCCCGGAACTTGATGATGCCCTTGTAATCGGCCATGTCACCGGGCAATTCGGCCAACACCTCCGCGGTGCGTCGGCGCCAGACCTCGACGGTGGCGAGTTGCTCGAGCGGAAGCATGTACGTCCGGATGAGGAACATCACCGCACCCGAATCCGGCAGCCGGATGAGGTGTTGCACTTCGACGCGGAGGTGTATCCGCCTGCCGAACTCGTCGTCGGGGACCTGTTGGATGACCTCCCGGTCCGGTCCCCACTTGTGATAGATCTCGGTCGAGACGTCGAGCCTGCGGTCGATCGTCAACGTCCAGTTGGTTCGTCGATACGGCTGATGAGGTTGGAGGCGCTTGAGGAACTCGTGCGCACGGGTGATGACGCCTTCGGGGTGGATGCGCGGCACCGGTCCGTGGATCTCGAGGAAGCTCATCCCGACGTCGAACCCGAAACTCCAATCGGCGGCGAAGGTGACGACCCCGGCATCGACGTGGAGTTGCCCATTGCGCTGATCCAGAAGGGCGATGTCCTCCTGGACCTGAGAGCTGATGTAGCGCAACGGTTCCTCGGGAAGTGACGCCGGGTCACCGTATCGGAAGTGTTGCTCGATCCCGAGGATTTCGTTGTGCCACAACCAGGTGTCGGGTCCGGTCGACGCGAGCCGGAACCCGGGACAGGTCGCGGCGAGCTCACCCATGACGGTCAACATCGCGTCCCACGCGGCCGGGACCATATGCGGCAACACAGCATGGCGGGTGGGATCGGCGGCCAGGATCACCGCGCGCTGATCGATCTCGGTGCGGTACTCCGAATCGATGTCGACAACCGACGTCCCCCACTCGCCGGCCGCCGTGGTCACCGGGGTCCGGGCCGGCTCGACATTCGTGCTGTAACGATAGCGGTCCTCGGGGAACGGGAACGGGAAGCCCGCGAGGAGATCTGGCGCGACCGTCGTCGTCGCTCCGCCCGGGTCGAGAGTGTCTGTCACAGGGGAACCTCCAGGGTGCTGACGGCCGCGGCGCGCGAGACGCACGGCATGATGGCGTTGCCCGCGTCCTTCTCCTCGGGGCCGAGGTAGAGATCGCGGTGGACCGGGATACCGCCGGCGAGCGGGATGCGGCACTCACCGCACACGCCTTGCCGGCAGAGATTCGGCACGACGATGCCCTCGTTCTCGAGAGCCTCGAGCATGCTCGTCCCCGCCGGTACATCGACCGTCCGCCCGGAAGCGGTCAGCTCCACACGGAAGGGGTCGCCGGCGTCGAGAGCGTCGATCCCGAACCGCTCGAGATGAATCCGCGATTCCGGCCAACCGGCGTCCACCGCCGCAGCAGTGACCGCGTCGATCATCGCCGCCGGACCGCATACGTACAGGTGGGTACCGATCGGCTGGGTACGCAGGGTCTGTGCGAGGCGATCGGCGAAAGAGTGCCGGTCGGTGAACAGTTCGGCACGGGGTCCGGCGAGTGCGGTGACCTCGTCGAGGTGGGCGGCCGCCGAATCACGGAAGACATACAGCACTTGCACATCCCGGCGCCAGCGAGCCGCCGACCGAAGGTGGGACATCATCGGCGTGATCCCGATCCCGCCGGCGATCAGGAGATGTTTACGCGCCCGGGCGACCGGAGCGAACGCGCTGCGCGGCAACCCCACCGACACCGTTGCGCCGACCTCGAGTTCGTCGTGCAACCAACGCGATCCGCCCTTGCCGTCATCGAGTCGGAGCACCGAGATCGAGTAGTGCAACGGATGCGCGCCGTCGCCGGTCAGGCTGTAGGCGTTGGTGAAGGCACCCGCGTGCACGACGACGTGACTGCCCGGGATGTAACCGGGCAGCACGTTGCCGCCGGGGTCGGAAAAGGTGATCGCGCGGATGTCTCGGGCGGGGGCGTCGACAGCCGTGACGACGAGTTCCAGCGTCGTCGCGCCGGCTCCGGGACGCACGACGGACTCGGGGCTGCTCATCTCGGCCACTCCGGTGTTCATGAGGGATCCTTCGTGAGGGTGGGTACCTCGCCTGGTCCGGTTCCCGGACAGGCCGACTGGGCGGTCTCGGCGTCGGCCATGAAACCCAGATATTGTCCGGTTCGACGCGAGACATGGTGGTACACGCGCAGGTCGCGACGGCAACCGACGCACCCGACGATGTCATCGACGGCCGCGGCCGCGCGGGTGACCGATCGGCAGTGTGCGCAGAAGATCTGCACGACGGACTGCGGCGCGGAAGTCAGCGGCACGACGGCGATCTCGTCGTCCTCGAGTCCGGCACCGAGCGCGACCGCGCGCAGTGTCAGTGCCGATCCCGGCTCCGCCGCTATCCAGACTCGCACGCCGACAACGGCTTCGCCGAGGGTGCTGCCGAGCTGGGCGGCGACCGAGTCGGTATCCCCGTGGATACGCGTGGTGGCACGTGGAGGTAGTGATGACTCCCAGCGAGCCAGGGTTTCGGCGACATTCCCGACACCGACCAGGACGTACGAGTTGCCGGTCGGCGCGGGCGTCGTCGCCTCGATCGGTACGCCGGGACGTGCCCACGTCGGCACGCTGGAGAAGTCGATCTGCGACATGGCAGCGACTCAGAGGAGGGTGGCGTCGCGCAACCCGGTGTAGAAGGCGAGCGCGTAGTCGGGGGTGCTGAAGTAGATCTTGGACCCCTTCGGGAAGAAGATCGCGTCCTTGGCCTTGGCCACGGTCTTCTGCCCGGTCTCCTTGTTCTCCAGGAGGAACTCGCCTTCGAGCACGACCTTCATCTCGTCGTATTCGTACTCGTAGTACAGCGGTTCGTCGGTGTGGCGCAGCTCGAAGTACCCGCTGCACATCGGGCTTCCGTCCGGGTTCTCGTAGACGTCGCCGATGAAGCCCTCGGTGCCCGGGTGCTCCGCCTCGGGCATCTTCGGCAGATCCTCGTATCCGCCGCTGGTCACGCGGAACTCCAGGGCCTTGGCACTCTCGATGGTCACGATGCTCCTTCACAGGTTCGATCTGGGCGTACTCGCGGGCGGCGGTACGTCGACGACATCCGGGGTCCGCGGCCCAATCGCCGCGACTCCCCGTAGTGGACTTTGTCCCCTGTTATGAAACAAGCGTCGTGTTTCGTAGGTGTGACGGCGCTGTAATGGCGTGCTACGGAACCGGCCCGTCCCGTGCAGGGCGATCGGACGGGCACGCAGGCATCGACCCGCTGGTGCTCACCGTTTCGGCCCCTGGTCGGTCGGGTACCGCGGTCGGCAAGCCGGTTCCGCCGCATGCGAGCGACCCGGCCCAGGCGCCCGGTTGAGAACCCAGCCGGGCGCCGTCTCATGTCTCCACTCCGCGGGCCTGCCAGGCACGACTGCGACAGCGCGGCAACGTGATTCACGATCGGTGTTGCACCTTCGATCAGACTCTGACAACATACGTTCTCAGTTTGATCGGAGGGATCAATGGGCCATCGGCGTCAGTGGGTGACGGTTGCCGGCGCAACCAGCACGACAGGTTGTGGACGAAGTGCGCGTCGGTGTCGGCGAGGTGCCTGACATGCGACCCACGTGTACCTCGAACCCGGACGCCTGGTTCCCGGAGCAGGCCGCCGGTGCCCGGAGCCTGGCCAATCGGCACGCTGTCGACGGGTGCGTCCGCTGTCCGATCCGTTCGCGCTGCGCCCGCCTCGCCCTGGACGATCCGACTCACCTGACCGGGATCTGGGCGGGTGTCTACGTGCCGCCGCCGGGCAACCAGCACCGGGCCCGTACCCATGCACTGAATCGACTGCAATCCATCGGCTTTCCGCACGCACACCCGAACGAAGAGCACCGGACGACGGCCTGACCCGACGATGCGGTGGCACTCGCACACGACATCCGGGTGCGGCGACTACCTGAGAGGTAGTGGCTCTCAAGACGTCTGACGCCGACACTGGGATCACGACGATCCGCAGAGGAGGTGTCCGATGACCGACCGGCCGACCGCCGTCGGCAGAAGACCCGCTGCTCTCCTCGCGCCCACGGGCTCGAGTCCGCGGTGGCTGACCGCGGTCATGCGGTGCGACCGCGCCCTGTCCTCGTGGTTCATCGGGGCGGGCTTCTTCTTCGCGCCGCTCTTGTTGATCCTCGACCCGTGGCCTGCCGCTGTCGTGATCGCCTGGGTGACGATCTCGATGTCCGGGCTGTGGCTCGGTCTGCTCGGCGCCTTCATGGCCGCCGGCTTGGCGCAGGTGCTGCGCGCCGGCGACGAGATCCCCGACGAGTTCTGGTCCGGTCTGCTGGATTACCGGACCCGGTGAGCCGGCCGGGCCGACGGTCGAGCGGCTAGGCCGACTCGGCGGCCCGGGCCGCCGGCGCACCCGTTCGGCCACGGACGAGCGCGGCCGCTGCGATGAGCACAAGCGACAGGCAGGCCGCGACGACGAAGGCCAGATGAATGCCGTCGGCTCCCGCCTGCAGCGGGTTCACCCCGTCGTCGATGGCCGACTGTGTACCCCGGGACATCAGCGTGATGAACAGCGCGGTGCCTGCCGCTCCCGCGACCTGCTGGATGGTGCTGACGGTCGCGCTGCCGTGCGAGTACAGCTCGGGACTCAGCGATCCCAGCGCCGAGGTCATGAGCGGCGTCAGACCGAAAGCGATACCGGCACTGAGGATCACATGTGCCGCGATCACCATGCCCAACGACGATCCGGCGTCGAGCGTGGTGAGCAGCCACGTGCCGGCACTGACGGCCAAGGTGCCCGGTAGCACCAGTGGTCGTGCACCGACCTTGTCGAACAATGCACCGACGAAGGGCGCCAGCAGACCCATCACCAGGCCACCGGGCAGGAGCACGAGGCCGGTGGTCAGGACGTCCTTGCCCATCACGTTCTGTAGGAAAAGGGGAAGCAGGATGAGTGCGCCGAAGAGCGTCAGCATGAACCCGGCCATCAGCACGACGGCCAAGCGGAACGGTGCGATCGCGAAGGTCCGCAGGTCGAGCAGCGCCAAGCCGCGATCGGCGAGTTTGAGCTGCCGCACGACGAACAACGCGAGCGCGACGGCGCCGATGACGAGTGGCACCCACGGTGGGATCGGGGCATGCCCACCCGCCGACTCCCCGATACTGCTGAGACCGTAGACGACACCGCCGAAGCCGAGAGCCGACAACGGGACCGAGATGAGGTCGAGCTGCGAGGGCCGCCGTTCGGTGACGTTGCGGACGAACACCCCGCCGAGGATCAGCGCACCGATCGCGATGGGCAGCACGATCCAGAACATGGCTCGCCAGCTGAGGGACTGCAGGATCAGGCCGGACACCGTCGGACCGACCGCCGGCGCGACGGCGATGACGATGGAGACCAGTCCCATCGTGCGGCCCCGATTCTGCTCCGGGACGACGTTCAGGATCGTCGTCATCAGCAGCGGGACCATGAGCGCGGTACCGGACGCCTGCACCACGCGGGCGACGATCAGGAGTTCGAAGCCCGGCGCGAGGGCGGCGGCGAGGGTGCCGATCGTGAACAACGTCATCGCCGCGATGTAGATCGAACGCAGGGTGAATCGCTGCATCAGGTAGCCGGTGATCGGGATGACGATCGCCATCGTCAGCAGGAACCCGCTGGTGAGCCATTGCGCGGTGGCGGCGGTGATCTCGAGGTCGGCCATCAGTGTGGGCAACGCGACGCTCAGGATCGTCTCGTTCAGGATCACCACGAAGGCCGCGACCAGCAGGACCCCGATGAGCAGCACCGCGCTGCGATCCGTGCCGGCGTCGGTGCGGTTGTCGGTGCCCGATAGGGCGGCGTTCTCGGTCACTGTCGTTCTCTCATCGCTGTGGTGGTCCGGGTCGATCACACGGCGACGCTACCGGAAAGTGGCAGAGACTGCCAGACTGGCACCGACTGCCGTCGGGCGGGTCGGCCGCTAGTCTCGACCCATGCCGGAATCCTCCGAGACCGGCGGGCTGCGGGCCCGCCGTCGAGATGCGACGCGCCTGGAGATCCACGAGGCCGCAGTGGAACTGTTCGAGCGCAACGGATTCGACGAGACGACGGTCGACGAGATCGCGGCCGCCGCCGGGGTCTCACCGCGTACGTTCTTCCGGTACTTCCCGACCAAGGAAGAGTGCGTGCTCTTCGACCGCTTCGGTTTCGACCAGGCACTCGACGACCATCTGGCCGGCACCGACCCCGATGCCCTGTCGCTCGCCGACATCGAGGGCGTCTACCGGCAGCTCCTGGAGGGGTTCGGTGATCGCAGCGACGACGTGTCCGCCCATTTCATGCGCGTGCAGAAACTCGTACTCGCGACACCCACCCTGAGCCGAGCCGCCCTCGGCCGCTACGCCGACAAGTCACGCCGACGGCCCGAGGCCCTGGGCGACCGCAGCTCGGCGCGAACTCGCGGTCAGCTACGGATGATCCTGGAGATCGCCAATCTCGAGGTGCAGTGCGCCTTCGAGGAATGGGTAGAGATCAACGAGCGTCCCGGGTCGTCGGGGACGCCCCGGCCACTCGTGGACGTCTACGACGACGTGTGCCGTCGGATGCGGGAGCTGTGATCAGAGGTCACTCATGTCGAGGACGAAGCGGTGCCGCACCTCCCCTCGGCGAAGGCGGTCCAGCGCGACGTCGACCTGGCTCGACGGAAACACCTCGACGTCCGCGGCGAAGTCGTCGGGCGACGTGGCCACCGCCACCGTGTGCGCTCCGAGCGCCCGGCCATCGGGGACCTTGGCGGCGGTCGAGGTGCACGCCGTGACCTCGGCGCAGAGCGCCACCGCGAACTTCACGGCGAGGGGTCCCAGACCGCCGACTCCGGCGACGCCGACACGGACGCTCGGGCCCGCGTTCCACCTCCTCAGCGGTGCGGTCGATGATCATCTCGCTGGCGGCCACATGGGTCCCGGCGTCGATCGTCGTCGTCGCCGACCAGGACGAGAACCCCGAGATTCATCGGCGACGCAAAGCAAGCGCTCGCCGCGAGCGCTTCGCGAGCTTCTTCTCGGTGTGACCGCCCACGATGGGTCGCCCCGGCCCGGGGTACGGACTTCGAGCGTCCGCACCGCACGGACCGGGGCACGCGTCAGGACGCGACGTCGAGGACCCAGGTGACCCCGAATCTGTCGGTCAGCATGCCGAAACCGGGACTCCACTGCGACGCGGCGAGCGGTTCGACGGTCGACGCCCCGACGGACAGCCCGTCCCAGAACTGCTGCACTTCGTCGAGGGTCTCCCCTCGGACGGAGACGAAGAAGGACGCGTCGGTGACCGTCATCCCGTTCTCGCGTCTCGTCGTGCCGGCAACGTCTGCCGAAACACCCGCCGGACCCGGAACGTCATACGCCATCACTCGGAACCCGTTGTCTGATACGACCGATCCGAAGACCACGTCGTCAGCACCGGGCGCCTCGGCGGGCATCCCGAAGTCGCCGTAGGTCCGGATGACCATCTGGCCGCCGAAGACCGACCGGTAGAACTCCAGGGCCGGGCGTGCATCGCCACGGAAGTTGAGGTGCGTGGTGGTGGTGATCATCATTCTCCTGGATGTGTGTCGCGTTGCCGACCGATTCTCGGTCGCACAGACGACGATCGCCCGTGAGTAGGTCACCTTGTGTCCGCCACTGCGAACTACATTTGTCTGGTGCGCACACCGACCGCCCGGCACCTACGGCTGCTGTCTCTGCTGCAGACGCGGCGGGACTGGCCCGGCGCGCTGCTGGCCGACCGTCTCGAGGTCAGCCACCGCACCATCCGACGGGACGTGGACCGTCTGCGCGACATGGGCTACAACATCCAGGCGACGATGGGACCCGAGGGCGGTTATAGACTCGAGGCCGGCGCGGAGTTGCCGCCGCTGCTCTTCGACGACGACCAGGTGGTCGCCCTCGCGCTCGCCCTGCAGACCGCGAGCGCCACCGGTGTGGATGTCGGTGAGTCGGCCGCACGTGCGCTGGCGACCGTCCGGCAACTCATGCCCTCCCGTCTCCGCCATCGTCTCGATGCGCTCCCCGTCACCGCCGGTGGCCCCGAGACCGATCTGGCTGGGCCGGATGTGCTGAGCGCGATATCGCGGGCCGTCCACCACCGCCACGTCCTCCGGTTCGACTACGCACGCCGTGTCGGCTCACCCGAGTCAGCTGATTCTCGTTCCACTGCATCGGTTCCCGACGTCTCACCACCGCGCCGGGTGGAACCGCACCACCTCCTGACCGCTCGGGGACGCTGGTACCTGGTGGCGTGGGATCTCGAGCGAGACGACTGGCGCATCTTCCGTGCCGATCGAATGAGCCCGCGAGTACCCACCGGTCCGCAGTTCACTCGGCGCGACCTACCGACGGGAGACCCCGCATCGTTCGTCGCCGCCCGGTTCAAGGGCTCGACCGATTCCGACACGTGGCGGTGCCGCGGCAAGGTGATGCTCGACCTGCCTGCCCGCGATGTCGCCCCGTTCGCCGGCGACGGCACCGTCGAAGAACTCGACTTCGATTGTTGCAGTGTGGAACTCGGCTCCTGGTCATGGATCGGGATGGCCGCGTCGCTCAACCGGTTCGACTGTTCCGTCGAAGTCGTATACCCGGCCGAACTCGCCGCGGCCTTCGGCGTCCTCGCGGCCCGCAACGCGGCCACGGCAGACAGCTCAGGCGGCCCGGACCTTCCCTCGGGCCCGGTTCCGTCCTGCTGATGGGATGCCATCAGCGGGACGGAAACGGCACCACGACGACACTATTCGTTGCAACATGTGGCGAATCCGCACCAGCTCAGTCGAGCCAGTCCAGCACCGACGCCGCGGTCCAGCTCTGTTGCATGCTGCCGAGCGGCTCCCCGGTGAACGGCTCGTAGTACTCGGCGAACGTTCCGTCGGTGGCCTGGCGGAGTCCTTCCTCGCGCAGGCGCGCCGACCGCTCGGTCCAGCCACGGCGGGCGAACGCCCAGCTGAAGAGCCAGGTCATCACCGGCCAGACGGGCCCGCGCCAGTACTCGCGCGGGCGGAAGTCGGCCGAGATCGGTGACGTCGACGGCGGGACCGCGTACCGCAGATCCGGGTGGCCGCAGTAGCGCGGGCCGTCGAAGAGTCGCAGCAGCGCGCGTTCGCGGTCCCGGGAGAGGCCGCCGCACAGCAACGGCGCGAACACCGCGATCGTCTCGGTGTTGATCCACGAGTTCGCGCGCAGGTCGAAATCCCGTGCGGCGCCGTTTCGGTCGTTGGCGGCGGACACGACCCCGGCCCGGAACCGGTCAGCCCACGCGCGGAGATCCCGCACGTCCGACCGCGGCTTGGAGTAGTCCTCGCCGATCGTCGCCAGGACGTCGCAGGCGACGGCGAAGATCGCGCTGACGAAGACGTCCTCGACGGCGAAGCTCATCACCTTCGGGAGCAGCGCGTCGTCGTAGTTGGCGCGCTTCATCTGTTCGACCAGCCAGATGTAACGGTCGTACTCGAGGTCGGTGGGCCGCATCGAGAAATCGTCGACGTGATCGAGGTCGGCGCGCTGGTAAGGCGGAAGGTCGACCCCGGGGATCACGTTGGCGTACGCGGAATCCCAGCGTGGCGAGTTGTCCATCCCCGACTCCCAGCCGTGGAAGATGGTGATCCGCCCGCGCCCGTTGGGGTCTCGCGCGTGTGCCAGCCACCGGTGCCACCGCACCAGCGAACTCCATCGCCGGTCGATGAACTCGTTGGCGACGGCGCGCGTGGTGCGACCGTGGCGTCGGGAGTGGTCGAGGATCCGCTGCACCGCGATCGCATGCACCGGCGGCTGGGTGATGCCCGAGGTGTCGGGGAAATCCGGTGCGCACTCAGCCAGTCGGGCGCACTCCCATCGAGCCGGGCCCGGGAAGTAGCCGTCGCGGCCGTTCGCGAAGACGATGTGCGGAATCATCCCGTTGCGCCACTGCGCCGACAGCAGGGTGTCCATCTCGATGACGGCCCGCTCCACCGACAACGGCGCGAGACCGACCGTGACGAACGCCGCATCCCAGCTCCACATGTGCGGATACAACTTGGGCGCAGCGCTTGTCATCGTGCCCAGGTCATTGCCTCGAAGCAGGTACGCGGCACGTGCCGACAGCTGCGTTGGGGTGAATCCGTACCGGGCCACGTCGACGATTGTGCCCCGCGACGTCGGCGTCTGCTCATCGAGCCCGACGGGGCTGCCGCCCACGGATTCGCAGTAGGGTCGAGAGGTGCCCACCGCGTTGATCACCGGGGCGAGCCGCGGCCTCGGAGCCGAGATCGCCCGCCAGCTCGCGCCGACCCACGACCTCCTGCTCGGCGGACGACCCTCCCCCGAACTCGACCGGCTGGCGACCGAACTCGACGGCGCGAGCACCTTCGCCGTCGATCTCACCGACTATGACGAGGTCGAAGCCGCGGTCGAGGCGATCACCGAGCTCGACGTCCTCGTCCACAACGCCGGGGTGGCCAGCAGTCTCGAACCGGTCGCGGAGACACCCGTCGAGGAGTGGCGTCATGTCCTCGAGGTGAATGTCGTCGCGGCCGCCGAGCTGACACGGTTGCTGCTCCCCGCGCTGCGAGCGGCCGCGGGCCACGTCGTATTCATCAACTCGGGCGCGGGACGCCGGGTCAACCCGGGATGGACCCCGTACGCCGCGAGCAAGTTCGGGCTGCGCGCTCTCGCAGACGGATTGCGCGTCGAGGAACCGACCCTCCGGGTGACGTCCGTCTTCCCCGGCCGCATCGACACCGACATGCAGCGCGACATCGTCGCCATCGAAGGAGACGAGTACGACGGGTCGCGGTTCCTGCGTCCCGCGACCGTCGCCCGAGCAGTCGTGCACGCCATCTCCACCCCGGCCGACGCCCACCCCGAAGAAATCGTGCTGAGGCCGACCGGGCGAGGGTGACGCTCGTACGCGAAGAATTCGCGGCCTGGCGACGTCGCGGACTACGGAAGAACTCCGCTCCCTCATCCGAAACAACGCGATCAGCGGTTCCGGGTCCGGAAAGCGGCCTGCGACAGAGCAGATAACAACGGAGGGCGCCGGGCCCGCGACCGGCAGACTTCAACTCGACCGATGGACTTCGATCGAAGTCTAGGAGTCGAGTTGAAGTTCGTCGGTCACGAAAATGCGGCAGGTACGCGAGACAGCCGCGCCCTCCGCAAGCTCCGGGCTCTGTCAGGAGCGGAGGGATCGCGGTCAGAGCTGTTTGAGATCCGACTGCTGCCAGACCGCGCGCATCGTCGACACCTTGCCTTCGGCGTCGAAGACCATGATGTCGACGGGGGTGATCTCGAAGGCGAGTCCGGCGGTCTTGGTGACCAGCGTGAACTCGAAGACCGCGGTGTCGCCGGCGATCTTCTTCCACTTGAGCGTCGCGGTGCGCTCGTCCATACCGGTGATCACCGAGTAGAACTCCACGAGCTGCTCGCGGGTGTCGCGGATGTCCGCGCCGATGGGGTCCTCGACGGTCGCGGCGGCGGCGTAGAGGTCGGCGATCTGCTCTGCGGTACCCGAGTTGAGCAGCTCGATGTAGGCGTCGACGGCCGCGTCGATCTTCTCCGCGAGCCCGGCTTGTTCCACGGTCATGAATCCTCCAGAAAAGTAGAACGTGTTCTAATTCGGCACGGTAGCACGGCGTCCGTCAACCGGTGGATGATTTCGGTGCCCGGTCCCAGTTGTTTGATACGTTCGCCGCACAGCTTCCCCGCGCGTGGAAAGGCCGGTGCACCTCTCGATGACCGAGCCGCCGCGCGTACCTCCACCACCGTCCGGCGAGCCCCCGTGGCAGCCGCCCGTCGTGTCCGACGAGTGGAGCCCGGTGCCGGATGCCGGACCGCCGCAGGGTCCACTCACACCGCGCCCTCCGACCGTGCCCGGACCGCAGCCCCAATGGGGCTCCGCGCAATGGGGCCCGGCGTTGTCGCCGCCGCACGAGCCGGGAGCGACCCCTCCGGGCAACGGGTGGCCGGGGTGGATGCCGCAACGACGACCGACGTCCGTCAACTCCTTGCTGCAACAGATCTTCTCCACCACGTTCGCGGCACCGCGTGTCTTCCTGGGCCTCGTCGGCGTGAGTTGGGGCGCGGCGGCGGCACCAGTCGCGCTCATCACCTGGTGGCTGGTGAGCGCCGAACCGACCCTCGACGACCCGGACGACTGGGCGAGCCTGGCACCGGTCACCGCGTTCGTCCTCATCGTCTTTGCGCAGTGGACCGTCATGACGGGCGCACTCAGCGGTCTCGCCGCCCGCCCCCTGGCCCGCCTGCGCGCCGGGTCCGTACCGACGCTCGACGACACCCTGCGCGCGGGACGCCGGTCTCTCGCCCGACTGTCGGGGTGGACCGCCCTCCTGGGACTCGCCGTCGCGGCGGCGTTCACCCCGGGCATCGCACTCCTCGGTCTGGGAGTCAGCTCCGACGGAATCGTGCTGATCGCCGGGAGTCTCGTCCTCTTCCTCGTCGCGCTCATCCCGGTGACGTGGCTGCTGGTACGCACGGTGTTCACGGCACCGGCGATCGTGATCGACGGCCTCTCCGTGCGAGACGCGATCGCCCGCTCGGGGTCGTTGTCGGCGGAGCGGTTCTGGCGGACCTTCGGCATCCTGGCGGTCATGGTCGTGCTGGCGTGGGTCGCGATGACGACGATGATGTACCCCTTCGATCTCCTCGGATCGATCGCCGGCATGTGGTTCGACAACTGGGACGCCCGTGGCACCGAGACCGTCGTCGCGGTGATCGGCACCGTCGTGGCGTCGATGGTCGTGCAACCGGTACTGACCGTCGTCCCGGCCGTCCTCTATGACGATGCACGCGCCGAGGCGGACCCGACGCCGTTCTTCTCCCGACAGGGCGACCGGTGATCGGAGTTCTCGCTGCGCCACTGAACCCCGGCAACGACGAAGCACGCCGGTGGGCCGAGGAGGAGCTGTCCGAATCCGAGTATCAACCACCCGAACCGTCGTGGTTCGACCGCTTCGGTGAGCGGCTCTGGGAGTGGATCGCCGACAACGTCTTCGGCTGGTTCGGCGGCTCCGACACCCTTCGGGGCATCGTGATCGTCGTGGCGATCGCCCTCGTCCTCGGGCTCGTCGTCGCGGTCGTCCGGCATCTCCGACGCAACCCACGAATTCCCCGCACCACCGCTGGCCCGCCAACGGGGTCGGTACTGACAGGTCCGGCTCGGTCCGCGGCCGACTTCCGGTCCGACGCCGACGCCGCCTTCGCCGCAGGCCGGTACGACGAGTGTGTGCTCGCCGCCGTGCGTGCCATGGCTCGTCGGGGTATCGAGCGCGGTCTGCTGGCCGATGAACCGTCTCTGACCGCCCACGAGGTCGCTGTCGACCTCGGACCCCGCTTCCCCACCTACGACTCCGGGTTACGAACGGCGTCAGACCTGTTCGACGCCATCGCCTACGGCGACCGACACGCATCGGCCGAATCCGCGCGCGCGGTCCTCGACATCGAACGCGGCGTCTCGTCCGCACGGCCGGTCGACCAGGACACGGTCCGGTCGAGCCGACTGGCGGTGCCCCGGTGACCGGCACCGTGCAGGCGACGCCACCCGGACCCGTCACGTCGACGCCGATGCGACCGGCGCCCGCGAAGAACAAGACGCCGGCGTGGATCTGGGTGACCATCGTGCTGGTGGTGGTCGTCGTGGTCGCCGGCGTCGGGCTCCTCGGTGTCACGGCACTCACCGGGGTGCAAGGCACGCCCGGTCCCGGCGTCAGCTACGACCCCGACAACGCCCAGCCCACCGGATCGCGCGCTCTCGCTCAGATCCTCGACGACCACGGGGCCGACCTCCGGCAGGTGCGTGGCCTCGCGGAGTTTACCGATGCCCCACGTCCCGGCCGCGGGACCACGGTGGTGGTGAGCTCGACCTCATCGCTCAATCCCGGTACGACACAACAGTTCCGAGAGCGCGTGCAGGACGCCGACCGCGTGATCCTGATCGCGCCGGACACCACCGTGCTCACCGCGCTCGACCTGCCCGTCACGTCCGGCTACGGCGCCGGCCCGGCAGCGGTCCCCGCGGGTTGCCGCACGCCCGGCATCGACGAGACCGACGTCGTCGACTTCAGTCCGTTCGGATACTCACCGACCTCGCCCGCGGCCACGGCCTGCTTCACGTCCGACGGGACATCGAATCTGGTCGTGGTCCCCCGCACCGCCGACCGTCCCGAATTCGTCGTCATCAGTGGCACAATGCTCACCAACGAGCACCTGGCACAGCAGGACAACGCCGGCGTCGCCGTGCGGATATTCGCGAGGTCCGACGAGATCCTCTGGTACGTGCCCTTCTTCACCGATCAAGTCGCGACCGAGGAGGAGGAGTCCGACATCCCGGCCGCGGTCGGGCCGCTGATCGTGTTGACCGTCTTCGCGGTTCTGGCCCTGATGTTGTGGCGGGGCCGGCGATTCGGCTCGCTGGTCACCGAGCCGCTCCCGGCGGTCGTCAAGGCGGTCGAGACCACCCGGGCGCGGGGCCGGATGTATCACCGCGCTGGAGCCGACGCGCGCGCCGCGGCGGCGCTGCGCATCCACACGCTGGGTTCGCTGGCGTCGTATCTGGGACTTCCGTTCGACGCCGCCCGCGCCACCGACGCACTGTCTCGACCCGACTGGGACACCGTCGTCGCGCCGACCGAGAACTCGGACCCGATGGTGTCGGCGATCGTCCTCGCCGTGGTGGGGGCAACGCACCGTGATCTGGGCGAGGTCCGGTCGCTGCTGTCCGGTCCGCTCCCCACCACCGACACCCAGCTCGTGCACTTCACCGCCGAACTGACCAACCTCGAGAAGGAAGTCCGACACACGCCATGACCGTCGACCCGTCCCGCAACCCAGGCCCCGGTCCGTTCGCCCCGGACGCATCCTCACACGCCGACCCGTTCACCAAGACACCTGCCGGGCCACCACCTGAGCACGCCCACCACCGACCCGGCGGAGCGCCGAACCGCGCCCGCGATGCGCTCGGGGCCGTCCGCGGCGAGGTCGGGAAGGCCGTCGTCGGCCAGGACCCGGCGGTGGCAGGCATCCTGATCGCGCTGCTCTGCCGCGGGCACATCCTGCTCGAAGGCGTTCCCGGCGTGGCCAAGACGCTGCTCGTCCGGTCCGTGGCGGCCGCGCTCGACGTCGAGACCAAGCGCGTGCAGTTCACCCCCGACCTCATGCCCGGTGATGTCACCGGCTCACTCGTGTTCGATTCCGCCAGCTCCGAATTCACGTTCCGCGAGGGACCGGTGTTCACCAATCTCTTGCTGGCCGACGAGATCAACCGCACGCCGCCGAAGACCCAGGCATCGTTGCTCGAGGCGATGGAGGAACGGCAGGTCACCGTCGACGGGGATCCCCGCCCGCTGCCGAGCCCGTTCCTCGTCGCGGCGACGCAGAACCCGGTCGAGTACGAGGGCACCTACCCGCTGCCCGAAGCGCAGCTCGACCGCTTCCTGCTGAAGGTCACCCTGCCGCTCCCCCCTCGCGACGACGAGATCACCGTGCTGACGCGGCACGCCTCCGGATTCGATCCGCGGAATCTGTCCGCCGCCGGCCTCCGTCCGGTCGCTTCGGCCGCCGACATCGAGGCCGGCGCTGAGCAGGTCCGCCGGGTCACGGTCGCCCCGCAGGTCACCGCCTACATCGTCGACATCGCCCGGGCCACCCGATTCTCGCCGTCACTGGCCCTCGGCGTCAGTCCGCGCGGCGCCACCGCACTGCTCGGCACGAGCCGGGCATGGGCGTGGCTGAACGGCCGCGACTTCGTGACCCCCGACGACGTGCAGGCGCTCGCCCAATCGACGCTCGCGCACCGCCTGTCGTTGCGCCCGGAGGCCGAGCTCGAAGGGGTGTCGGTGGGTTCGGTGCTCGACGCCGCGATCAACTCGGTGCCCGTCCCCCGCTGATGTTCCTCACGGGCCGCTTTCTGATCCTGGTGCTGCTCGGTGCGGTGCCCATCCTGATATGGCCGAACTACTTCGTCCCCGTGCTGTGGGCGCTGTTCTGTGTCCCGGTCGTGTGCCTCGACATCGCGCTGGCAGGGTCCACGAAATCGATCACCATGTCGCGGTCGGCACCCGGCCCGATCCGGCTCGGCCAGAGCACGACGTGTTCGATCGCGGTCACCAACCACGGCTCTCAGACGTTCCGCGGAGTGCTGCGCGACAGCTGGCAGCCGTCGGCGGGTGCGTCGGACAACACCCACCGGATTTCCGTTCCACGTGCGGAGACCCGCTCGGTGACAACGACTCTCACCCCCACCCGGCGCGGTGACCGACTCGCGGTCCGAGTCGCCGTCCGCCGGGTGGGTCCCCTCGGCCTCGCCGGACGCCAACGGTCGGTGCCGTTGCCGGGCCGCGTCCGCGCACTCCCGCCCTTCGACTCGCGGCGGTTGTTGCCGTCGCGGCTGGCCCATCTCCGCCAGCTCGACGGCCGGTCAGCGGTGCGGGTACGTGGACAGGGCACCGAATTCGACTCGCTGCGTGACTATGTCGAGGGCGACGACGTCCGCAGCATCGACTGGCGCGCGACCGCCCGGCGTCGATCGACGGTGGTCCGCACGTGGCAGCCGGAAAAGGACCGGCACATCGTCATCGTCCTGGACACCTCGCGGACGTCGGCCGCGCGTGTGGGCGACACTCCCCGTCTCGACGCCGCGATGGACGCGGCGCTGCTGCTGGCCGCACTCGCGTCGCACGCCGGCGACCGCGTGGATCTCATAGCCGGGGATCGGCGGGTCCATCGACGGGTGGTCGGCGTCGGTCGCACGATGCTGCTCAACAGCCTCGTCACCGCAATGGCGGATCTCGAACCCGCTCTGCTGGAGGCAGACTGGCCGCTGCTCGGCGCCGAGGTCGCCAAGATCGGGCGGCAGCGGGCACTGCTGGTCCTGCTCACGCCACTCGAACCCGCAGCGGTCGAGGAGTCGCTGCTGCCCCCGCTGGCGGTACTGGCCCAGCGGTACAAGGTCATCATCGGTTCCGTTGCCGATCCCGCACTCGACGCCATGCTGACCGAGCGCGCCGACGCCGCACAGATCTACGACGCCGCCGCCGCGGCACGCACTCTCACCCTGCGGGACCGAACCGCCACCGCGGTGGGCCGGCTCGGCGTCGACGTGGTCGATGCGGCGCCCGACAAGCTCCCGGCGAAGCTCGCCGATCACTATCTGTTGCTCAAGTCGCGAGGGTTGCTCTGACCTGGGCGATTCACACTCTTCGAGGGTGTCTACCTGGCGACCACTTTCATAGACACCGGGAGTCGAGAGGGAGGGATCGACACGCGTAGCTACCACCTGCGCAGTCACTCAGGATGTGGAAGCCGTGTCCTCCCAACTTGTTTCCACTCGTCCTCGTCTTTCGCCGATGCTCTACCTTCTGTCGACTGAAGTGCTGCATATCGCTGCCCAAATATGTCGGGCTTGCCAAGAGCCACCCGAGGAATGAACCTGGGCTGCCCACCTCACTCCGGGTCATGCCACGCCACGTTCGAGGCGTGACACCGATCACGGCAGTACCAGCGATCCGCACAGATCCATCAGTCGAACTGAATATGGACAAGGATGGCACTCGGCCGCCGGGGAGGACGGCGGGTGTCATCCTTGTCCATTTCTCTGCCTGCGATCGCCCAGAGCCCGGCACCGCCAACCCTTTCGACTCCCGGACGCAGGCGTCTTTCAGAAGCTCTCAGATCGAGGTGGGCGGGCCACGCTGCCGCCCACCTCGCCTCACCACTCGGTGTCGCGGCCGCAGGTGCGCGATGCGAGCGGCGGTTCGGCTTGAACCAGGTACCCGGCGCCGAACGGTGGCGACCCCGCACGTGAGGGTAGGTAGCACCTGTTGCGGATCGCCGACCTGCGCGAAGACAGCATCGATTTCAGCGGCCAGCCAGGTGTCTTCGGCGTCGATCACGTCGACACATCCGGCTGGCGACGCAGCCGTGACGCAGCCCATCATCATCTCAGACCTCCCGGTACTGGGGTGACAGTGACGAACCACCTCCCCGGTCAGTCAGCCCGAGGCCGCCTCGGAGCCGGCGGTGATCTCCTGACGTCCGTCGCCGGAATGCTCGATGGCCACCTTGCGAGGCTTGGCTTTCTCGGCCACCGGGATCGTCACCGTGAGCACACCGTTGTCATAGGCAGCAGAGATCTTCGCCGGATCGACACCCTCACCCAGAGTGATCTGCCGACGATAGGTGCCGGCGAAACGCTCGTTGGCCAACCACTGCACACCCTCATCCGAGAGTGCGCTGCGATGCGCCGACAAGGTCAACACCCCGTTGTCGACGTTGAGATCGATCGAACCAGGATCAGCACCAGGCAGGTCGGCAATCAACGAATAGTGGTCGTCGACCTTGTACACATCGATCGGCATGAATCGCGGTGTACGTCGGCCAGCGCCGGACTCGCCGGTGAGAAGTCCTCGAGCCCAGTCATCAACCATGGAGAACGGATCGATACCCAGCATCGCAAACACCTCCTTGATCCACGGGTGCCGCCACGCTGACGGCACCACATCAACCATCACTGCGCGCCATCAGATTAGCACTCAACGCCAGTGAGTGCCAAGCATCTTTTTGATGATCAACGCACTCAGTCCTCCACCGGCACAACAGCACTCGACCCAAGAGCAGAGCAGTAGCCCGCTTTCGGCATCGGGTGGCGATTCACCCAGACGAGTGCTATGTAGGAACACGACGTTCACCCCCGGCACGTTCCGACGACATGACCCAGGAAGGACCCAACCGATGTCGGCCCCCGCCCCTGAACTTCACCCGATCGTCTGGCCCGACCCCAGCCCGCTGCAGCACTGGTGGACCCACGTCATGGGCCGGCCACGTCTCCACCCGGATCAATCCGAAACACCGGTACCAGCCACACCCGGCACCCATGACCAGCAACGACGCACGCCCGGCCAGGCATTGACCGCCAGCATGGGTGCCCGCGGCCGCCACAGCATGCCTCGACAGCAGCTGGCTTCCGCTCGACGGCGCTGACCGCGTCACACACCTCTACGGCCGGGCCACGCCTCCCAACGCACAGCGACATGACCCCCGACCTCAGGGTGCGTTCTGTTCACGCGCGGGACGGGCATTGGCCCTACGACGACTCTTGCTGTCCCACAACGCCAACTTGATCGAACTTGCAGTCATGACATCCCGCAGCCTCACATTTCACCGTTACACCCCGCCCACCCCACATCACGACCTACGGTGGGCCCTGGCCTACCTCATCACCCTGGCCGCCATCCTTGTATTCCTCACCACGTTGCAGTGACACCTCGATCTCCTGGCGGGCTGGGCAACCCGACAACGGGTGACGGCAGCGGCGTACCCGCCGCGACACTGTCACGCCGCACACGTAACGTCCGATGACCGGTCGTAGATCGGTGTCGCATCGGCCCTAGTAGATCCCGAAACACACTGCGCTAGAGCACTTTCGAAACACATTGAGCAGGACATCAGAAGGAAGGTCAGACGCGTATGGTGAGCCTGGGTGGTCTTGTCATGCCGGTCGCTGTGATGGTCGCCGCGTTGGTCATGGAAGCAGTGCAGAAACGCATACACCCCTATACGCTCGACGACGACGTCCCACGCCTCTGACAGACCGGGCGCGCCCATCCTGGCCACGGCCTTTCTGCCAGCAGCGGCGGGACCACCTCTGGCAAAGCGGTTTCGGGGCCGGCTTCCGACTGATCTCCGCAGGACGACTCTGGCACTGAGTGTCTAATACCCTGTCCAGCAGCGATTCACAACCACTGGCTACGACGATCAGGAGGAGTGGCCAGGCTGACACATCTGGGAGATATGCAGGCTATTGCTGCGGGTAACACTGCATATCCGCTTGCTGCGTTGGTCCTGCGTTGATGGCTCACTTTCCGATGACACCGTAGTTGGGAGTTGTGACAGCTAATTGGTGAGTCACTAACCCGCGTTTGCGGCACCCGGATTGCGTAGTTCGCTGCCAACTGAATCGAGATCGCGGGTTCGGCACAGGCGTGGCCCCGACGGCCGGCCTGCTGACTCCTGTCGAAATACGCTGTGCGAGAACGAATACTCTGATTCGATGGTGCCCAATGTGCTAGGACCAATGGAAGGTCGGGGACGTTCAGAATGCCTAGTAGCGAGAGACCGGACAGGTTCGGCCCCAGCCACTCCCACCGAAGCCCTCGCCCCGGGAGCAGCGTAGGGGCCTGGGTCGGGTTGACCGGCGGCGGGACAGTCTGTACCGTTTGGTACATCGCATACTATTCAGTACACTCTGAACCGATGGGTACACCCGTGCTCTTGAAAGGAGCTTGTCATGTCTCGTCCTCCGCTGCCGCCGTTCACCGAGGCCACCGCTACCCAGAAGGTCCGCGCCGCAGAAGACGCGTGGAACACGCGTGACCCCGAGCGCGTCTCCCTCGCGTATAGCGAGGACAGCTGGTGGCGGAACCGATCGACTTTCGTCCAGGGCCGTGCCGCGATCGTCGAATTCCTCACAGACAAGTGGGACCGCGAGCTCGACTACCGACTCATCAAAGAGCTGTGGGCATTCACCGGCGACGTCATCGCGGTGCGCTTCGCCTACGAGTATCGTGATCTCACCGGCCACTGGTTCCGCGCATACGGGAACGAAAACTGGCACTTCGACAAGGACGGCCTGATGACCCACCGCCACGCGAGCATCAACGACGTCGCGATCACGGAGTCCGACCGCAAGTTCCTCTGGGACGCCTCCGGTCCCCGGCTGGCCGACCACCCCGGCTTGAGCGACCTCGGACTGTAATGGCCCGAACCGTCCTCGACCGATCCGACGCGGTCCGCGCGCTGGCCGGCGTCTTCCGCAAGCGAGGCTTCGAAGCCGGCTCGCTGTCGGTCATCCAGCAAGAGACCGGACTCGGCCGCGGCAGCCTCTACCACTTTTTCCCTGACGGGAAAACGGACATGGCGCGTGCCGTTCTCGACGAGGTGAGCGAGTGGTTCGAGGAACGGGTCTTCGTGCCACTTCGCACGACCGAGAGCGCAACTCAAGCGGTCGAGGCGATGTCACAAGAGGTGGCCGACTACTTCATGTCCCGCGAGAGCGTGTGCCTGTTCGCGGCAATGACGTTGGGCCAGGAGAAGGAGACATTCGCTGACGCGGTCCGCAGCTACTTCAGCGACTGGGTCGACGCTCTCGCGGAAGCGCTACGGCGCGGCGGGCTCACCAACCAAGAGGCTTCAGACCGTGCCCTGGACGCGGTCGCGGCGATCCAAGGCGGGCTGATCTTGGCCCGTGCCTACGACGACAGCGCGACCTTCCTTCACATCGTCGACCGCACCCGGCAGCGCCTACTCGCCCCCGTTCCCTGAGCGGACGCTGACAGTAGGCCGAGCCGCCGTCACTCTCGGCTGCCGGACTTGCCTGATCGCGACGCCCGACGGTTTCATCGGATCGACAGACAGACCCTATGTCACCCAACCGTGAAAACTGTTCTTTGTCAGCGTCATTCATCGAGGTCGGCGCTCGGTCGCCCCCTGACATCGAGACGTCCCCCTCCCGCCCCACGCCGGACAACTTTCTGGAGGAGGCACTTAGGAGCGCGGGGCTGGAGTGAAGGCGTGGGGTGGCTCAGAAGTAGTAGCTCTTGTTCGCGACGACGGTGACTCGCTTGATCGCGGTGCGGTACGCCCCTGCGCCGTACCAAGTCTTGCAGAACAAGTTGGCGGTGAGCTGAACACTTGCACCGGCGGGCGCGGTAACGGCTGTCCAACGTCCGGGACGCCAGTTCGTGGAGTTTCCTGGTGTGGCCGCGACTTGCAGGCTGCTCACAGACCCCCGCCCCAGACAATTGGCGTCACTATAGTTGGGATAGATCGTCACCATCGCCGCGTCGGCGGTGGGTGCGGTGAGCAGTCCGGCGCCACACACCATTGCCGCAGCCGCGGCCAATACTCCCAGTCGATGCTTCATTCTCATGCGGTGTACCCCTTGTCTTGGTCAGAAATACGAAATGCCAGCTGCCTCGACGACGGCGGCAAATGCACTATCGCAACGATTTGAGGGTGTCGGCACCCGACCTGCGAGAATTCACCCGTACGGGCCAACCGATTCCAGCGTTTGGCCCGCACCGCCGTGCCTTGACCCCCGATTCATACTCCGGAGTACTTATCTGACTTCGTCGTCGGTCGCCGACGAGGCGTGCGCTGATTCAGGATCGCGACGGCCAGGCATCGACCTCACCTCACACCACTGCGACAGAGGACATTCCGCTGCGCACCACCACCCGACTCGCCGCGACTATCCCCTCGGCGAGCCGAGCGTGCCCGCGATCGGAGGCAGCGCGAAGCCACGCAAGAAGCCGAACGTCATGACCTACTGGAGGACCGCCGACGTTCCTCTCACACCTCCACGACAGTCACACCGCCACCGCCGGGATGTCGGCCGCATAGCGGATGACCGAACCGACCCGGCCGAAACGGCGTTCGATGATCACGATCGCCTCCGCGAGCTGGTCGGGGTCGTCGACGTCGGCGACGAGTGCCGCGGTGTGCCCGTTGTTGCCGATCATGAACGGCAGGACCGCGGAGTACTGACTGCTGACGACGGCCAGCGGGATGTCGCGCCGGAACAGGTCGTACGCGTGGTCGATGGCAGCAGGGTCGTCGAGGACGACGAGCGGGACCGAGGAGATGTGCTTGTTCTTTCTCATGTATCGAGAGTGAACTCGCAGGTTATGAGGGGGTTGACCGATCACTGTGAATTCGCTGGCAGCTAGGCGTTGCCGGCGCCCTTGGCCCGCGAGGTCACCGCACGAGTTGCTCGTCGAGGATGCTGGGGATGACCCCGCCGCGTCGGAGAAGCCGACGGTCCAGATCGGTCTCGGCGGCCACCCGCGCGTCGAAACGCATCTCGGAACCGTCGACCCGCCGGACGACGACCGCCACCGTCCCGCGGTCGACGTCGTCGGCAGTCCCGAAGACGTGCAGTCGGTCACCGGGCCGCAGGTCCTGCAGCCCGCCGTCGACGTCAGCAGGAATCAGCAACGGCAGGACGCCGACTCCGATCAGATTGGACCGATGAATCCGCTCGAAACTGCACGTGAGCACGGCCCGCACTCCGAGAAGACGCACCAGCTTCGCCGCCCAGTCGCGCGAGCTGCCCATGCCGTACCGTTCCCCCGCCACGATCACCACCGCGTCGCCGTCGTCGGCGTACCGGCTAGCGGCCTCCGGAAGGGACACGACGTCGCCGGTGGGCGCATGCACGGTGTGCGCGGGAGCCGCATCCGGTGCGAGTGCGTTGCGGATGTTCTTGTTCTGAAAGCCGCCCCGCAACATGGCTTCCCAATTGCCGCGCCGGGACGCGTAGACGTTCAGGTCGCCCGGTTCCGCGCCTCGCTCCACGAGGTATCGACCGGTCGGGCTGTCGGGCTTGATCGCCCCGGCCGGGGAGATGTGGTCGGTGGTGATGTCGTCGCCGAGCACGAGCAGGGGATGCGCGGTGTACTCCCCGAGCATGGTGTGCGCGTAGCCGTCATCGGCAAAAGGAGGACGCCGCAGGGCCGTCGACGACGGGTCCCAGGGGAACAGCGGCCCATCCGGTACATCGAGTGCGTCCCATGCCGGATTGCGGGACGCGGAGACGAAGTCGTCGACGACATCACGCGGACGCCGCGCTGCATCGGTGAGCGCGTCGATCTCCTCCGGGGCGGGCCACAGTTCAGCGAGCATCACGTCGTGTCCGTCGGCGTCGACGCCGATCGGTTCCGAGGTGGGATCTATGGCCGCATCACCCGCGAGTGCGAAGACGATCACCATCGGCGGCGACATCAGCAGGCCCAGTTCGAGGTCCGGGTGGACGCGGCCGGGGAAGTTGCGGTTGCCGCTGAGTACAGCCACCGGCTTTCGTGTGTGCGCCTCGGCCACCGCGGTGATCTCCGCCGGCAGCGGTCCCGAGTTGCCGATGCAGGTGGCACAACCGAATCCGACGATGTCGAAGCCGACCGCGGACAGGTCGTCGGTGAGACCGGCCCGCTCGAGCACGCCGGCGGCAGAGGGCGAACCCGGCGCGAGGGAGGTCTTCACATACTCCGGCACCCGCATCCCTCGCTCCCGTGCGCGGCGGGCGACCAAACCCGCGGCGATGAGGAGGCGCGGGTCAGAGGTGTTGGTACAGCTCGTGATCGACGCGATGGCGATCGGGAAGGCTGGCATCGGGATGTCGTCGTCACATCGAGAAGGCCCCTCGGCGTCGAAGGTCGACGGCAACTCGGTCACCGGGACCAGGTCCTGCGGGCGACGCGGACCGGCCACCGACGGGACCACCGCACCCAGGTCGATGTCGATCGTGCGGGTGAAACGCGGCTCGGCATCGGGGTCGAACCACAGCCCAAGCCGTCGTGTCACCGACTCGACGAGCTCGCAGTGTTCGGCGGTACGTCCGGTGTCGGCCAGGTATCGGACGGTCTGTGCGTCGACGGGGAAGAACCCGGTGGTGGCACCGTATTCCGGGGCCATGTTGGCGATCACCGCCCGTGCGCCCACCGTCAGTGCCGATACGCCCGGCCCGTAGAACTCGACGAACTCACCCGTGACCCCGAGCTCGCGCAGACGGTGCGTGACGACCAGCGAGAGATCCGTGGCCAGCACGCCCGCTGAGAGCGTCCCGGTGAGGCGGACTCCCACGACCTCGGGGATCCGCAGTGTGGTCGGCATGCCGAACATCACCGTCTCGGCTTCCAGACCTCCTATGCCCCAGCCCAATACACCGAGCCCGTTGATCATGGGCGTGTGGCTGTCCGTACCGAGCATCATGTCCGGAACCGCGTGGTCGACGCCACCGACCTTCTCCACCGTCACCACGGTGGCGAGCTGTTCGAGGTTGATCGTGTGCATGATCCCGGTACCCGGCGGGTTGATGTGCACGGTGTCCATCGTCGTCGACGCCCAGGCCAGGAAGCGATACCGCTCCGCGTTGCGACGCATGTCGTGGGCGAGATTGGCCGCGGCGGCATCGCGGCGCGCGAACGACTCGACCGCGAGCGAATGGTCCACCGAGACCTCCACCGGCAGGCGGGGACTCAACGCCGTCGGATCCCCACCTCGGGCGGCAACCGCGTCACGCATCGCGGCGATGTCGACGAGGGCGGGCGTGCTGGTGGTGTCGTGCATCAGCAACCGGCCCGGCACATACGGGATCTCGGCGTCGCTGGTGCCGGCGCGAAGCCAGCGGGTCATGTCGTCCAGGGCTCGATCGCGCGTCTCGGCGTCGGCATGGCGAGTCACGTTCTCGGCGAGTAGACGGACCACCGTGGGCCACTGCCGGTACACGTCGGACCCGACCCGCCGCTCGACATCGACGACCGGCAGATCGGGTTGCGCGCGGCGTTCAGCTCCACTCATGGGTCCCACCATAGGTTATAACCTATAACTTACGTCACCGGTGCTATCATCGCGGCGTCCGGCGCTGCCGGATCTCGACGTCCCATGACCACTGCCGGGAGGCCGCCATGACCACACCAGGCGGGATGTTCACCAAGAACGATTACGCATACGCCGAGCTCCAACGGCGAATTCTGACCGGGGTCCTGCCGGCCGGCGCGGTGATCCCCCAGGCCAAGCTGGCGGCCGAGATCGGCGTCAGCACGACTCCCCTCCGCGAGGCGATCCGCCGGCTGTCCGCCGAGGGCATGGTCGAACTCGAGGCCCACCGAGACGCGCGGGTGACCCCCGTATCGGCAAATGAGGCGCGCCACCTCTACCAGGTACGGGAGAACCTGGACCCGCTCGCGGCGGCGCTCGCCGCGCGGACGCGAACGGCGGCCGACATCGCCGCCATCAGCAATGCCTTCGATCGCCTCTCGCCTATTGCCAGTGCGTCCGATGTCGATGCCCTTGTCCGACACCGGGAATTCCATCGCACGGTGTACCGCGCGTCGGGCAACCCCGTTCTCATCGACATCCTCGAACGACTCTGGGACAAAGCAGATCGTTACCGAGTCATCGGCCTCTCCCACCGGGGCGATTCACCCGACGACCGGTCGCGGGTCACCGCCGAGCACCGGGCGATCATGGAGGCCGTCGCCGACGGTGACGCCGAGCGTGCCGACGCGGTGATGCGCGAGCACATCGGCAACAGTCTCGGACGTCGTGCCATCGATGCGCTCACCGCGGACCCCGTCGCCGGTTGACCTGGCCGCTGCCACTTTTCCAACCCCTGTGTCCTGCGTCACGGCCATAGGTTATAATCTATAACTGTGCGACGCCGAGTGCGCGCGAAAAGCGCAAAACGATACTTATGCGCCCAAGCGTGACTGTGACGACGGTTACGCCAACACTTCCGATGTGACCACCGACGTGGTTGTCCTCACATCCGCAGCAGAATCGAGTCAGACGATGTTGGTAGCTCTCGGCCTCGGGACCCGACCCCGAACGAAAACGAGGACCGCATGACCGCACCATCCCCCGGCACCGACGAATCGACAGAGCTGTCCCGCACGTCTCGTCCGCCGAAACGTGTTCCCACGCTCGTCAAAGCACTCGGCGCACTGGTCGCCGCAGCGATCGTCGTCGTCGGCGTCGTCGACGCGGCCGGTAGCGAGGGCGGCGCCGACGCGCGATCGCAACTGACCCTGATCGCGCCCGCGGCCGCCGGTGGAGGTTGGGACGGTGCGGCGCGCGAGATGCAGCAGGCGCTGCGAGCCCAGAACATCGTCAACAACTCGCAGGTCGTCAACATCCCCGGTGCCGGCGGCACGATCGGACTCAGCCAGTTCGCGGGGATGACCGGCGACGCCACCACGATCATGGTCATGGGCATCACGATGCTGGGCGCGATCAACATCAACGGGTCCGACGTGGATCTCGGAGACGTCACCCCCATCGCGCGGCTCGCCGACGATTACGACGTCGTCGTCGTGCCGGCTGATTCTCCGATCACGACCATCGAAGAGCTGATGGCCGAATGGAAGAAGGACCCCAAGAACTTCACGTTCGGTGGCGGTTCGCTGGGCAGCGTCGACCAGATGATCATCAGCCAGATGGCTCGGGAGAACGGTATCGACCCCGCCGCGGTCAACTACATCGCCTACTCCGGTGGTGGCGAACTGGCGACCTCACTCATGTCCGGGACGATCAAGGCCTCGGTCAGTGGTTACGAGGACTTCGTCGACCAGATCACCGCCGGAAATCTACGCGCACTGGCGATCTCGGCTCCCGAGCCGGTCCCGGCCATCGATCTGCCGACCCTGTCCGAACTGGGTTACGACGTCACCCTCACCAACTGGCGCGGGGTGGTCGCACTGCCGGGCATCACCGATGACCAGCGCACCGAACTCGAGGCGATCGTCACCGAGGTCGTCGAATCACCCGAGTGGCGAGATGCACTGCAGCGCAACAACTGGTCCGACACGTTCACGCCGGGTACCGGATTCAACCAGGTCATCGACCAGCAATCGGAGTTCGTCCGCGGCATCTGGGCCGACCTCGGGTACTGACCGACCGCCTGTCGGCGAACCCGCACTGCACAACCCCTGCCCCACACGACATCACGGAGAACCCATGCCCATCCTTGTCGCTTTCGCCCACACCCCCGAAGGTCGAGCGGCCTTCGAACACGGCCGGCGCCTCGCGCGCAACGAGAGCTCTCAACTGATCGTCTTCGATATGGAGACCCCCGCTGTCGACGACGACGGTGGCATTCCCGAGCCCGACTTCGCCCCTGTCGAGAATGCCGGCAACAACACCGCGATTCGCTGGCTCGGCCATCGTCGCGAGGATTCCGATCCGGCCGCCGAACTCATCGACGTCTCAGAAGAACTGGCCGCCGATCTCATCGTCGTCGGACTGCGCCGCCGGTCCCGCGTCGGGAAACTCCTGCTCGGCTCGAACGCACAGCGCATTCTCATCGACGCCGAGGTCCCCGTACTGGCAGTGAAGGCAGCCCATCATGACGACTGACAATGCGGCGGTACAGCCCGCCGGCACGACGCTCGACGACGGACACGGATCGGACCGCGCGCGCCGACCGCTCACCGGACGAAGCGGTCTGGTCGTCGCGGGCCTGATGCTCGCACTTGCCGTCTACCTGACCGCGGGCATCATCGGGATGGACATCCCGGGCAGCGCAGCGACTCCCGGACCCGCGTTCTTCCCAATCATCCTGACGATCTGCGCGTACGTGATCGCCGGACTGCTGACCGTGCAGACCCTGCGTCACCCCGACGAGCCCGACCCCGACATCGTGCCGCCCGCGACCGGTCAGTGGCGAACGCAGAGTGATTGGCGTGCACTGGGTCTCGTCCTGGCCGGGCTCATCGCCTTCACCGCGCTGCTGGTTCCGCTCGGTTGGATTCTGTCCGCCGCGCTGCTCTTCTGGATCGTCGCCTATGCCATGGGTTCCACCCGTCCGGTCCTCGACATCGCGGTGTCGCTCGTCGTCTCCTGTGCGGTGCAGGCGTTCTTCTCGGCGGGTCTCGGGCTGAACCTCCCCGCCGGCATCCTGGGAGGTCTGTTCTGATGGACAACGTCTCACTCCTGTTGGAAGGTTTCTCCCAGGCGCTCACCCCGATGAACCTGCTCTGGGTCTTCATCGGCGCGCTGCTGGGCACCGCAGTGGGTGTGCTCCCGGGCCTCGGTTCGGCGATGGCCGTCGCACTGCTGCTGCCGGTGACCTTCACCCTCGACCCCACCGCCGCGTTCATCATGTTCGCCGGCGTGTACTTCGGCGGCCTGTTCGGTGACTCGACCATGGGCATCCTGATGAACACGCCCGGCGGGTCCACCGCCATCGCAACATCATTCGAGGGTCATCGGATGGCCAAACGCGGGCGGGCCGCCCAGGCCCTCGCCACCGCCGCGATCGGCGCCTTCATCGGCGGCATGATCGCGACGACCATCGTCGTGTTCTTCGCACCCAAGCTCGCCGATCTCGCCATCCAGTTCGGTCCCGCCGAATACTTCGCCCTCGCCGTCTTCGCCTTCATCGCGATTGCCTCGGTGGTCTCCGACTCCGTCATCAAGGGTCTGACCGGACTCCTCATCGGGCTGATCCTTGCGGTCGTCGGGATCGACGGGATCTCGGGCACCCAGCGCTTCACGATGGGGGCGCCGGAGTTGTTCGACGGCATCAGCATCATCGTCATCACCGTCGGCACCCTGGCCCTGGGCGAGGTCCTCTACGTCGCCTCCCGCATCCATCGCACACGTGCGCCGGACGCCGACGCCGTCATCGGACGGCCCTTCCTCAAGCGCGCCGAGTTCCGCGAGGCGCTCCCGGCGTGGTTGCGCGGCACCGGTTTCGGCGTCCCCTTTGGCGTCATCCCGGTCGGCGGCGCAGAGGTGCCGACGTTCCTCGCCTACGGAACCGAGCGTCGTCTCGACCGCAAACGACCCGACCCCCAGTTCGGCCACGGCGCCATCCGCGGTGTCGCCGGTCCGGAGGCGGCGGGCAACGCGACGTCGGGCACCGCGATGGGAGCCCTGCTCGCGATGGGTCTGCCCACCTCCGCCACGGCGGCGATCATGCTGGCCGCATTCCAGCAGTACGGCCTGCAGCCCGGCCCCCTGCTCTTCGAACGCAACGCCGATCTCGTCTGGACGCTCATCGCCAGCCTGTTCATCGGCCTGGTCATGCTGCTGATCCTCAACATGCCGTTCGCCGCCATCTGGGCGAAACTGCTGCTGATCCCCAGGCACTACCTCTACGCGGGGATCGCGGTGTTCTGCGTGCTCGGTGTCTACGCGACCTCGGCCGCGATCACCGACCTCATCCTGGTCATCGCCATCGCCTTCGTCGGATATCTGCTGCGACGCTACGGTTTCCCGCTCGCCCCCGTCATGATCGGCGTCGTCCTCGGCCCCCTTGCCGAGACCAGCCTGCGCAACGCGATGATGTCGAGCGGCGGCGATCCGAGTGTGCTGGTGGGCAGCGCGATCACCTGGGTCCTCTACGGAGTCCTGGCCGTCGTCGTCCTGTTCACCGCGTTCCGCCGCCTGCGGATGCGAACGCGTCAGGACACCTGATGCGACCGCAGTTCGTCCCGCGCTTCTCGCCCGCCCTCACCGAAAGTCAGCCGCCGACGCCCATGCGCACCACCACCGACCGCGCACTCATTCGCTCCCGCTTCCTCGCCGTCGACGTCGCGAACGTCGCCGACGTCCTCGACGACCTGGGCCACCGTGATCAGGCGCTCGCCACCGACATCAGGTGTGTGGCCGGACGCGAACGGCTGGCCGGGTGGGCGTTCACCATCTCGGGCGCGATGAGCGCCGCCCCGGGACGGGACCCGCTGAAAGCGCAGGCGTGCAGCCAGATCGGCCCGGACGAGGTCTCCGTGTGGCAGGGGAACGGCCGGGGCGTCTGTTACTTCGGTGAACTCGTCGCGATCGGCATGATGCAGCGGGGCTCCGTCGGCGCAGTGGTCGACGGCGGTGTGCGCGACAAGAGATGGCTCCACGAGATCGGTTTCACGACGTTCTCCTGCTATCCGACCTCGGTGCAGACCAGCGGCCGTTGGCGCGTCGAGACGTGGCAGCAACCCGTCACCATGCCGGGCGCATCCGGGCAACCGGTCGTCATCGAGCCCGGCGACTTCGTCCTCGGCGACGACGACGGTGTCATCGTCATCCCCGCCGGGATCGCCGACGTCGTGCTCGAGGCAGCGGAGACCATGACGGAGAAGGAGATCGACGTCCGTGCCGCCATCCGCAACGGCATGACCCTCGCCGACGCGATGGCGGAGTTCGGACGGTTCTGATCCCGCACTCTGCGGCGTCACCTCCGCCCCACGGTCACTTCTTCGCGAGAGCCGCCCGGTAACCGAGGAACCCGACGTAACCGGCCAGCCCGGCCAGGCCCAGCCGGCGGGTCCGCGGCGACACCAGTGCGAGGCCGATGGCGGTCTCGCAGGCACCGTTGCGGTAGGTCCAGGTGGTGGTGTCGTCGGGGAACACCGGCTCGGTGATCGGGGCGAAGATCTCGGGCTTGATGAAGTGCGCAACCCCGGTGGCGGCCAGTCCCCCGCCCAGCAGCGAGACAGCGTCCAGTGATCCCTTGCGAGTGGCCATCAGAGTGTTCCCCTTCGTCGTCGTCGACCCTTTCCGGTGATCGTAGGCGTCGTTCCATTCCGGTTCGACGTCGACGGGCCGCTATCTCGCCGTCGGGACGGTGAGCCCGCGAGCTGCCTCGTCGAGATCGCCGGTGTCGCCGTACTCGTACGCGCGGCGACCGGCGACGAAGACGTACGACATGAAGAGCGTCCACGCCGTCACGCCGATCCCGATCCGGGCCCAGGTCGGCAGCGGGGACGGCGTGACGAACGCTTCGATGACCCCGCACAGCAGCAGCACGACGACCAGACCCAGCGCGACACCGACCGCTGCCCGGCCCTCCTCCCCGAGAGCCGTTGCACGCGTTCGATTCCCCGGGGCCACCCAGGCCCAGAAGATCCGCAGGCCCACGCCCGCAGCGACGAACAAGCAGGTCAGTTCGAGCATTCCGTGCGGCAGGATCAGTCCGAAGAACAGGTCACCACGACCGTGCCGGATCATGATCGACGCCACGACCACCAGATTGAGGATGTTCGTGTAGAGCATCCAGATCACGGGGAACCCGAAGAGCCCTAACGCGATACACAGCGCGGCCAGCCAGAAGTTGTTGGTCCACACGCGAGCGGCGAACGACGTCGCCTCGTATTCGCTGTAGTAGTTCTCGAAGTCGTTGGTGACGAGACGCTCGATCTCCGCGGGCGATGCGAACGAACTCTCGATCCGCGGGTGGGCCAGCACCCACCACGTCATGATCACGGCCGCACCGAGGGACCCGCCCATCACCGAGAGCCACCACCAGCGCATCCGGTACAGGGCCGCGGGGAACGATCGGGTGAAGAACTCGATCACCGTCGCCGGCGTGCTGACCCGGGTTCCGGTGGCGCGACCGCGGGCGCGGGCCAGGAGGCCCGACAGGTATGCCACCAGCGAGGCATCGGGCGCCGTCGAGCGGATGACCGACAGGTGGGTGGCCACCCGCTGGTAGGTGTCGATCATCTCGTCGGCCTCGGCACCGGTGAGTCGGCGGCGCCGCGAGAGCGCATCGAGCCGCTCCCACGTCGCGCGGTGCGCGGACACATAGGCGTCGAGATCCACTCGGCCAGCGTATCGGGCATTCTCACCTCCGCGGCACGTGTCATTCAGCGGACGTCGGGGCTGTGAGTTCCCGATGCCCTGTCGACGAATTGCGTCGTAGGGTGAGGCGTGATGTCTCGTCCAGTGCCGCCTCGGGCCCCCGCGGGCCCGGGTGCACCCGTCGCCGGCCGACCCGGTCCGGTCGCGTGGGGCGCGGGCGCCACGACGACAGTCGGCGTCGGACGCAACGACCTCGTCTCCGGCGAGGCGGTCGCTCTCGCACTCCCGCCGGCGAACCTCGGCTACCGGATTCTCTCCGGCATCATCGACGTCCTGCTGGGGTTCGGACTGTGGTTGTTCCTGTGGTGGATGTCGTTCAAGGTCGCCGGCGAGGCCAGCGAGGCGTGGCGGGGAACCATCAACACCCTGATCCCGATCGTCGCCGTCGTCGCACTCCCGACGCTGCTGGAGACCGTGACCCCGGGGAAGACCGTGGGACACCTCGTCCTGGGCCTCCGAACAGTCCGCGATGACGCGGGCCCGACCGGGTTCCGCCACTCCCTGACCCGAGCACTCGTCGGCTTCGTCGAACTGTATGCGTGCCTGGGACTCCCAGCGCTGATCTCGGCGGCCATCTCGCGCAAGAGCAAGCGCCTGGGCGACCTGCTCGCCGGGACCTACGTCATCCGCGACCGCCACCGGCTCGTCGAGCAGGCACCCATCGAGATGCCACCCGGCCTGCACTCGTGGGCCGTGTCCGCCGACATGGCCGCCCTCCCCGACCCACTCGCGGTGATCATCCGCCAGTTCCTCAACGGCCGCCACGGCATGAAGCCCGAGCCGAGAGCCCATGCCGCCCGGAGGATCGTGTTCGACGTCGCGCCGTTCGTCGCACCCGCTCCCCCGCCCGGCGCCCCGTTCGAAGACGTGTTGTCGGCGATCATGGCCGAGCGCCGCCGCCGCGACGCCGAACGGCTCGCGCGCGAAGCCGCACTGCGCCAACGTCTCCTGCGCTGATCTGTGCTGCGACCCGCAGAGGCGGCGCGGCGCACCCGGATCCCGGTTACTCTGCTACGGGTGACGTTGCCTACCCTGCTTGCGAAGGACAAGAGATCGATCGGCGGCCGACGGCTTCTCGCCGCAGTCGTCGGAGTCGCGTTGACCTTCGCCACGGCCCTGACCGTGCAAGCTCCCGCCAGGGCGGGAGGTCCGGGGCCGGATTCGCCGGCCGGTGTTCACGTGGTCCCGCGCATCGTCGACTCCGAGACCGTGACGGACCCGGTCATCGCACTCCCCCAAGCGGGTTCGACATTGCGCGTGCGATACAGCTCGACGTCCATCCGCGGTCTCCCGACGGAGATGACCGGCACGCTGCTCACACCGTCGACGCGGCCGCCCGCCGGGGGTTGGCCGCTCGCCGTGTGGAATCACATGACGGTCGGCGCTGCAGACCGATGCGCGCCGTCGCGAGCCCGGGCCGGTCATTCCGAACTTCCCCGCATGACGTCAGGTGACGGCATCGTCGGCCGGTTGCTCGACGCCGGATTCGCCGTGGCGCGGCCCGACTTCGAGGGCATCGGCGGGCCCGGGCCGCACCCGTATCTCATCGGCGACTCGCTGGCGCGATCGACGGTCGACATGGCGCTGGCCGTCGCGGATCACGACCGACGGATCGGCCGCGACGTCGTCGTGGCCGGGCATTCCGAGGGCGCCGTCGCCGCCTTGGCCGCCGCGGCGCGGCCGTCATCGGAATGGGGTGACCTCCGACTCCGCGCGGTGTCGGCACTCGCACCGCCGACGCAGGTGGCCGCGCTCCTCGATGGGGCGTCCCACGTTCCGGTGTCCGGTCCCGCGATCAACGAACTGATGGGATTGGCCGCTCTCATCGGATATGGCGCGGCCGCAGCCGATCCCGAGTTCGACGAGCTGATGTCCAACGGCGGGCTCAGCGCGGCGGCGAGCAGGCTCCGTCCGCAGGTCGAGGCCCGCTGCTACGCCGACCTGACCTCACCGGACTCGTTCGGCGGCCTCGCGCCGGCCCAGCTCCTGGGACCGCGCGGCGACGAGATGAAGGCCGCATTGTTGAAAGTGCTGCGCGACAACGACGTCGACCGTCTGCGTTTTGCTCGAGGGCTACCGGTCCGCATCGACTCGGGCACCGTCGACACCGTGTCGCCGCAACCGCTGGTGTCCGGTCTGGTGCAGACCTATCGGCGCGCCGGGGTGCGCGTCACGTATTCCGACCGGTTCACCGGGCATGCGGGCGTGGCCACCGACCGCGACAATGCCGAGACGATCGCGGCGTGGCTCATCGCGCAGGTCTGAGGACGTTCGACGACACCCGGACTACGTCAGATCGGTCGAGCTCTTCCCCAACACGCGCCGGGCGATGATCAGCTGCTGGATCTGCTGGGTTCCCTCGAAGATGTCAAGGATCTTCGAGTCACGCGCCCACTTCTCCACCAGTGACGTCTCGGAATAGCCTGCCGTCGCACCGATCTCGACGGTCTTGTTGGTGATGTCGGTGACGGTCCGACCGGCCTTCGCCTTCGACATCGATGCCTCGGTCGAGTTGGGCTGCTTGTTGTCTGCCATCCACGCCGCCCGCACCGTGTGCAACCACGAGGCCTCCCAATCGGATTCGAGGCGGATGAACTCGGCGACGGTGGCGTGCTGCGACGACGCGGGACGGTCGTAGTCGATCTCGTGACCCGCTTCCTCCAGCATCCGACGCAGCTCCTCCAGGGAGGCGCGACCGAGCCCGATGGCCATCGCGGCGACCACCGGACGGGTGTTGTCGAAGGTCTGCATGACCCCGCCGAAGGCCTTCTTGGTGTCGATCTCCGGCGAGCCGAGCAGGTTCTCGGCGGGGACCCGCGCGTTCTCGAACCGGATGACCGCCGTGTCGGAGGCCTTGATGCCCAGCTTGTGCTCGAGGCGGGCCACGGTGACGCCCTCGGTGGTCATCGGCACGACGAAACTCTTGATGGCCGCGCGTCCGACGCTCTTGTCGATGGTCGCCCACACGACGACGTGGTCGGCGCGCGATCCCGCGGTCACGAAGATCTTCTCCCCGTTCAGGATGTAGTCGTCGCCGTCGAGGGTCGCGGTCGTCGACACTGCCGCCGAGTCCGAGCCGAAGCTCGGCTCGGTGATGGCCATCGCCGCCCATACGTCGCCGAAACGTTCGAGCTGCTCGGGGTTCGCCACGGCCGCGATCGCGGCATTGCCCAGGCCCTGACCGGGAATGGAGAGCAGCAGGCCCACGTCGCCCCAGCTCATCTCCAGAGCCGACAGGAGCCCGCGCATGTTCGCGCCGTTCACCGACGGAGCGTCGGAGGCGGACTTCTCGGCGTCGGCGGACTTCTCCGTGGAGCGACTCTGCTTGGCGAGCTTCGCCAGTTCGTCGAGTTCGACCGGGTACTCGTGCTCGGCCTGGTCGTACTTGCGCGAGATCGGCCGGAAGAGGTGCTCGGCAGCCATGTGGGTGCGCTCGACCGTCGAATCGAACTTCTTCGGGAGCTCCAGGTTGATCGCCATGGCAGTACCTTACTGCGCAGTAAGTTCGTTGCCAAGTCCCGGTTCGTGACCGAAGCCGAATAATGTGGACCGGTGGCGTACGACGAGGAACTGGCCTACCGCATCCGTGCTCTGCTGGCGACCGAGTGCGGCCTCGACGAGAAGCGCATGTTCGGCGGGCTGGCCTTTCTGATCAACGGCAACATGGCCGTCGCCGCCAGCGGCAAGGGCGGGATCATGGTGCGCGTCGCACCCGAGGAGACCGAGAGCCTCCTCGAGTACCCGCACACCCGGCCGATGGTGATGTCGGAACGCGAGCTCCGGGGATGGCTACGCGTCGACGACGCCGGCATAGCCACCGACCGCCAGCTCTCCCGCTGGATCGCGATCGGTTCCGACTACGCGCGAAAGTTGCCGCCGAAGTAGATCGAGGCTCAGGGAGCGACGGTCACGGGACGATGTTCACCATCCGACCGGGTACCACGATGACCTTGCGGGGTTCGGCGCCGTCGAGGAGCGCGACGATCTTCTCGTCGGCGAGCGCGGCGGCACGCAGGGTCTCCTCGTCGGCGTCGGCCGGGACGGTGATCCGACTGCGGACCTTGCCCTTGACCTGAACCGGGATCTCGACGGTGTCCTCGACCAGCCACTCCTCATCGGCGACCGGGAATGCGGTCCGCACCACCAGGGTGTTCCGACCCAGCCGATGCCACAGCTCCTCGGCGATGTGCGGCGCCAGGGGAGCCAGCATGATCACCAGCGCCTCGACGGCCTCCCGCGGAGCGCCGGTCTTCTCGAAGTTCTTGGTGAGGTGGTTGGTCAGCACCGTGAGCTTGGCGACCGCCGTGTTGTTGCGCAACGCGTCGTAGTCCTCGCGGACGCCGGCGATCGTCTTGTGCAGCAACCGTTTCGTGTCGTCGTCGAGCGCGGTGTCGGCGACCCGGAGCGCACCGGACTCCTCGTCGACGACGAGTCGCCAGATGCGCTGCAGGAATCGCTGCGACCCCACCACGTCCTTGGTGGCCCACGGCCGTGACTGGTCGAGCGGACCCATGAACATCTCGTAGACGCGCAGCGTGTCGGCACCGTAGTCGCGGCAGATGTCGTCGGGCGCCACCGAGTTCTTCAGGGACTTGCCCATCTTGCCGTACTCCCGGCGAACCTTCTCACCGTTGTAGAAGAACTCGCCGTTCTCTTCGGTGACCTCTTCGGCGGGCACATAGATGCCGCGCGAGTCGGTGTAGGCGTACGCCTGGATCATGCCCTGGTTGAACAGCTTTCGGTACGGTTCGCGACTCGTGACGTATCCGAGGTCGAACAGGACCTTGTGCCAGAACCGCGAGTACAGCAGGTGCAGTACCGCGTGCTCGACACCACCGATGTAGAGGTCAAGACCACCCGGGTCGTTCTCGCCGTGCAGTGCCGGCCGGGGGCCCATCCAGTACGCCTCGTTCTCCTTGGCGCACAGGGTTTCCGAGTTGGTGGGGTCGATATAGCGCAGCTGGTACCACGAACTGCCCGCCCACTGGGGCATCACGTTGGCGTCCCGGGTGTAGGTCTGCACACCGTCGCCCAGGTCGAGCTCCACCGTCATCCACTCGGTGGCCTTCGCCAGCGGAGGCGACGGCTCGCTGTCCGCGTCGTCGGGGTCGAAGGACACCGGCGCATAGTCGTCGACCTCCGGGAGCTCCACCGGCAGCATTGATTCCGGCAGTGCATGGGGCTGACCGGCGGCGTCGTAGACGATCGGGAAGGGTTCGCCCCAGTAACGCTGACGGGCGAACAGCCAGTCGCGCAACTTGTATTGGATTCTCCCGGTGCCCACACCGTCGGCCTCGAGACGTTCGACGATTGCCGCCTTCGCGTCCTCGACGTTGCGACCGTCGAGGAACCCGGAGTTCACCAGGGGACCGTCGCCCACGTACGCCTCGGTGGCGATGTCGGTGTCGGAGCCGATCACCTCGCGGATCGGCAGTCCGAACACCGTCGCGAACTCATGGTCGCGGGCGTCGTGGGCCGGGACCGCCATGATCGCGCCGGTGCCGTAGCCCATGAGGACGTAGTCGGCGACGAAGACCGGAACCTGCTCTCCGTTCACGGGATTGACGGCGAAGCTGCCGGTGAAGACACCCGTCTTCTCCTTGTTCTCCTGGCGCTCGAGGTCGGACTTCGCGGCGATCGACGCGCGGTACTCCGCGATCGCGGCCGCGGGGTCGGCCCCGCCGCGGGTCCAGCGATCATCGGTGCCCTGGGGCCATGCTCCGGTGATGAGGTCGCCGACGAGCGGATGCTCGGGCGCGAGAACCATGTAGGTGGCGCCGAACAGGGTGTCGGGACGGGTGGTGAACACCTCGATGCCGCCGACGCCGGGCACGTCGAAGCGAACCTGGGCACCGCGCGAGCGTCCGATCCAGTTGCGCTGCATCGTCTTGACCTTCTCCGGCCAGTCCAGCAGATCCAGGTCGTCGAGCAACCGGTCGGAGTACGCGGTGATCCGCATCATCCACTGCCGCAGATGCTTCCGGAACACCGGGAAGTTGCCGCGGTCACTGCGGCCGTCGGCGGTGACCTCCTCGTTGGCCAGCACGGTGCCCAGTCCGGGGCACCAGTTCACCAGCGAATCACTCAGGTACACCAGGCGATGGTCGTCGAGGATCTCGGTGCGCTCGGCGGGGGAGAGGTCGGCCCAGCTGCGCCCCTCGTGCCTTCCACCCAATGCTAGTGCGCCCGAAGCGAATTCGTCGACCAGCTCGGAGATGCGCCGGGCCTTGCCCTGGTCGGCGTCGTACCACGCGTTGTAGATCTGCAGGAAGATCCACTGGGTCCACCGGTAGAAGTCGACATCGGTGGTGGCCACCCGACGGCGCTCGTCGTGGCCCAGCCCGAGCCGTCGGATCTGGCCCAGGTAGCGCTCGATGTTCTGCTCGGTGGTGGTGCGCGGATGGGTGCCGGTCTGCACCGCGTACTGCTCGGCGGGCAGGCCGAACGAGTCGAAGCCCATCGTGTGCAGCACGTTCTTGCCGGTCATCCGCTGGTAGCGCGCGAAGACATCGCTTGCGATGAAGCCGAGCGGGTGGCCGACATGCAGGCCCGCGCCGGACGGGTAGGGGAACATGTCCTGCACGAAGAGCTTGTCGGCGGCGTCGGCGTCCCCGCCACCGAAGTCGGACAGGTCACCGGCGAGCGGCCCGACGGGATTCGGCGCCTCGTAGGCGTGCTCGTCGGACCAGGTCTGCTGCCAGCGCTGCTCGATCTCGCCGGCGACCGCCGCCGTGTAGCGGTGGGCGGTCGTGCCGGCGGTGTCGCCGCTCGTCTTCTCGGCTGAAGTCACGCGACCAGGGTAAATCCTGTCCGTCGCCGCCCCCAATCCGGTCGCCTCCGCCGTGGGCGGCACCGGCTCGTCAGATACCGATTCACCTCGGTACGACGCACGGTCGTATGCTGTGGGTCGTGAATGCCGTGTCCGTCGCCGTTGCCGTACTGCTCTTCGTGCTGGCCGGACTCTGGGCGGTGGTAGGAATCCGCGGACTCCGCGGCACCCTCCCGCGCAATCGTTGGATCGGCGTTCGCTCCACGGAGACCATGCGATCCGACGAGGCTTTCCGCGTCGCCAACCGCATCGCCGGACCGGGCACCCTCGGCGCGTCGGTGATCCTCACGCTGGGGGCCATCGCGACCCTTGCCGTCCCGGGCGGGTGGGCACTGGCCTTCGGACTCGTCGCGCTGGTGGCCGCGCTCGTGGTGGTCGGACTGGTCAGCGGGATCGGGGTACGCGCCGCTGCCGCCGTACCCGCCGACGACGAGGGCTGTTCCTGCTGTTCCGGCGGCGACGCCCACAGCCATGCCGCCGACGAGAACCCCTCGGACCCGGCGGCCGACTGCGGCACCAGCAGCTGCGGTGCCTGCTCGTTGCGCGGCGTCTGCGCAGGCGACTCGGCTCAGGCCTGAGCCGGCCGGCGTCGTCTCACACCACTGATCTCTGGGCACATCCATGCGTACTCTCAAGAATCTCCTCGATCGTTCTCCGATCGACGGCTTCATCCTGGCCATCTGCATCGCCGTCGCGGTGGCCGCATTCCTGCCGGTTCGCGGCGCGGCGGCGGAGGCACTCGACTGGGTGGTGATCGTCGCGATCGCCGCACTGTTCTTCCTCTACGGCACTCGACTTCATCCACGCGAGGCGCTCGAAGGTCTCCGGCACTGGCGGCTGCACGTCACGATCCTCGCGTTCACGTTCATCGTGTTCCCGATCGTGGGACTGGCGCTGAAACCGGTCGTCGAGCCGCTGATCGGCGAAGACCTCTATGCCGGACTGCTCTTTCTATGCCTGGTCCCGTCGACCGTGCAGTCCTCGATCGCTTTCACCTCGATGGCCCGAGGCAACATCGCCGGGGCGATCGTCAGCGCATCCACGTCGAACATCCTCGGCGTCTTCCTGACCCCGCTTCTGGTGGTCGCGCTGATGCAGAACGCCGGCGACATCAGCATCGACGCGACGTCGGTCCTGAAGATCGTCGCTCAGATCCTGGTGCCGTTCCTGCTCGGGCAGCTCGCCCGCCGGTGGGTCGGCCCGTTCTTCACCCGGCACGCGAAGATCACCAAGCTCGCCGACCGCGGCGCCATCGTGCTCGTCGTCTACGTCGCGTTCAGCGAGGGCGTCGTCCAGGGCATCTGGTCGTCGGTGGAGGTGGGTCAGGTGATCGCCGTGACCGTCGTCTCGCTGCTGCTCGTCATCGTGATGCTCGCGATCACCGGCTGGCTCCCGAAGCGGCTCGACTTCGACCGCGCCGACACGATCGCCATCCAGTTCTGCGGCACCAAGAAGAGCCTGGCCACCGGCCTGCCCATGGCGACCGTTCTGTTCACCGGCACCACCGTCGGCCTCATCGTGCTGCCGCTGATGATCTTCCACCAGATCCAACTCATGATCTGTTCGTGGCTGGCGACCCGGTACGGACGCGAGGCGGACGACGCCGAAGCGGCCGGCGCTCCGACCTGATCGGAAACTAGAGGTCGGATTTTCATGGATTGAGGCACTTAGGTCCAATCACCTGGGCCGTTCTGCGCAATTTCGCGCACGCGGTCAAGTGCCCTTCGCAGACTCTCACTTCGAGAGGCTGCGGCCTCTACACTCCAGTGCTGAACTGCGAACTCATTCAGGTGCTCGACGTAAAGGGGCCCCGCTTTGCCGTCTCGTCGGACGACTTCTTGACGAATATCTCGTTTGCGTGATCTCGAGCAAAGAGCTAGTAGCGTCTCCTTCGGGTGTGCGAGTGACTCCGGATCACGCGGAATCGCTGCCTTGCTTACTCCGAAGTACGATGAGAAGCCATCAGCATCCGCGAGCAACCACCCCTCGGTCATGGGGTGGACTATGCGCAGTCTGAATAGAGGCATCAGCTCGTCGATCTCTCTAGTCAAGTTTGCGTGCAGTTCCACTGGGCAAACTGTGTCCGAGTCTCGTAAAACGAGATATGGTGATCGAACTGCAGCCCGGTTATAGTTCTTGATCAGCTTGTCGAGATTCGTCTTACCACTCTTGACGATTACTTTCGACACCTGAGCGCCCGCCGCGAGCACTAGCGCCCGTGCTGCCCCCTCGTCGGAGCTCCCCTCCACTACAACACTTATCAACGCTTCTTCCCGTCACGGCCGACGGTGACAAGATCGCTAAGATCGCGAGGATCAATCAAGCCCTGAACGATGTCCGATGTTGGCAGCTCAGCCGCTAAGTCGTCTGTCGCCTCTTCAATCTGTGACAACAGCTCGGCGTGGGTCCCCTCCCGAGCAGGCCTCAACACAAGGACCTCATCTGGATGAACGCCCTCATCATCGAGCAATTCTGGAGCGTGGGTGGAAAGGACGACTTGAATTTCTTTCGTGCGTTGCGAGACCGACAACATAGCGGGCAACTTACGGACAACACTGGCGTTGAGCGAGAGCTCTGGCTCCTCGAGTAGGAGTACTCCACCATTGGCAGGGGTGCTGACCATCGTCCAGAGCAGTCCGATTAACCTCAACGTTCCATCCGAGAACTCCGCCTCGGACTGTCGCGCCGGGTTCCGTCGCCAATTCCTGTACCCAGCCATTAGATGAGGCTTTCCCGCATCGTCGACCTCGATGTCAAGCGATTCAAACTCGGGGACAGCTGCCCGTAGCGCGTCCCGCATCCGGCGAAGCCACGCATCGCGGGTCTTAGGTGTCACCGCATTCATCTGCGCGATAAACTCCCCACCGAATTCACCCGGCATGTCGTAGCGAGATGGTTCACGGATGATCTGCGGAACCAAGTGGAAGTACCGGACCTTAGCGAAGTACTCCGCTAGAACTCTAAAACGCTGATTCGCTGCAATCTGCTCAAGGTGGGTCTGCGTGAGCAATTCGGGATCATCTCTATCGTCCCGGTTCGGTCTCTGAAGGAGGGTTCGACCGTTTAGTGTGACGAATTCTTCATGGACCACCGGGCGATTCTTACCGCCTTTCTCGCCACGGATTGCAAGCCGGTAGCCCCACTGATCCTCTCCGTCTGTGAGGTCCACCTCGATTACAAGACGCCCGCCTTCGTTGTTCCTCGCAAATAGGCTCCGCACTTTCGAGAGACCGCCTCTTTTCTCGAGAGCCGCAGTCAGGCCTCCACTTGGGCCTGCGATATCACCGAGAAACCGGATGAGGTCAATCAAGTTCGACTTTCCGGCGGCATTTGGGCCAACAACAAACAGTCTGGATTCGATCGGAAAATCGAGCGTCTTGAAATTCCGCCAATTGCTTGCACTGATTCGAGCGAAACGCACCTGGCAGTCACTCCTCTGTTCGCCTAGCATCTGAGAGCAATGCTAGCCGAGTGAGTCGAAGACGGTCGCCAGGCTAGCGGATGGGCTTCCCGTGCACTTCTGCTTGCCGACTTGCGATGCTTGAGACCGCCTGGACCATATCGGCTAAGTCCTACGTCGTGACAGAACGCGAAAACGAGTCCTGGCTGCCTAGGCACACAATAGGAGGCTTCGTATTCAGCTAACGGCGACTTGGGTTGAGCTCGACGGGCGACCGCGGTCTAGTCCAGGAGTCGAACTGAGGTTCGCTAATGAACCGAAGGGTAACTCTGTCAGCTGATCAGCGACCCGCGCCCACCGGGGTCGACAGCGGCAGGTTCACGAAGCTCGGACGGTTCGGGTCGAGTTGGATGTGTTGCGGCCGGAGCCCGGACTCGTTCAACAGCGGACGCAACGGCAGACCGCGCGGGAAGTTCATCGCGAACACGTCGATCCGCAGGCGGTGGCCCGGTTTGATGAGTGCCTCGGTCGGCAGCAGACCGATGTCGACACTCACCGGGCGGCCCGGCACGACGCGCTGGCGTGACGCCAACGTGAGCTCGTAGAACGGATCGATGACGTCGCCGTTGGGCGCGAACTGCGACCTCGCGTCGTCGTATCCGCGCAGCGACGCCATCACCTGGCCGGAGGTCAGCACCTTCGACGTCCCGTTGGGAGCGACATCGTTGAGGGTGGCGGTCCAGTACCCGTCGGTGGCGTCGAGCACGGCGTTCAACCGCACGTTGGCGTACCCGGACACGCTGCGCGTCGTGGTCATCGGGGGAGTGGTGAACGTCAGCGCCGCGCGCTCGGAGATGCGTGCGTCGAGAGCACAGAACGGGAAGATCGCGAGGGCACCGGCCAGTTGCTGCGCGGCGTCGCGCGAACACATCGGTGCCAGTCCGGGCGCGATGGTCATCCGGGCACGAGATGCGGGAGCGGCCGGGGTCAGGCTGCCGTCACGGACCGCATGTGCCGCGGTACCGCTGCGCCGGTCGCTGAGGTAGAGCCGCTGGCGTTCCATCCCGGCGCGCGGGAACTGCTGCGCGGTGATCCACGAGTCGCCGACCTGCTTGAGGTTGACGGGCCCGTAGGCGTCGACACCGTTGTCGATTCCCTTGAGCCACTTGTCGAACCACGCCTTCTGCAAGACATCCAATCGGGGCGGGGTGTTGCGCCTGCCCTCCTGGCCACCGCCGATCGTCAGGTGATAGCCGTCGCCCATGATGAGTTGCTTCTGGCCCGGCGGCAGCGGGATCTTGTTGTACATCCGGACTTCACTGTTGGTGAAGAGGTCGAACCAGCCGCCGTAGATGAACGTCGGCGTGGTGATGCGGTCGGCGTGGTCGAGCCACGACGATCTCGGCTCGGAATTGTTGTCCAGCAACGCCTTCAGGTTCGGCGGCACCGACGAGATGTCGGGGGTGAGCAGAGCGGCGAACAGCTGTGGGTAGAAGGTGAACGGGTCGGAGATCCGGTCCGCCAACCACTTCCAGTCGAAGGTGCCGTTCAGCATCGACGCGACGTTCGGGATCATCTTGGTGGTGTTGACCAGCGTCAGCCACAGCGGGAGGAAGCCGACACCCAGAGCGCCGCCAGGCGCGACGATGTCGCGGATGAGGTCTCCGCCCGGCTCGACCGGGAAGATCGCCTTGAGTGCCTTCGGGTTCTTGTTCGCGGCCTGGATCTGGTTGATCGCCGAGTACGACACACCCGACATCCCGACCTTGCCGTTGGACCATCGCTGCTTCGACGCCCAGTCGATGACCTCGATGGTGTCGCGCTGTTCCCGCGACTGGAAGACGTCCCAGACTCCCTGCGAGAAACCGGTGCCGCGCACATCGACAACGACCTGCGTGTAACCGCTGCGCACCAGATCGAAGTCGACGAGGAAGGTCTTCGCGCCGCCGTCGCGGATGGTGTGCGCGATGTCGTTGATGCCGTCGATCGGCGTGCCGGACAGGTTGATCGACCGCGCGATCTGCAGCAGGTAGGGCTCGAGCACCGGGTTCTGCATCACCGCGGAACCGACGGTGGTGATGAGCTTGGTGTAGGGCGTCATGTTGACGATGACCGGCGTCTTCGTCGACGTGGGACGCTCGCGAGCGTCGGCCGGGCGGTACACGTTGGCCCGGAGAACCGTGCCGTCGCTCATCCGGATCGGCACATCCCAGGTGACGTTGACGCCGGCATAGGGTTGCGGGCCGTCGTGGCTCGCCGCCCATCGCGCCGCATCGGCGCCGCCGGTGGGTCCGACCGGGGCAGCGCCCGCCACGGCGATGGGCGCCACCAGCGCGACCACCGCGAGGATCACCCCGACCAGAACCCGCGCACTCTTCGACCCGCTCATGCACACCCCCGCATGTCATGCGCTGGAGCACTCCACGGTTTGTCCAGCGAAAATTGATCAAGCGTCCACAACCTAACACCCCGCGGGTGACGTGGATCACCGGGTATCTCAGGCAATGCTCAGCATCACCGTCCGGACGGACGGACTCAGTTCACGCTGAGATCGATCGGGTGGGTCGCGAGGAGAGGTTTCGGCCAGGCCTGTCTGCGCAGGACGTCGAACCACACGTCCGATGCCGGCGGCGCGAGCAGGTCGCGGGGGAGTGCCGAGGCGACCATCCAGCTGAACTGGTCGAGTTCGTCGTCGAGTTGCCCGATGCCCCATCCGCTGTAGCCCGCGAAGATCCGGACGCCCTCGAGGACCTCGGCGAGGGGCTCGGGGTCGGCGTCGAGATCGACCAGGACGACCCGGCCGTCGACCGGACGCAGGGCGGGCACGTCGTCGATGTCGGTGCCGGGTTTCACCACCCCCAGGCACAGCGCCGCCTCCTGGTTCACCGGCCCGCCCACATAGAGGGCGCGCGGCGAGGCCGCGATGTCGGTCCACTGTGGCAGGAGGTTGTGCACGGCGGTCTGGCTCATCCGGTTGAGGATGACCCCGAGACTGCCCGACTCGTTGTGCTCGATGACGTAGATGACGGTTCGGGCGAAGGTGGGTTCGATGAGATCGGTCGAGGCGATCAGCGCGGTGCCCGGGCGCACCCGTGGCGTGGGGTCGGCGTCCCAGGGGACGCCGGGCATACGCGCACCACCACCGCTGTCCGCCGAGTGTTCTCCGGGGCGGGATTCCGGTGTGGGATCGTCTGCGTCTTCACCTCCGGCCACCCGACCATCATCGCACGTCCGTGGCCGACGACGTCCATCGTCAGCTCGGTAGGCTGGATCGGTGAGCAGCACCCAGGTGACCCGTGACCAACGCGGGTGGTCGGTGTTCGTCCACTCCCTCCGTTCGTCGCCGGGACTCGGCCGGTTGTTGTCGGTCCGGTTGTCCAGTCAGATCACCGACGGGATCTTCCAGGCCGCGCTGGTCGGCAGCATCCTGTTCAACCCCGAGCGCCATGCGGATCCGCTCGCGGTGGCCGGTGGCCTCGCGGTGCTGCTGCTGCCGTATTCGCTCATCGGCCCGTTCGCGGGCGCGTTGCTCGACCACTGGGATCGACGCAACGTCCTCCTGTACGCGAACCTGCTGCGCGGGCTGATCATCGGGCTCGTCGCACTGGCCGTCGCCTCCGGCGCACCCGATGTCGTGGTGCTGATCTCCGCCCTTGCCGCAACGGGTGCGAGCCGGTTCGTGGCGGCCGGACTGTCGGCCGGACTGCCGCACGTCGCGCGGCGTGAGGTGCTGGTCGCCACCAATGCGTTGTTCACGACGTTGGGCGGCGCGATGCTCACCGTCGGTCTCGGCATCACTCTGGGACTCCGCGCGATCTTCGGCGACGACAACGTGGGCAGTGCCCTCACCATGATCGCCGGGATCGTGCTGGCCGTCGTCTCCGGCGGGCTGGCGCATCGGTTCCGTCCCCTGCAACTCGGTCCCGACGAGCCCGACGACCCGGGTCGGTCGGCCGTGCACGCGGTCTCGGTCGGACTCTGGCACGGTGCCCGCGCCGTCGTCCACCACAAGACCGTGGCCGCCGCGTTGTCGGCGATCGGGGCCCACCGGCTGGTGTTCGGGATGAACACACTGATGATCCTGGTGCTGACGCGCCAGATGGGTCCCGGCGACGGGGTCGACCGCGTCAGCATGGTCATCGGTTTCACCGGCGCGGGGGCGCTTCTCGCCGCCGTCATCACACCGATCGCAGTGGCACGGGTGGGCCGGTACGTGACGCTGCTCGCCGCACTGGCCGTCGGCGCGTTCGCCGAGCTGTCCGTACTCAGCTTCGAGTTCGCGGTGATCTGCGGGTCGGCGTTCGTACTCGGACTCATCGGCCAGATCGCCAAGCTGTGTGGCGACGTGGCGATGCAGGTCGACGTGGATGACGCGGTGCGCGGACAGGTGTTCTCGGTGCAGGACGCGGTGTTCAACATCGCCTACGTGGGTGCGGTGACCGTCGCGGCCCTCGCGATCCCCGACGACGGCCGGGCGGTCGGGCTCGTCGTGCTCGGGGTGGTGCTGTACCTGCTCGGCATGCTCGTGGTGCGCCTCCTGCATCCGCGTGGGCACTGGTCCGCCGAGCCCACGACGGTGCGGCACACCGTCACCGACCCCGCCGCGTGAACCGCGGGTCCCGGTTGTCGTAGGCGGCGTCGGCCACGCCGTTCGCATCCAGGTCCACCAGCATCACATCGTGGCTGCCGTCCCCGTCGGAGTCGACGTAGAGTCGTTCGCCGACGATCCGGCCGCCCCGGTCGGCGCCGACGATCTCGACGTCGGGGTCGCCGTCGTCGTCGAGATCGACCCGGGTGACCTGCGCCGGCGGGGGTTGCGGAGTCCGCTCGGGGACGTCGCGCCGCGGCGGTTGTTCGCCGACGAGGTCGGCTCGCGCGACGGGCCGGTCCCAGAGACCGGCACCGGAGTCGCGGTAGAAGGCGTCGGGCTCGCCGTCGTCGTCGGTGTCGAGCGCGGCGACGTCGGCGACACGGTCGGCGTCGGTGTCCCACATCGCGTCATCGCGACGGCCGTCGCCGTCGAAGTCGAGCCCGATCGCGTCCAGGACATCGGACCGCGGATCCCCGAGCGCGAGGTCGGCGGTCCCGGACCAGCGCGTCGTCGGACCGTCGCCGGTCCCGAAGAAGTACTCGATCGCCGGGTCCATGAGGTCTTGGACGCAACGGGGCCCGATCCGGTTCCCATCGATCGGTTCCCAGCGCCCGGGTTCCCGCTGTGCGGTTCCCGATGGGTGTGGACACCTCGACCACCCGGTAGGTTGTGGCCCATGTACGTCAGCGATCTCGGCGAGCAGTGGCATGCGGCCCGGCTCGAACCAGCCCTGGCACATCTCGACTCTGCTTCGGCGGGCCGCTCGTCGTACGCGCTGATCGGCGCGATGACCGCGCATCTCTGGCGGGAGACCGAACGCGGGTCGTATGTCGCCGCCGACGACCGCGCCGAGGAGATCGCGCGCGACACAAGGAATCTCGCTGCCCTGATCGGACACACCGGCGACGAGGTGGTCTTCCGTGAGAGCGCCCGCGCCGCTCTGCGCGCCCTCCTCACCAACTGGAGCCTGCCCGTCACATCGACCGTGTGGGTGGCGAAGAACGAATTCGGCCCCAACCTCGAGGAGTTCGAGCGCCGCGGGTACGCGGTACGGACCATGCCCGACGGGGACGTCTACGGTCACGTCGACACCGACGCGCTCGAGAACATGCTGCAGTTCGAGCAGCCCGACTTCATCCACGTCTGCCACATCGGCTCGATGTCCGGTGTGGTGCAGCCGGTCACGCGGATCGTCGAACTCGCGCACCGGGCCGGTGTGCCCGTCGTGGTGGACATGGCGCAGTCGGTCGGTCACGTCCCCACCGTCACCGGCGCCGACGTCGTCTACGGCACCAGCCGCAAGTGGCTCACCGGCCCGCGTGGCGTCGGGTTCGTCGCGGTGCGGCGAGACTCGTTGCGGCCGGTACGAATCGACGGTTCCGAGGCCTTCATCGCCGGGCGCCTCGGACTCGGTGTCGCGGTCCGCGAGTTGCTCGAGATCGGCCAGCAGCGCGTTTTCCGCGAACTCGCGAAGATCGGCCGGGTCACCCGCGAACGACTCCACGGCATCGCGAGCTGGGAGGTCCTCGAGCCGATCGACGAGCCGTCGGCGATCATCACCCTCGCACCCCCGCCCGGATGGCAGTTCGACGACGTCGCCGCGGCCCGCGACAAGCTGCTGTCACTCGGTGTCCTCGTCACCGCCGCGGACACTTGGCGCGCTCCGCTGGCGACCGAGCATCCGGTGCTCCGGATCAGCCCGCACCTCGACGTACGCCGGTCCGAACTCGACCGCGTCGCAGACACATTGCGCACGATGGGTTACTGACGCCGAGCAAGCTCACCCGAGGACCTCGCCGAGGATCCGCTCGATCTCCGGCCGTGCCGCGTCGGCGTCGGCACGCACGAGGCCGATCCGCGTGCGCCGGTGCAGGATGTCGTCGGCGTCGAGGGCACCTTCGTGCGTGATCGCGAACTCGATCTCGGCGCGGGTGACATCGATGCCGGGGACGATCGGATCCAGGGGACCGGCGAGTACGGCGGCGTCCACCACCGCCGGCGCCTCCCCGCCGAACCGCTGCACGAGCGAAGCCGGCAGCCCCTGCTCGCGCGGACTCCGCAGGGCTCCGACAAGCGGGGTCGTGGCCGTGACACAGTCCCCGGCGGTGAGGTCGGTGGTCGCGAGCGCGGCGTCGACGGCGTCCTGGGCCATGCGCCGGTAGGTGGTGAGCTTGCCGCCGAGGACGTTGACGAGACCATCGCCGCGGACGCCGACGTGGTGCTGCCGGGAGACGTCGGCGAGGGCGTCGGAGTCGCGGCCGCCGCCGCGGGTGTCGACCAACGGTCGCAGACCCGCGAACGTGCCGATGATGTCCGAGCGATCCAACGGCCGTGCGAGAGCGGGATTCACGGCGTCGAGCAGGAAGTCGATCTCCGACTCGTCCGGCATCGGGACGTCGGGGATCGGCCCGGGCGCCGCGACATCGGTGAGGCCGACGTAGACGCGCCCCAGTTGCGCGGGGATCACGAAAACGAACCGGGACACCGAGGTGCCGAGCGGGGTCATCAGCGCGGCGTCGGGGAATCCCAACCGCGCCGCGTCGACGACGAGATGCGTTCCCCGACTGGGATGTACGGCGAGTGCATCATCGATGCCGCCGGACCAGACACCGGTGGCGTTGACGACCATCCGCGCGCCGACGTCGAAGCTCTCACCGGTCAACTGATCGGTGAGGGTGGCCCCCCGGCCGTCCACGCGCTCGGCCCGCACCCGGGTGCAGACGGATGCGCCGTAGCCGGCCGCCGTACGTGCGAGGGCGACGACGAGCCGAGCGTCGTCGACGAGCTGACCGTCGGCGGTGGAGATACCACCGCGCAGACCGTGGGGGGACACCGCCGGGAAGCGGGCGAGGGTCTCCAGCGCCGACACCCGGGTCGGCGGCGGCAACAGCGAGTCGGGGGTACCGGCGTTGCGTCGGAGCACATCTCCCGCGCGGAGGCCCAATCGGATGATCGAGGTCTGCCTGCCGCCACGGTCGGGGATGATCTGGCGGAGGGGAGCGATCAGATGCGGAGCGATGGCGGTCATCAGATGATGACGTTCGACGGCACTTTCGCGCGCGATCCGCAGATCACCCCTGGCCAGGTAACGGAGACCACCGTGGACGAGTTTGCTGCTCCAGCGCGAGGTTCCGGCCGCGAGGTCGTCCTTCTCGACGAGCGCGACGCGCAGGCCACGGGTCGCGGCGTCGAGCGCCACCCCGGCGCCGGTCACACCGCCGCCGATGACCAGCAGATCCAGGGGATCGCCGGACGTCAGACGGTCGAGCGCACGACGACGGGTGTCGGCGGACAGGGTCGCCATCAGACTCGCACCGCGCGACCGGCGCTCACGACGTCATCCGTCGACGCCCGCACCGGCCGGACGCAGATACCCGGCCAGCATCTCGTGCAACTCGGTGCTCCAGCCCTCGGCGATGATGTCGGAGACCAGCGCCCCGGACTGGAGGAACGACTGCGCGATCAGCAGCACCATCGCCGCCATCCGTTTGGCGTCACCCGCCCGGACGTGGCGCCGTTCCTGGGCCTGGGACAGCATGTCCGAGAGAATCGCGAGCGCCCCTTGCTGACTCGTACCGAGACGCTCGAAGACGTACGGCGCCATGAAGTCTCGCTGCTCGCGCCACAGCGAGGCGATCAGTTCGTCGTCGCGGAGCGCGCCGACGACCGCGACCACCCGATCGACGAGCGCATCCAGATCGGCGGGTTCGCCTCGTCCGCCGATGGCGTCCTCGACGACCCCCAGGACCTCGCGGGTCAACAGCCCGCGGATGATCTCGTTGATGTCGGGCCACCGGCGGTACACCGTCGGTCGGCTCACGCCTGCTTGTCGGGCCACCTCGGAGACAGTCACCTTGCGTCCGCCGCTACGCAGCAGACAGCTCCGTGCTGCATCCAGAACGAGATCCCCGATCTCCTCGTTACGGATTGCCATGATGTGTAACACTGTAACGGATCACTTGAACGGCGGGGGGCCGACTCATATGACTATCGAACACGCCACACTCGTGGCCAGTCCGTACGCACGGCACGGAACGGGCCTGCGCGTCGCCCACGACGCCGCAGAACTGCTGCGTGCCCGCGGCGTGAAGGTGGAGATCATCGTCGGCGAGGACATCGCCGACGCCGCCGATCTCGCCGGCAAGGCAGCCCGCGGGGACACCGACGTCCTCGTCGTCGTGGGGGGCGACGGCACGGTGCGTCTGACGGTGGAGGCCACGATCGGGTCGGGCAAGCCGCTGGCCGTCATCCCGGCCGGGAGCGGGAACGACTTCGCCCGCAACCTCGGCATCCCACTGGAGCCGGCCGACGCCGTCGAGGTCATCCTGGCCGGCCACCGGCGACCCATCGACCTCGGCCGGGTCAGCTTCCCGGACGGGCAGACCGCGCTGTTCAGCACGGTCGCCGCCACCGGGTTCGACGCCGCGGTCACCGCGCGGGCCATCGACATGCGCCGGCCGCGCGGACAGTCCCGGTACACGATCGCGGCGCTGCTCGAACTACTCGCTCTGCGGTCGCGTCACTACCAGGTCCGCGTCGACGACCAGGCCGTCGAATCCGACCTCATCTTCGCCGCGATCGGCAACACCACGTCGTACGGCGGTGGCATGAAGATCACGCCGCAGGCGTCGATCACCGACGGCCGGCTCGACGTGACCCTCGCGCTCAACCCACCGCGGCTGGCACGTTGGACGATTGCGCGCGTCTTCCCGAAGGTGTTCACGGGCAAGCACATCGACAGTCCGAACGTCCGGACCATGCGCGGCGCAGAGGTCGAGCTGTACTGCGATCCGCCGGCCCTCGTGTCGGTCGACGGTGACCTCGTCGGCGAGCTGCCGGCGGTCTTCGAGGCGGTACCGCACGCGATCGAGGTGTTCGCGCCGGCGAGCTGAAACGCCCGGGGCGTCTCGCAGTCCTCACTGACCGCTGCGCGCCGCCCACCATTCGCGAAGGGCATCCTCGGCTTCGTCGCGGCTGAGCGGTCCACGGTCCAGGCGTAGCTCCTTCAGATGACGCCACGCCTGTCCGACGATCGGACCGGGCGGCACGCCGAGGAGTTCCATGATCGCGTTGCCGTCGAGGTCGGGCCGGACCTTCTCGAGATCCTCGGCCGCCTGTAGGTCGGCGATCCGCTGCTCGAGACTGTCGTAGTTCTGCTGCAGCCGCCGGGCGCGCCGCTTGTTGCGGGTGGTGCAGTCGGCGCGCACCAGCTTGTTCAGCTTGTCGAGTAGGGGACCGGCATCGGTGACGTACCGGCGGACGGCCGAGTCGGTCCACGCGCCGTCTCCGTAACCGTGGAAGCGCAGGTGCAGGAAGACCAGCTGCGCCACGTCGGACACCACCGCCTTCGGATACTTGAGTGCCCGCATCCGTTTGCGCACCATCTTCGCGCCCACGACCTCGTGATGATGGAAGCTGACGCCGCCTCCCGGTTCGTGCCGGCGCGTCGCGGGTTTGCCGATGTCGTGCAACAGGGCCGCCCAGCGCAGCACCAGGTCCGGATCGCCGTCCTCGAGATCGATGGCCTGGCGGAGCACGGTCAGTGAGTGCTGGTAGACGTCCTTGTGCTGGTGGTGCTCGTCGATGGTGAGCTTCATGCCGGGCACCTCGGGCAGCACGCGTTCGGCGAGACCGGTCTCGACCATGGCGTCGATCGCCTCGATCGGGAACTCGCCGCAGATCAGTTTGTCCAGCTCGGTGCGGATGCGTTCGACGGTGATGCGTTCGATCTCACCGTTCATGTCGGTGATCGCCTGCCACACGCGCGGCGCGAGCCGGAATCCCAGCTGGGAGACGAACCGCACGGCGCGCAGCATGCGCAGGGGGTCGTCGCCGAAGGACTGTGCAGGCGTGGCGGGGGTGTCGATGACCCCGGCCAGCAGGGCGGTCATCCCGTCGAGCGGGTCCCGGAAGTCCTGGGCGCCCGCCGAGCCGATCCGGACCGCCATCGCGTTGACGGTGAAGTCCCGTCGGATCAGGTCGTCGTCGAGGGTCTTGCCGAACGTGACCTCGGGATTGCGGCTGACCTGGTCATATGAGTCCGCGCGAAACGTCGTGATCTCGATCAGGTGGTCGCCCTTGCGGACCCCGACCGTGCCGAACTCGATGCCGACGTCCCAGAACGCGTCGGCCCAGCCGCGGAGGAGCTGCGACACCGTTTCCGGGCGCGCATCGGTCGTGAAGTCGAGGTCGTTGCCCAGACGCCCGAGAACCGCGTCGCGCACCGAGCCGCCCACCAGGTACAGCTCGTGGCCGGCGGTCTCGAACAGCTTGCCGAGGGGCACGAGGACGTCGTCGAGGTCGCGCAGTGCGATCGCCGCGGCGGCGAGCAGGCGGGTGCGCCGTTCCGGGTCCGCCGAGTGCACCTGGTCCGGCTGGGCTGCCCCATTCCGGAATGGCCCAGACGCCGCCGCACCGGACGAGGAAGTGTCGTTCACGGCTTGCCACCCTACCGTCGTGACCCGCGACGACGACGCCGCACAGCTCGTCGGCGACGACTCATACACCCCCGGCGCACTCGCGACACTGCGAATCCACAACCTACGCGCCCTCGGAGGCGTCCGGACAAACTGCAGGTGACCAGCCGCTAGCATCGTGGAGTGTCCACCGATTCCTCGACCAACCCTTCAGACGTCAGCGGCGTCTCGTCGGGTGCGCACGGTGAGGGTGGCGGACAAGGCGAGCAGAATGCCTCCGGCCAGGGGCGTCGTGCCCGGCGCGGCCGACGCCGCCGGGGCCGGCGCAAGTCCGAGAACCGAGGTGCGGCACCCGCTCACACCCCGACGGCGCACAGTCCGCACGGGCACAAACAGGGCGGTCATGCCCAACCCAAGAACAAACAGCCGACTCCCGGCCAGGCGGGCTCGCGGCCGGGCCACAAACCCGGCTCGCCCAACCCGGCCTCCGAACCGGCACCCAGCACTCATCACCCGACTCCCAATGACCTCGCCCGCGCCCGGGCCGCCGATCCCGCGTGCCCGGATCCGGTCGAGGCCGAGCCCGTCGACAAGCTCCCGGTCGATCCCGATCGTGCGCGACCCCGCGTCACCCCGCCGAAGCCGTCGGACATGGTCGCCGTCAGCGCCAAGCTGACCAAGACCGGTTTGACCCAGGCCGGCGGCAAGGCGTCGAAGGGTCGACGGCGCGCGGCTCGGGCCGACCGTGCGTCCGAACGCCCGGCTGCCGAGCGCGCCCACCCCGACCGCGCGGGCAACGAGAAACTCCGCACCGTGCGCGAGACCTCGGCAGGGGGGCTCGTCATCTCCGACCTCGACCTCCCCGTCGACCAGCTGTCGGCCGCGCTCATCGGTCGCGTCGACCGTCGCGGCCGCACCATGTGGTCGCTGCCCAAGGGACACATCGAAACCGGCGAGACCGCCGAGCAGACCGCCATCCGCGAGGTCGAGGAGGAGACCGGGATCCAGGGCACGGTGGTGGCCCCGCTCGGCAAGATCGACTACTGGTTCGTCAGCGAAGGTCGTCGGATCCACAAGACCGTGCATCATTACCTGCTGCGGTGCACGGGCGGCGAGCTGTCCGACGCCGACTACGAGGTGTCCGAGGTGGCCTGGGTGCCGTTACACGAGCTCCCGCGTCGGCTCACGTACTCTGACGAGCGGCGACTCGCCCGGATGGCCCGGGGTGTGATCGCCGAACTCGCCGCCGACCCCACCCGGCTGGCCCAGTCCGAGGCCGACAGCATCCGCACCGAACCCAACGCCTATGAGAAAGCCGCCGCCGCGCGCAACCAGCGCCGCAACGAGCCACCGCCCCCGGTTCGTCCGCGCCGGCGCCGGCGCCGTCCACGACGGCCCGCGGCCGGCGATGGCTGAGCCGCGCCCGTCCGCCGTCGAGCCCCGTTCGTCTCGTTCTCTCGCCTTCTCGCATGCGCTGCGGTCCGGCGCGCTCGCGACGCTGGCCTCCGCCGTGGTCCTGGCCGTTCTCGGTCTGATGGTCCTGTCCGGCGCGGTGGGACCGGCGTCGGCGGCGCCGGAGACGGCCACCAGCGATTCCGACGCCGGATCCGGCGCGTCGGACCGGTCACCGAGCCGCTTCGCCCGCATCGTCATCGATTCGATGACCCCGAACATCGTGACCACGACCAGCCGGCCGGTGGTCACCGTCAGCGGACGCGTCGACAACGTCGGCGACCGGTCCATCACCGACCTGACCATCCGGCTCGAGCGCGGCGATCCGGTGGCGTCGGCCGCGGGCCTGCGCACCGACCTCGCCGACGACGATCCGGCCGTCGCCGTGGCCGGCCCCTTCGAAGCGCTGTCCGACTCGCTCGCCCCTGGCGAGAGCGTCGGCTTCCGCATGTCGATGGCACTCTCGGCCAACAACGGTCCCGACGGCCAGGGCCTGGCCATCTCCCAGCCCGGCGTGTACCCGATGCAGGTCAACGTCAACGGCACCCCGGAGTACGGCAACACCGCGCAGGTCGCGGGATCGCGGATGCTGCTGCCGGTGTTGTCCCTGCCACCCGACGACACCCGGGCCGCCGGTTACGTCGACCCGTCCACCGAGTACTCCGACGCCGACCCGGTCGTCGGGCTCGGGCCGGACGGGTCGGTGTCGGCGAACCTGTCCAGTCCGGCACGCATGACGATGGTGTGGCCGTTGGCCGCCCCGCCGCAGCTCGCGCCGGGTGTGCTGGGCGGCAACACCGAACCGGTCCGGTTGATCAACGAGAACATGGCGCGGTCGCTCGCCGACGGCGGCAGACTCGCCGAGCTACTCGCCGCGCTGCAGCGGGTCGTCGGGGAACCCCCACCCGCACAATCGGATTCGGTGACATCGGACACGCCGCCATCCGAGACACCGGAGAACCCGGAACCGAGCGCACTGCCCGGTTCGGAGAAGCTCGCCGACAGCATGTGCCTGGCGATCGACCCCGACCTCGTCGTCACGGTGCGCGCGATGTCGCTGGGGTACGAGGTGTCCGACAATCCCGCCGATCCGAGGTCGACGACCCGGCCCGGTAGCGGCGTGGACGCCGCCGGTCGCTGGCTCACCGGCCTGCGATGGATCGCGCAGCGGATGTGCGTGGTGGCCCTGCCGTACGCACAGGCCGATCTGACCTCCCTGACCCGGATCGGCAACACCGGCCTCACCGAGGCCGCGCTGCGGTCACCGGCCGACATCATCGACACCGTGCTCGGCGTCCGGAGCGTGCGCGGTCTCTCGATCCCCGCCCTGGGGGCGATCGACGCCGACGGCGCCGCCGCCCTCACCGAGGCCGAGGTGACCGCGACCGCGGTGTCGTCGAACTCCGTCGCGCCGGTCGGTCGCCGCGACGCCGCCGGCCGCTACCGGATCGGTGACCTCGCCGCCCAGACCTACGACGCACCTGTGACCGCCTCGTTCGCCGCGCTCGGTACGGCGCCGTCCACCCCCGCTCTGACGCCTCCGAGTCAGCGCGTCGACCTGTCCGACGAGTCCGAGGGAAGCAGGCGCCAGAGCGCGATCGGTGCCCTCGCCTATCCCGCGATCGCCGCGCCGGAACCCGGTCCGACCGCACCCGGGGCACGCCCGTCGCCCGACCCGGTCGTCGGCAGATCGGCGTTCCTGATGCCCCCGACGTACTGGTCGCCCACGTCCGCCGACGCCGAGGCCCTGTTCACCACCGCACGGCTGCTCCTCGAATCGGGTGCCGCGACACCGGCTCCGCTGTCGACGCTGGCCGCCGACCTCGGTTCCGCGCCCGAGCAGGCGCGGCTGATCGACCCGCCCGGGGTCGGTCCGGTGGGCGAGGTGGGCTCGGTGCTGACGAGCGACGCGACCGGATCGATACGACGCAATGTCGAGGACAGCTGGCAATTCGAGGGCGCCCTGGTGCGCTCGGCGGATGTCGCCGCCACCCCCGAGCGGTACATGTCGCCGCTGCGCGAGGACCAGCTCCGGGCGATCCGCTCCCCGGATGCCCAGGGGTCGGCCGTCTACACCCACCTGCGGCGCGCGCAGACCGAACGCATCGACGCCGTCGCGTCGACCCTGTACCGGATGTCGCAGTCGGTCACCATCCTCGATCCCGGCGGTCGTTACACGCTGGCCTCCGAGCGGAGTCCGCTGCTGCTGGTCGTGAGCAACGACCTCGCGCTCCCGGTGCGTGCCCGGATCACCACATCCGAGCCGGCGGGCATCGAGATCGGCGACCTCGGGGTGATCGAGATCCCGGCGCGCGGCACCCGGCAGATCCAGCTGCCCACCCAGGGCGACGCCTCCGAGGCGATCAGTGTGCAGATCCGGTTGTCGACGGTCACCGGCGTGCCACTGGGCCAGCCGATCAGCCTGTCGGTGCACACCAACGCGTACGGCAAGCCGCTGTTCTACATCACGATCATCGCCGCGGCGGCGCTCGTCCTGCTCACCGCGCGTCGCCTCTGGCATCGTTTCCGCGGCCAGCCCGATCCCGCCGACGCCGACCGTCCCGAACCCGACGAACTCGAGCGAATGCTTGCCGGAAGCGGGTATCAGGAACGACGCCGTACCCTGCAGAGCGAGGGTCGGACGTACGGCGAGGAACCGGGCGATGACCCTCCATGACCGACATCAGACGACCCGAGGACGGCGGCCCTAGCGACGTGACCTGGAACGATGAGCCGCGTGCACCGCGGTCGGGGACACCCGGCCCGGTGCCGCCCCAGCGTCCCGAGCGCGCCGCACCCCGGCGGATTCCGCCGAACCGGGTTCCGGGTGGCCGGGTGCCTCCGACGCGGATCCCGCCCGGGTCCCCGGATCCGGGACCCACCGCGCCACGGCCTGCCGCACCAGGATCGCCCGACGCGCGGTCTGCGGCCCCACGACCCGCGCCGCCGCGACCGGGCGGGCGGGCACCCTCGGCCCCGCGTCCGCCCGCGCCATCGGCACCTACTCCACCGGCACCCACGCCGGCCCGGCCGGACGTGTCACCGGCCCAGAACAACACGCGGGTCATGACCGCGTCCGACCCCCGCCGACCGTCGAACGGTCCGGTGGCCGCCGGCGCGGTGTCCGTCCAGAAGGCACCCGACGAGAAGGCGCCCGAGGGGAAGGCGTCCGACGGGAAAGCGTCGTCGACCGGTCTGGCACGGGACTCGGACTCGAGCATCCTGCGCACCAGCGGGTCGATCGCGATCGCCACCCTGTTCAGTCGCATCACCGGCTTCCTGCGGACCGTGCTCATCCTCGCGATGCTCGGCCCTGCCATCGCCTCGGCGTTCCAGGCGGCCGACGTGCTGCCGAACATGATCGCCGAGGTCGTCCTCGGCGCCGTGCTGACCGCGATCGTCATCCCGCTGCTCGCCCGGGCCGAGGCCGAGGACGACGACGGCGGCGAGGGTTTCATCAACCGGATCTTCACCATCACCGTCGTCGTCCTCGGGACCGCGACGGTCGTGGCGGTGATCGCGGCGCCGCTGCTCACCTATCTGAACCTGGGGGACGGGCAGGTCAATCGCGAGCTGTCGACCGCGCTCGCCTACCTGCTGCTGCCGGAGATCCTGTTCTACGGCCTGTCCGCGTTGTTCATCGCGATCCTCAACCTGCGCGGCTACTTCAAGCCGGGTGCGTGGGCGCCCGTACTGAACAACGTCGTGCAGATCACCACTCTCGTGCTCTACGCGGTGGTGCCCGGCGAGATCACCCTCAACCCCGTCCGGATGTCCGATCCGCAGCTCCTGGTGCTCGGCATCGGTTGCACGACCGGTGTCGTGCTCCAGGCGCTGATACTGGTGCCGTTCCTCCGCAAGTCGGGGGTGCGGCTGCGCCTGCAGTGGGGGATCGACGCGCGCCTGCGCCAGTTCGGGAACATGGCCGTCGCGATCGTCGCGTATGTGGCGCTGCTCCAGGTCGGCCTGATCGTCACCTACCGGATCGCATCGTCGGCCGACGCGTCGGGCGTCAGCATCTACTTCACCCACTGGCAGTTGTTGCAGCTTCCGTACGGCGTGCTGGGCGTGACCATCCTGACCGCGATCATGCCGCGACTGTCGCGCAACGCCACCGCCGACGACACCAAGGCGGTCGTCGACGATCTGTCCCTGGCGACGCGACTGACGATGGTCGCCCTCGTCCCGGTCGTGTCGTTCATGACGTTCTTCGGACCGGCCATCGCCATCGCCGTCTTCAACTTCGGCAAGTTCGACGCCGCCTCCGCGTCGCAGCTGGGTTCGGTGCTGTCGTGGGGTGCGTTCACCCTCATCCCGTACTCGATGACCCTCGTCCAGCTGCGCGTGTTCTACGCCCGCGAGGACGCGTGGACCCCGACGTTCATCGCGCTGGGCATCACCGTGGTGAAGGTGGTGTCGTCGTACCTGGGGCCGGTGCTCTTCGACGATCCCGAACTCGTCGTGCGCTGGCTCGCGCTGTCCAACGGGTTGGGCTATCTGGTCGGTGCCGTCGTCGGGCACTTCCTGCTCCGCAGCCGTCTTCGCGGGGCCCGGCTCTCGGATGTGGCACGCACGTCCGTCGTGACCCTGGCTGTCTCGATCGGGGTCTCCGCCACCGTGTGGGCAGTCGCGAAACTCACCGGCCTCGACGACATGATCGGCTGGCTGGGCAAGGTGGGGTCGGTCCTCTACCTCGGGCTGACCGCCGCGGTGGTGCTCGCGGTGACCTACGCCGGTCTCGCCGCGGCCCGCGTACCGGATGTCGTCGCGATCGGGCTGGCCGTACGCCGTCTGCTCGGCCGGTTCATCCCGGCGCTCGCCCCGCCGCCGCAGCCCGAACGTGAACAGTCACCGGCGATCACAGTTCAGTTTCCGCGCGTCACAGGCGACGAATCGCTCCCGTACTCTGGTCAGGTACAGGTGCTGCGCCGCTTCGACAGAGGTACCGCGACGTGGCAGTCGTACTCCGTACACTCCGGTGGCGCGATCGGCGCGACCCGGGATGTGCGCCCCATCCCCGAACGCGCGCCGGTACCGCGCGACATCAGATACCGCAGGAGAGGAGTCCGTCGCGTGAGTGACAGTGAGGTCGACACCACTGCTGCCACCGGGCCGCCCGCCGCGCCCAGAGCCGGCGACGCACCCACTCCACCGACCCCGACTCCCGCCGCCGAGACCGGTGCGGCCGACAGCGCGGCGAGCCCACGCCGGCGCGGACCACGCCTCATCCCCGGTGCTGCGGTCGCCGGCGGCCGGTACCGACTGCTCGAGCAGCACGGCGGCACCCGCGGTCTGCAGTTCTGGCGGGCCCAGGACATCAACCTCGACCGTGAGGTCGCGCTGACCTTCGTCGACGCCGAGCAGCTCGCACCGCCGCCCGAGCGTGGTCAGGCCGCCAAGATGTCCGATCAGGGACCGCAGGCCGTGCTGTCGCGCACCCTGCGCCTGGGCCAGATCAACTCCGACGGGGTGGCACGGGTCCTCGACGTCGTCCGCGGATCGTCGGGCGGCATCGTCGTCGCCGAATGGGTGCCCGGATCGTCCCTGGCGGATGTCGCCGGGTCGGGACCGTCGCCGATCGGCGCCGCGCGGGCGGTGCGTTCACTCGCCGCGGCCGCCGAGATCGCCCACCGCTCCGGTGGCGCGCTGTCCATCGACCATCCCGACCGCATCCGCATCAGCCACGACGGCAATGCCGTGCTGGCGTTCCCCGGCACCCTCGCCGGGGACGACAAGGCGTCCGATGTTCGCGGCCTCGGTGCCGTGCTGTACGCGCTCCTGCTCAACCGCTGGGCGCTCGATCCCGCGGACGGGTCCCGGCTGATCACCACCGCCGACTCCACCGAGCCCGTGGGTGGGATCCCCGTGGCCACGCCCGGTGAGGACGGACAACCGGTCGAGCCGCGGCTCAGCAAGCCCGACATCCCGTTCGAGATCTCGGCGGTCGCGGCGCGCGCGCTCGACGGTTCCCGCGGGATCCGTACCGCGGCCACGGTCCAGCACGTCCTCGATCAGGCCACGGTCGTCGATCTGAACACCGACATGTTGCCGGCCATCACCGACGCCGACGCCCCGCCGCCGGTGAGCGTGGCGCCCCGACTGGGTGCCGGCGGCGACGAGAAGCCACCGCGCCGCAACCTGGCGTTGCTCATCGGCGCCGGACTCCTCGCGCTGTTCATCGTCATCGCGCTGATCGTGGGTGCCACCAACATCTTCGGCGGCAGCAGCGGCTCGAGCGACATCGACTCGATCCTCACCACGACCGAGCCCTCGCCTCCGCCCGGCGCCCAGCCGCCGCCGACGCCCGCGGCCCCGGCGGCCCCGCAACCCATTGCGCTGCAGTCGGTCTCGGTCGTCGACTTCTCCGCGCAGACACCGGACAACTCGGCGAACGTTCGCAACGTGATCACCGGCGCCGCCCCGCCGTGGCAGACCGACAACTATCGCGGGCGTCCGGACTTCGGCGGGCTCAAGCCGGGGCTGGGCCTCATGTTCGACCTCGGAGCGGAACGCCTGGTGCGGTCGGTCACCATCGAGAGTCCGACGCCCGGGATCAGCGTCGAGATCCGTACGTCGCCGTCGGCGCGTCCGGCGTTCGCCCGGACGACGACGGTGGCGTCGGGTCAGGTGGACCAGGCGTCCACCACGATTCCGATCGCCCAGCCGCCGACCACCCGCTACGTCATGGTCTGGCTCACGAGCCTGCCGAGTTCGGGAAGCGGCTATCAGGCCGAGATCTCGCGCGTCACGATGGCCGGCTGACGCACCGGTCGAGCACCTGACCGCGCCCCGCGATTATCGGCGCGTGCAACTCGAGGTCCGAGTTACGACCAACGAGTATGAACGACGACGGCACTCGCGTACGAGCGGGTCATGACGCAGATCCATCGGCGCGGTCTCCTGTACCGCTGCCCTCGACACCAGTGTCGAAATCCGTAGACACCGCGAGTGCGAAGAGCGCTCGACTGCCCGAACTCCGGCTCGAACACCTGGTCCGAGAGGCGACACGCCTGTTTCAGGAGTTCGGCTACCGCAACGTGAGCATGGAACAGATCGGTGCGACGGTCGGACTGACCGGGCCTGCGTTGTACCGACATTTCTCGTCCAAGCAGGACATCCTCGCGCAGGCGTTGACCGCGCAGGTGCGGACCGTCAGCCGGTTCATGGCCGATGCGCAGGAGCGCGGTGGCACTCCCGAGGAGCAAATCGGGTTGTTCTTCGACGCATTGGGTGACATGACCGCGCATCGAGATGTCTCCATCCTCTGGAACCGCGAACGATTGCACCTGGAGCGATCGGGCCTGTCCGAGTTGAATCGCTCCTTCGGGGGACTCGTGGACACGCTGGCGGCGAAGATCAGCGCCGCCCGACCCGCGGTCGACCCGGCGGGCGCGGAACTACTCGCGACCGCTGTCCTCAGTGTGTACTCGAGCACGGCCCGGATGCGTGGCTCACTGTCGGCCAAGCGCCTCATGCAGGTCCAGCGAGCGCTCACGGACTCGATTCTCGACTGTGACCTGGCCACGGCTCCTGTTGTGGTGGGGACAGATGACGCACGATCACGTCGAAGTCCGATCGCCCGACGCGAACGAATCCTCGACGCCGCGACCGAGTTGTTCTTCGTACGCGGCTTCCGGAACGTTCGTATCGACGAGATCGCCGCCCACGCGGGCGTCTCGGTGGCGACCGTCTATCACGAGCACGCAGGGAAGACCGAGATCTTGTGGACGGTCATCCGTCGAGGCATCGAAGGCTTGTCGGGGACGTCGATCGCGGCACTCGACGGAGCCGCCGCCGGTGACACGCTCGACGTGCTCCTGCGCGTGTTCGTCGACTACTCGCTGGGCCCCAATGGGCGGGTGCTGGCCGTGGCAGTTCGGGACGCGGTGTATCTACCGGAAGCCGACCAGATCTCTCTCGGCCGCACCACCTCGGACTACTCCGCCGAGTGGACCACTGCCATCCGTGTGCGTACGCCCAGCCTGTCACAGGCCGATGCCAAGGCTCTGGAGCAGGCTCTGGCCGGGTTCGCCGGCCACGTGATCTCGTCGCCCGAGCTCCGCTCTCGGCCGGGCATCGACGGGCAATTGAGGAAACTGGCATACGCCATCCTGATACCGAGCGCCCGTATCTGACCGTGACGGTTCCCTCGGCCGCCCTACGGTACTCACGCGACAGCCTGACACGCGAGAAGGGTAGGACCGACCCGGGGGCCTCGGGCGCTGCGCCGTTCTCGGGGCGACGGTGGTGGCAGCAGGGCTCGGATACCTGTTCGCGGCAGGCTCAGATGCACGAACCAGATTGCGTGAGTTGAGGTCTGGCTCATGAGCTTGGCGATCAGACGGGCGGTGCTCGGCATCCAGACCGCGCTCATCTCACTCGTCACGACGATCGGCACAGTGACCGCATATGGCGCCCGACCGACCTCGCCCTTGAGGTCGCTCCGTCAGATGCGTTCCGAGGATGCGCCAGTCGTCCCCGCCACCTGCTCTCCGACCAGGTCGCGTGGCGTCCATCCCGGCGGCCCGAAGACGTAGCCGAGGCGGGCGCGCCACGTCGACGCACCGCGCACATCCCGCGCGATCGCCGCATATTCGTGCGTCTGCAGTCGCAGGATGTTGTATGTGTCCACCGGTTTGGTCAGGCCGTAGCGGGGCCGGCGGATCTCCGGAGCGAACGTGCCGAACATCCGGTCCCACAGGATGAAGACCCCGCCGTAGTTGCGGTCGAGGTACTCGGGGTCGCAGCCATGGTGTACCCGATGATGCGACGGTGTGTTGAGCACGAATTCGACGGGTGCCCACAGTTTTCCGATCCGCTCGGTGTGAATCCAGAACTGGTAGATGAGATTCAGCGAGTAGGCGGCGAACACCAGTGCGGGCGGGATGCCGAGGAGCGGTAGGGGGATCCACATCAGCACCGCGGCGCTGATGTTCCACTTCTGCCGCAGCGCCGTCGCGAAGTTGAAGTACTCGCTGGAGTGATGGGCCTGATGGGTCGCCCACACCAGGCGGACCCGATGCGAGACGCGATGACTCCAGTAGAAGAGGAAGTCCACGCCCAGGAAGGCGATCATCCACGTGTACCACTCGTCCGCGGGCAGCTGCCACGGGGCGACATAGGCGAACAGCACGCTGTACAGCAGGAGGCCGAGGAATTTCCAGAAGGCGCTGGTCGCGATCGACACCAGTCCCATCGAGACGCTCGAACGCGCGTCCCGCGAGTCGTAGGCGCCCGGCGGCGCCGTCTCGGTGTCATCGTGCTCGAGTTTGGCCGCGGCGAACCACTCGATGGCCAGCAGGGTGACGAAGAACGGGATCGCGAGCACGGTCGGCTCACGCATCGGCTCCGGCAAGAACTCCAGCACGATTGTCCCCTCACAGCGATATCTGACACGACGCCATGTCACTTACTTCTGACAAGGTAACGTGTCAGAAGATCTGATGTAAAGACCCGGGAGGGAGCTCGCGTGACAGCCGTGCCGGACCCGACCCCGTCGACGGCGACCCCGCCCGGGCGACGCTATGGCGGGGCCGATCCGACGCAGCGGAGAGAACGCCGTCGAGCCGCTCTGATCGCGGCCGGGCTCGACGCCTTCGGAACCGACGGATACACGAACGTGTCGGTGAAGGGGATCTGCGACCTCGCCGGGCTGACGCAGCGATACTTCTACGAGTCCTTCACCGACCGCGCCGCCCTGCTCGTCGCCGTGTACGACGACTGCGTCAACTTCGTCCGGGCGGCGACCGTCGATGCCGCAGCGGAGATCGCCGGCGCCGCCCCCGGATCATCGGACTCGGCGGAAGGCGTTGCCGCCGAGCGTGTTCCGGAGGTCACACGAGCGGCTCTCGGGGCGTTCATGTCCTGCCTCGCCGACGATCCCCGGCGCGCGCGTGTGATGCTCGTCGAAGTGGTGGGTGTGTCCCCGGAGATCGAGCAGGTCCGCATGCGCGCGATCCACGACTGGGCCGCGCTCATCCTGGCACTCGCTCGTGGCTCGCGACCGACGTCGGACCGCGAACGGCTGGCGTCGGTGGGCCTGGTCGGAGCAGTCACCCAGCTTCTCGTCGACTGGTACGTCGCCGGTGCGGGGGAGGCCGACGCGGAACGCTATGCGCTCGACGAGATCCTCGACGTCTGTGTGGAGCTCTTCGTCGCCGCCTACGGCCGGCTTCTGACCTGACCCTTCGAGACGCGCCCTCCGCAAGCTCCGGGCGCTCCTCAGGGAGCAGGGGTTGGTCGCCCGCTCCGCAGGCTCCGGGCGCTCCTCAGGGAGCAGGGGTTGGTCGCAAGCTCCGCAAGCTCTAGGCGCTCCTCACGGAGCAGAGCGGGCCAGTGGTCTGTCGTTCGTTCGGATCGGGGAGCAAGGGCGTGCCGAAAAACGCTCCTGAACCCCGCGGCCGGCGTGTAAGTTCTCCTGCAACTGCGCTGCGACGGTCGGACAGGGGCCCGGGAGGTGTCCGGTGAGCACTGCCGAAGAACGTGCGAGACAGCTCGAACTCGTTGCGCGACTTAAGTCCTCGTATCCCGAGCTGCCGGATGCCCCCACGCCCGATCTCCTCGACCACGATCGATTCGTCGCCTACATGAAGCCGGTGCACGACGTCGGGGGTGAGCCCGACGCACCGATCACCTACGAGGGCAAGGCGTACGAAGAATGGGAGCACATGACCTATGTCATGTGTGAGGTGCTCGCCTGGCGCGGAATCTGGTTGTCCGAAGAGCGGCGTCGGATCGGCAACGTCGACGTCGGTCGCGCGGTCTACCTCGGAATCCCGTACTACGGACGCTGGTTGCTGGCGGTCGCCAGAATTCTCGTCGAGAAGCACCACATCGCGCTCGGCGAGCTCAGTGAACGCATGCTCGAGGTCCGGGAGCGATACGCGGGCGGCCTGGACGGCCGGCGTCTCGAGGCCCGCCCGCGCAGCGTCGGAGACGGATCCGACGTCCCGCGGAACACACACCACCGGCACGCCATCGGAATCGGCGACCCGCAGATCTACGCCGGGCGGGCGGGCGACGCCGCATTCGGCATCGGGGACCGGGTCCGGGTCCGCGAGCTGCCCGTCCTGTTGTACACGCGGACACCGGAATACGTCCGGGGCGCGGTCGGCGAGGTCGCGGCCGTCGCCTACGAGAGCCCAGCGCCCGAGGACGAGACCTGGGGTCTCTCTGACGCCCAACCGGAGTGGTTCTACGTGGTCCGGTTCACCATGGGCGACCTCTGGCACGGCTACACCGGGCCCGCCGACGACACCCTGCAGACCGAGATCCCCGAACGCTGGCTCGAATCCGCCGGCGGAGAGGACGACCGCCGATGAGCGACGATCACTACGACCACGACCACGACCACGACCACGACCGGACGGTCAAGCCGATGGTCGACGAGATCACCGACTTCGAGGTACTCGAGATCGCGCTGCGTGAGCTGTGCATCGAAAAGGGACTCTTCACCGCCGAGGAGCACCGCCGCTTCACCGAGTTCGCCGAACAGATCGGGCCGACGCCCGCGGCGACGCTCGTCGCCCGGGCCTGGCTCGACCCCGAGTTCGAGCGGTTGGCACTCGACGACCCGATGGCCGCCAGCAAGGAGGTCGGCGTCGACTGGCTCGAACCGACCGGTTTCGGAACACCCAGCGATTTCACGGCTTTCGAGATCCTCGCCGACACCCCCACGATCCATCATGTGATCGTGTGTGCGCTGTGCTCGTGCTATCCGCGCCCGATCCTGGGGAACTCGCCCGAGTGGTACCGAACGCCGAACTACCGTCGCCGGATGGTGCGGTGGCCGCGACAGGTGCTGTCCGAGTTCGGACTCCAGCTCCCGGAGGGTGTGTCCGTACGCGTGCAGGATTCCAATCAGAAGCACCGCTTCATGGTGATGCCGCGGCGCCCGGCAGGCACCGACGGATGGACCGAGCAGCAGCTGTCGGAGATCATCACCCGCGACTGCCTCATCGGCGTCGCGCTCCCCAGACCGGGGGTCACCACCAACGTCGTCTCGGCCATCCGCCCGGCCGTCCACCCGGCGGGGGAGTAGCCGATGATCGAGGACGGACGCACCGGATCATCCCACGGACCACTCGAGGAGATCGTCGACCGGAACCAGGTGTGGCACCGGATGACCGCGAAATACGTTGTGGAGAACCCTGTTCCACCGTGGAAGACAAGCCTCGACGGTCTCTGCGATGCGCTCGACCGGGTGGCCGACTCCACCGCGGTGAACGCGGGTGCCCCCGGCGTCGTCGAACGACGCGACGAGGAGGACCGGCTGTCGGCGACCATCTACGCCGACCTGCCCTACCCCGAGAACCAACTGGTCGCCCTGGCACACACTCTGCTCGACCGGGGGGTCATCGACGAGAGTGAGTTGCGGACGCGGATGGCTGCCGTGCGCGCCCGCCTGGAGTCCTGACCGGCCGGCCTGAGGACAGATCCGTCACCCGGCGACAGCTGTGCACAGCCGTCGCTCCAACGGATGACGCGGTGTCGGCTCCACTACTCTCAGCCCATGCCCGGGGGGAACGACGCGATCGACACGCGTAGCGACGAGCAGCTCCTGCACGCTCACCTCGCCGGCGACCCACACGCCTTCTCCGCCTTGATTCGGTCACATTCATAGAGCGCGGTGGCTTCCGTGCGAGCGACGACGAACCATCTTGAGGCAAACGCGGTACGCGATTCTCTACTCGATCAGGCCGTGCCATGGCGGCAGCCAACTACGAAAGGTGCCTAACCTGATCGAGAATCTCTGCTGGTGGTCGCGCGTCAGTTGATATCTTCCACCCGATCAAATCTGGGCGGCGACCGAATAGTACGAACACCCACCCGTCACGCGCTGGTCCTTGATGTAACCCACTGTCAACATAATGACCATGCGCACCACCATCTTTCAGTGCGGCCGAAGGCGCCTTGAGGCCACGACTGCCGTCACTGCGGATCCGTGCCGCTTCATTCTGGCATGCAAGGTACGTCGACTCGTCGCCCCTCAACAGCATCGACGACAGACTGACTGGTTCGCATTCGGTTTCGTCTATCTCCACCGCGCAAATTGCGCGATGCACGCCAGCCAAGTCGTCGATCTCGGTGATCTCCTCATGCCGGATGAATTCCGCCCACGCTCCGTGAGGAGTGTCCGCGAAGTACTGCACTGGACCATCGCCTGCGCCGTGCCAACGCGCCGCAGGCTGAGCGGCAGTTTCCCATAGAAACGGAAACCGAGCATCGTAATTGCGGAACGCAATCACACCGCACCCAGGCCAGTCAACGATTCGGCTAGCTCTGCGACCATTCTCGCTGCAGCAGATTCCGGTTCCCACTTACCACCAGTTAGAACCTCGGCCGGAGGCTTGCCGCCCAGGGGCCGACGCGGCCTGACAAACCACCGCCGCACCCCGTATCGGTTGTAAGATCCGAGCAGATCTGCAATCACCATGGCCAGAAAATGAAGCCTAGCCGCCACATCGTCAGGTGTGTCACGGTCTCCGCTGCTATACCGCCGTAACGACGAATCGCTGATTCCCACCATCCTGGTTGCCAGGTCTGTGCCAAGCACATCGGTCACCGACGCCCACTCGGTTTTCGGATACGGCGACGCCACAATTGCCTGGTTGAGAACTTCTAACGCGCCGCGCGGATTGTCCGTGATGTCTTCTACAGCCATCAAGTGGCGGCCCACGCCCGCTGTCGCTAACTCTCGAAGCGCCATCCCCAGTGTGTCGTGATCGAAAATGTGGCCATCATCTAGCCGGATGAGGCCCATGGCCTCTGCACGAGCCACCACATGTGCTGCCGGCGCCGCGAGGTCTGCCGACAGGGTGGCCGGCAGGATCTGCGCAATAAGGTCAGCCAGACCAGCTGTGGACGAGTCTTGGAATTTCATCGTATCCCATTGTACGCCCAGTCCCGTCCACCGCGTTGTCAGTCCCGGCGTGCTGCGATGGTCTCACCAGTCCCGACGCGCCATCATCTTCACTTTCGTTGGTGAGCCAGACCGGGGGTCACCACCAACGTCGTCTCGGCCATCCGCCCGGCCGTCCACCCGGCGGGGGAGTAGCCGATGATCGAGGACGGACGCACCGGATCATCCCACGGACCACTCGAGGAGATCGTCGACCGGAACCAGGTGTGGCACCGGATGACCGCGAAATACGGTGTGGAGAACCCTGTTCCACCGTGGAAGACAAGCCTCGACGGTCTCTGCGATGCGCTCGACCGGGTGGCCGATGCCACCGCGGTGAACGCGGGTGCCCCCGGCGTCGTCGAACGACGCGACGAGGAGGACCGGCTGTCGGCGACCATCTACGCCGACCTGCCCTACCCCGAGAACCAACTGGTCGCCCTGGCACACACTCTGCTCGACCGGGGGGTCATCGACGAGAGTGAGTTGCGGACGCGGATGGCTGCCGTGCGCGCCCGCCTGGAGTCCTGACCGGCCGGCCTGAGGACAGATCCGTCACCCGGCGACAGCTGTGCACAGCCGTCGCTCCAACGGATGACGCGGTGTCGGCTCCACTACTCTCAGCCCATGCCCGGGGGGAACGACGCGATCGACACGCGTAGCGACGAGCAGCTCCTGCACGCTCACCTCGCCGGCGACCCACACGCCTTCTCCGATCTCATCAGCCGCCATCTCGATTACCTGTGGTCGGTGGCGCTGCGGACCAGCCAGAATCCGGAGGATGCCGCAGACGCGTTGCAGGACGCCCTCTTCGCCGCGCATCGGACCGCACACGACTTCCGGTCCGATGCCAAGGTGACGAGTTGGCTGCACCGGATCGTCGTGAACGCCGGCCTCGATCGCATCCGACGGAACAAGGTCCGCAGAACCGTGCCGCTGCCGGAATGGGACGTGGTCTCCATCGCCGACACCACCGACGACATCGCCGCCGTCGACCTGTCGGTGTCGATCGGGCGGGCGCTGCACGTCCTCCCCGAAGGGCAACGGGCGGCCATCGTCGCCGTCGACATCGAGGGTTACACGGTCGCCGAAGCGGCCGAGATCCTCGGTGTCGCCGAGGGCACGATCAAGAGTCGATGCGCTCGCGGCCGCCTCAAACTCGCCCAGGTCCTCGGACATCTGCGGAGCGGCTGACCCGCCATCACCCCGACTGGTCCATCCCGTTCCCGACAGATCGCGGCCGGGGGGAACCGAACCGGGGCGGGCCGCGTCCAAGTATCCGACGGATCGCGACCAGGAGACCGCCTCCTCTGACCCGACTCCGCTCGTGAACCACGCCGAACCGAGCCGAACTCCACGAACGCCCGCCATCCCCCGGAATGGAAGACTGACACCATGACCCCTCGGGGACCAGACGACCACGAGACCGGCGATCTACCGGACCCGCCGTATTCGGCGGAGATCCTCGCCGACCTGCACGCCGGTGCACTGCCCGACCGGACAGCCGCACATATCCATTCCCGCATCGTCGATGACGTTGCCGCACAATCGATCCTGGCCGCGCTGGATCACACCTCCGACGATCTGCGCTCCGCCGGTCCGGCGCCCGCACCCGTTCCCGACCAGGTCCGCGCCGACGTCGCGACCACCCTCGCCGCGCTCGGCCGGGATCCCGCACCGGTCGACATCTCGGCCGCACGCCGCGGGCGTCGACCCGCCCGCTCCCGATCGCGCGACGACCGTCGAATGGCCGGCCGTCTGTTGCTGGCTGCCGCCGCAGTCGTCGTCGGCGCGGTCGGAACGGTCGGAATACTGCGGCTGGTCTCGGCGCCCGACGCGACCAATCCCGGGCAGACACCGCGCGCTCAGTCGTCGTCGGTCCCGACCCCGGCAGGTCCCGCCGACGTCGCGACCGCACTCTCGGTCCTCGGGCGAACCGACGGAGCACCGTTCGGTTCCGTGGAGGCGCTCCGCCGCTGCACCGCCGCGCACCTGGTACCGGTCGAGGTGGTGATCGTGGGTTCCGGTCGCGTCCTCGTCGACGGCACCGGGGCCGCCGCGATTCTCTTGTCGACGGGCGTGGCAGGACGTTTCGACGCGCTGATCGTCGGCCTCGACTGTGACCTGGGAAATCCGGCGCTGATCTCACGGGGCATCGTCGGCGGGTGACCGGCACGTCGCGAGCCCATGGTTGCGCCGACCGACCGGGGCACGCGTCGCGTCCGCGGGAACATCTCCGCCTACCCTGGTGTTGAAGCAGCCGTGACCCGCCTGGACTGGGCGGGTCTCGCTAAACCCACAGCACGGAGGACAAGTGAGCCAGCCAGAGACCCAGCAGATCCACGAGTTGATCATCATCGGATCTGGTCCTGCCGGGTACACCGCAGCGATCTACGCCGCGCGCGCCGAGCTATCTCCTATCGTCTTCGAGGGCACCCAGTTCGGTGGCGCCCTGATGACGACCACCGAGGTGGAGAACTTCCCCGGTTTCCAGACCGGTATCCAGGGTCCGGCGTTGATGGACGAGATGCGTGAGCAGGCCATCCGCTTCGGCGCCGACCTGCGCATGGAGGACGTGGACACCGTTCGGCTGACCGGCCGGATCAAGGAGGTCGAGGTCGGCGGGGAGATCTACCGGGCCCGCGCCGTCATCCTCGCCATGGGCGCGGCGGCGCGCTATCTCGGCATCGAGGGGGAGCAGCAGCTCCTCGGCCGCGGTGTGTCGGCCTGTGCCACCTGTGACGGTTTCTTCTTCAAGGACCAGGACATCGCCGTCATCGGCGGCGGCGACTCCGCGATGGAAGAGGCCACGTTCCTGACCAAGTTCGCGCGAAGTGTCACGCTGGTCCACCGTCGTGACGAGTTCCGGGCGTCGAAGATCATGCTCGAGCGCGCACGTGCCAACGACAAGATCCGTTTCGTCACCAATGCCGCGGTGCAGTCCGTGGTCGGCGACAGTTCGGTGTCGGGCCTGAAGGTCGAGGACACGCGCACCGGCGAGGTCAGCACCCTCGATGTGACCGGCATGTTCGTCGCGATCGGCCACGATCCGCGCAGCGAGCTGGTCCGCGGGCAGGTCGACCTGGATCCCGAGGGTTACGTCCTGGTTCAGGGACGTACGACCCTCACTTCTCTTCCCGGCGTGTTCGCCGCCGGGGACCTCGTGGACCACACCTACCGACAGGCCATCACCGCCGCGGGCAGTGGTTGTTCGGCGGCCATCGACGCCGAGCGCTGGCTGGCCGAGCAGGGTGAGGCAGCCGACCTCAGCGTGGACGATGCCGAGGCGGCCTCCGTTTCCGAGATCGACGCTGTTCAGGCACCCGCCTGAACCGTCAACCACTCACCACCTGGGCCACCCGGCCCGGTCCGACCAAGGAGATCAGATCATGGGTGCACACACCGTTGCCGTCACCGACACCACGTTCAAGGACGCCGTTCTCGGCGCCGACAAGCCGGTTCTGGTGGACTTCTGGGCCACCTGGTGCGGTCCCTGCCGCATGGTCGCTCCGGTTCTCGAGGAGATCGCTCGCGACCACGGCGACAAGCTGACGGTCGCCAAGCTCGATGTCGACGAGAGCCCGTCGACCGCGCGTGACTTCCAGATCATGTCCATCCCGACGATGATCCTGTTCGACAAGGGTCAGCCGGTGAAGACGATCGTCGGCGCCAAGGGCAAGGCCGCCCTGCTTCGTGAGCTCGACTCGGTCGTCGGCCAGTCGGCCTGACGACCTGCGATTTCACGCACATCGACGCGACAGTCCGACGGGTGAACGACGTTGCCGTTCCACCCGCGGACTGTTTGCGTTGGTAGTGTCGGCCGTGGTCTCGACCGGAGACCCCTGCACGCGGGATCACACCGATTCGGCTCCGTGCAGTTTGGTGTAGTGAAGTCCAGCTGCGAGAATGCAGGCTGACGTTTCACCGGTGTACCACTTGGCTACATCGGACATCGCGCAGAGCCGCACCTGCCGCGATTCGTACGAGGGGTGACCAGATGCCATTGTTCCGACTTGGTGATCACGGCTCGGCGGTGGCCGAGATCCGCGCCATCCTCGTCGGACGTGGTCTGTTGCCCGACGATGGATCCTCCAGCGCCACACACGGTGGGCCGGCGAACGGGTGGAATCCACCCGAAGCCGTCTTCGACGAGGCGTGTGACCGGGCCGTCCGTGCGTTTCAACAGGAGCGCGGCCTGATCGTCGACGGCATCGTCGGTCCGGCCACCTACCGCGTCCTGCGCGAGGCGTCCTACCGACTCGGCGCTCGAGTGCTCTCGTATCAGCTGTCGGCGCCCATGGTCGGCGACGATGTCGCGACCTTGCAGAGCCGGCTGCAGAACCTCGGTTACTTCACGTCGCTGGTCGACGGCGTCTTCGGCCTCACCACTCATAACGCAGTGTGCCTTTACCAGAGTGAATACGGTCTCGCTTCCGACGGCATCTGCGGTCCGGCCACCCTGCGTTCGCTGGAGCGCCTCGGCACGAGAGTGACCGGGGGTTCGCCGTACGCGATCCGCGAAGAAGAGCACGTCCGTCGTTCCGGACCGCAACTGTCCGGGAAGCGGATCCTCATCGACCCCGGCTCCGGTGGACTCCACGCTCTGTCGACGGGTGAGGTCGCCGATCGCGAGTCGGAACTGCTGTGGGACCTGGGTGCTCGTCTCGAAGGCCGGATGGCGGCCGCCGGAATGCAGACGTTCCTGTCGCATGACGGTCGGGGACGTCCCGGGGACGACGAGCGCGCTCGCGTCGCGAATCTGATGGACGCCGACCTGATGATCTCGCTCCGCTGCGGCCATTACCGGAACGCGCGCGCCAATGGTGTCGCGTCGTTCTACTTCGGCAACAACGACTCGTACTCGACGATCGGGCGCAACCTTGCCGGCTTCATCCAGCGGGAGATCGCGGCACGCACGCCGTTGTCGGACTGCCGGACCCACGAGCGCACATGGGACGTTCTCCGGCTCACCAAGATGCCCGTGGCCCTCATCGACGTCGGTTACATCACGAACCCGAACGACGCTGCAGTGCTTGCGGATTCGGATTGGCGCAACGTCATCGCCGACGCCATCGTGGTGGCGGTGAAGCGACTGTACCTGCTCGATCAGGACGATCGTCCTACGGGCACTTATACTTTCGCGGATCTGCTGGCCGCGGAGAACAGCTCCCGCTGATCCGCTGCGGCCCGGTTCCCACCGGGACCGCCGTCCGCTGCCGACCGGCCAGATCCATCTCGGCCATCACCACCAGTTTCTGCAGCGCACTTTCGACCTCGACCTTCCAGCCGAGTCCTTCGTCGAGCTCCAGTCGGAAACGCGGGAACCTCTGGTGCGACGACACGACGTCGAACCCGGAATCTTTCAGAAACGACGCGTCATTCATACAGTTCGTGCAGAGATCGGCCTGTGGGTCGTCGAGGATCTCACGCGCGACTTCGACGATCGCCTCATCCGACCAGAGCTCGAGATCGTCGGCCACCCCACCCGCGCTCCCGGCGAGCACAAAGGGATCCGCGCCGGACCCGTTCCGTACCAGACCGAACGATTCGACCGCCCGGACGCCTCGTCGGATCAGGTCGCCCAGCACCGCGTCCAGCAGGATGGTGGCGACTTCGTCGTGGCCGGGCTCGGTACGGATGCTGGTGAGCAGCACGGCGTCGTGGCTGACCGGCGACGTAGGGAAGTGCTGCGACCGCGGAACACGATTGGGCGGCGCGTAGAAGGCTGTACCGATGACAGTGTTCGTGCTCGACTCGATCGCGACCTGCCCGCACGCACCCCAATCGAGGAGAAGACCCGAGATCCACGCCTCCTTGTCGAACTCGCTCTCGTAGGGTTCGAGATCGCCGGGGCCCGGTGCCGTGCCGCGGCTTGTCTGCGCCACGGGCTCGACTTCCCAGAAGACGCAATTGCGGGTGTGGCGGGGGAGCGACGCGAAGGATCCCAGTTCCAACCGAGTGACGGACACACTCATGTCGATGCGCCCCGGTCGAGAATTCCACGGATGCCGAATGTAGCAGCGCAACAACAGCTTTCGCTGTACAAGCGCCCGCTGGCTACGTCAATCGTCACTGTGACATTACTTCCGCGTCTAGGTGGTACCGGAAATCCCGCGTCGAAATTCACTTCTTCGGATCGATGAACTGGACAATGCGTTCCAGGTCGTCGACCGAGCCGAACTCCACCACGATCTTGCCTTTTCTTTTCCCTAGACTGACTGTAACCCTGGTGTCCAGACTGTCGGACAGTCTCTCCGCGAGATCCTGGAGGCCTGGCATCTGCATCGGACGGCGTTTCGGTGCCGACGGAGATTTCGCTTCCGGACCGTCGCCACGATTGGCGAGCGTGACAGCTTCTTCAGTCGCCCGCACCGACAACCCTTCGGCGACGATCCGCGCCGCGAGAGCTTCCTGAGCGTCGCTTCCGGTCTCGAGGGACAGGAGAGCGCGGGCATGGCCGGCCGACAGCACCCCCGCCGCGACCCGGCGTTGCACCGGAATCGGGAGTTTGAGCAACCGGATCATGTTGCTGATCAGCGGGCGAGAACGGCCGAGGCGAGAGGCGAGCTCCTCGTGCGTCACACCGAACTCCTCGAGCAGCTGCTGATAGGCCGCCGCTTCTTCGAGTGGGTTGAGCTGCGCACGGTGGATGTTCTCCAACAACGCATCGCGCAGCATGTCACCGTCAGGCGTCTCCCGCACGATCGCGGGGATGGCCTCGAGCCCTGCCTCCTGGCTTGCCCGCCACCGGCGCTCACCCATGACGATCTGATAGGCGATCCCATCCGCGGTGGGCTGCTTGAGTCGGCGCACCACGATGGGCTGCATCAGCCCGAACTCTCGAATCGAGTGCACGAGCTCCGCCATCGCCTCGTCATCGAAGACGGTTCTGGGCTGACTGGGATTCGGCTGGATCTCCTTCGGGGGCAACTCGCGGTACACCGCGCCCGCCTCTTCCGGGCTGAGAGGTTGCGTCCCGGTCGCCTGCGTAGCGGCAGTCGACGAGGTCTTGACGCCATCATCAGCTGTCGTCGGACCCTTGCCGATGACGACATCCGCTGCGGCGTTGCCGAGGCGCGGGGCGCCCGATTGGTCGTCGGCAGGCCCCGTCGGAATCAGCGCCGCGAGCCCTCGTCCGAGTCCACCCCGGCGCTGAGCGGCGTCTCGTTGACTCATTGGTGCTCCCTTTCGCGATGATGGTCGTGAGTCGGCGTGTCACGTGAACCGAGGCGATACCGGATCACGCCGGCGCCCCCTCGGCAGCCCGCAACGCCAGTTCGCGTGCGGCATCGAGGTAACTCATTGCGCCGCGAGAGCCGGGGTCATACTCGATGATCGTCATCCCGTAGCCGGGGGCCTCGGACACCTTGACGCTCCGCGGGATGATCGTGCTCAGCACCTTGTCGCCGAAGTGACGCCGCACTTCTTCGGCCACCTGGTCGGCCAGTTTCGTCCTGCCGTCGTACATCGTCAGCACGATCGTGGAGACGTGGAGCTCACGGTTGAGGTGCGCCTGTACGAGTTCGATATTGCGCAGCAGCTGTCCGACGCCCTCGAGTGCGTAATACTCGCACTGGATCGGGATGAGAACCTCACGGGCTGCCACCATCGCGTTGACGGTCAGCAGACCCAGTGATGGGGGACAGTCGATGAACACGTAGTCGATCTGGTACTTGGCAAGCACATCGTCGGCGAGCGCATTACGCAACCGATTCTCGCGGGCCACCAGCGACACGAGTTCGATCTCGGCGCCGGCCAGATCGAGAGTCGCAGGCACGCAGAACAGGCCGCGCTGGCTGGGCGACTCCTGGATCGCTTCCTCGAGGGTCACTTCACCGAGCAACAACTCGTACACCGATGCGATGTCCTCTGCGCGATGATCGATGCCGAGCGCGGTACTGGCGTTGCCCTGGGGGTCGAGATCGACAACCAGAACGCGAAGACCGCGCAGCGCGAGTCCCGCCGCAAGGTTGACGGTCGTCGTGGTCTTCCCGACGCCGCCCTTCTGATTGGCGACGGTCATGATCCGTGTATGCGGCGGTTTGGGTAGTTGCCCCGCACCCCCGGGAGTCAGTACCTGACTCGCGCGCTCGGCGGCCATGGCTATTGGGGTGTCGGCGAAGGGCTGGCCGTCAACTCCGGGGTGACCCCCTGCCGCAGTTTCACGTGAAACATTCGGGTCTTGATCGACCACGCGTGGACTCCTTTGACCGACCTCGTACGGACTCGCGTCCGTACCGCCGGCGGCTGTAGCTGCCGACCCTACGGTCGCGGAAGCGTCCATTGCAGCACCTTCGGGGGTGCCGACAGAACGCTTCCTATTCTGCGCCCTCCGCGGACTCCACACCAATCCGATCGCCTCCTCAGCGCCGTCCGGAACGGCCACCGCGCGACCGCTCGGTCTTCGTTCCCACGATCACGGTCGTCGGCGTCTCGAGAACGCGATCGCCACACGTGTGAACCGTCAGTTCTGTGATCCCAGAGCGCCCGACCACCGCCCGATCGCGTTCGATCTCTTCGGCGGCTGACGACCCCTTGATCGCGATCATCTGGCCTCCGGGACGGACCAGGGGAGCGGACCATTTCGCCAACCGTTCGAGCGGCGCGACTGCTCGCGACGTCACCACATCGGCGGGCTCGACGACGGCGCGTACCGCCTTCTCTTCCGCTCGCCCTCGGATCACGATCACGTTGTCCAACGAGAGCGCGGCAGCAGCACGGTCCAGGAAGGTACTGCGCCGGAGTAGCGGTTCGATGAGCGTGATCGAGAGATCCGGACGTGCAATGGCGAGGGGGATGCCGGGGAGGCCGGCACCGCTGCCGATGTCGATCACGCGCGATCCGTCGGAGATGAGCTCACCGAGTACGCCGCAGTTGAGGATGTGACGATCCCACAGTCGCGGGACCTCTCGCGGCCCCATGAGTCCGTGGTCGATCCCGTCGGTGGCGAGGACGCGCCAGTAGTCCACCGCCAGCGCCACCCGCTCACCGAAGACATCAGTCGCGATGTCTGGCGGAACCGCCAACGCATCAAGATCGTGCTCGTGCCCGGGTTGTGCGTCAGACGGCACTTCGCCTCCGTTCGAGTGGGATACCTAGACAGTGTTTCACGTGAAACCCAACCCTCTGGCAGGTCGGTGCACATCGGGTCCTAGCGCGATGTTTCACGTGAAACACATCGATGTGATTCGACGACAAACCGGCGGAACTGAGCGCAACGTCCCGTCGAACCCGCGATCGACATCTGCGTCGCTTTCGCCCCCTCCCGCTCCCTGGTCCGAGAGATCCGCTAGATCTCTGGCCCTGGGGCCAGAAGCACATGCCGCCAGGCCCAACAAGCGACGAAGAAGCGCGGTCGAGATCGACGAGCCTCGATAGATTCGCGACGCATCTCGCCAGGACCCTTCGTGACGGCCTCCGCAAGCTCCGGCCTCCTCAGGGAGCGGTGGTTCCCTCGTAGCCCACGACGGCCGCCAGGCCGCAGATACCGAGGAGCGAGCTCGGGAGCGATACCACCTGCTCCCTGAGGAGCGACCTGGCGAGCGGCACCACCCGCTCCCTGAGGAGCGACCTGGCGAGCGGCACCACCCGCTCCCTGAGGAGCGACCTGGCGAGCGGCACCACCTGCTCCCTGAGGAGCGAGCTTGCGAGCGGCACCACCCGCTCCCTGAGGAGCGAGCTTGCGAGCGGCACGAAGGGTCTTGGTGGGCCGGGTTGCGAAGACCCTTCGTGACGGCCTCCGCAAGCTCCGGCCTCCTCAGGGAGCAGGGGGTGACGCGCCCTCCGCAAGCTCCGGACGCTCCTCAGGGCACGGGAGGCGACGCGCCCTCCGCAAGCTCCGGGCCCTCCTCAAGGAGCGCAGGTTTGCCGCGCCCTCCGCAAGCTCCGGACACTCCGTAGGGGCGGAACTAGACGCGCCCTCCGCAAGCTCCGGACGCCCTCAGGGAGCAGGTCGTTCATTCGGACCAGGGGAGCACGGACTCGGATGTTCACGAGTGTTCTTCCATGGTCCACAACAGTCGCCAGGCTGAAGATAGTGACGTGCGAGCCCTGCGCCACCCAGCTCCCTGAGGTGCGAGCGAAGCGAGCCTCGAAGGGTCTGATGACGACCGTTTCGATTGACACTCCGGTCCCGGAAGGAAGCGTCACGTGACAATTCGACCAGTTTGCGTCCCGGACCGAGCAGCGAGCGGTGTCGTTGGCCAGTGGCGACGCGTGGCGCGGGTATCCCAACCCGCCGGAGAGTCACTGCCGCGGTCCGCGCTGCCAACACCCGGAACTGCCCTGGCGTCACAGCGGCCGCCGAGACTGCAACTCGGCAGCCGCTCGACCGAACGGGCCTCGACCCGGTCCGGGCAATGAACGGCTTTGGGCTCTCTCGTCGCGTCCGGCACACGTGGCCATCCACCGCGCTACGAGGACGTCCATGGTGCGAGTTGGCGCTACCGCCATGTGCACCAACGTCGCCGACTGAGTCGGCCACCGGGCGCGGGGGATCGAGGCATCCGAAGGTGACGGTTACGCATTCCGTCGGCGACATCCCGGGACGTTTGACCGCAACCCGAGTTGCAAGGGGCGCCGACCGTCGACTCGATCGTGCACATCAACGCCCCGCGCGCATCCGTTCTGTGCGCCGCCTCAGCGGACGAGTCGTGTTTCACGTGAAACAACAACCGTGTAAGTAGCCCACAGCGCGCAACGCCGTCGAAACGCCACCCGCTATCGCGGCACACAACCAAGCACTACCCGGAGACGAAGCAGGCCCCGACCGAGACGGTCGGGGCCTGTTCACCTCCGTGGGGGAGGGGAGTACTTGCTACGAGGGGAGGACCACCACGCGACGTTTCGGCTCTGCACCCTCGCTCTCGCTGACGACGCCGTCGACGACCGCGACCGCATCGTGCACGATCTTCCGCTCGAACGGAGTCATCGGATCCAGCGCTTCGCGCTCGCCGGACGACAGGACTCGCTCGGCGACCTCACGACCGAGGCGAGCCAGTCGATCGCGGCGATCAGCCCGCCAACGGGCGATGTCGAGCATCAGGCGGCTGCGTTCACCTGTCGCCTGCTGGACCGCAAGGCGGGTCAGCTCCTGGAGCGCGTCGAGGACCTCACCCTTGCGCCCGACGAGCTTCGTCAGGTCGTCGCCGCCATCGATGCTGACGACTGCTCGGTCGCCATCCACATCCAGGTCGATGTCACCATCGAAGTCGAGGACGTCGAGCAGCTGCTCGAGGTAGTCGCCGGCGATCTCGCCTTCTTCGACCAGACGGTCTTCGTCGTCTTCGTCCTCATCCGAGTCGTCGTCATCGGAGTCGTCGTCGACGTCGGTCTCGTCCGCGGCGTCATCATCGGCGTCGCTATGCACCGCTTCCGTGACGGCGTTCTCCGCCACCGCACCGTCGTCGCCGGCGGCCGACGAAGACGTGTCGGCCTGGTCCTCGGTCTGGGATCCCGCCGTGGTCTCGGCGTCCGTACCGGCTTGAGTTGCAGTCTCTGCTGTCATCTCATTCACCTAACTTCTGTGCTTCATCGAACAAGTCTGGGGCGGTCATCGTTTGCCACCGCGTTTGTTTCCGCGTTTGGCCGTCGAACGGCTTCCGCGGTTGTGGTTCTGCTTCTTGCCCGGTGCGGCGCCGGCACCGGGGCGTGTGGGCTTCTGACCCGGCTTGGGTTTGGCTCCCGCCCCGGTGTCCGCTGCGGCGGTCGTCGACTCGTCGGGCGATGCATCTGCGTCGACACCGTCGGTCCCGGCCTTGTCCGACGATCCGTCCTTCGAGAGGGAGACGTTCGTCGAGTCGGCGCCGTTGGTGTTCGTCGCCGCGGGCTTCTTCTTCCGGTCGGGTCGCGCGCCCGGCTTCGGCGCATTGGCCTTCAGCTTCTCCTGCTTGAGGAGCTTGGCCTCTTCCTCTTCCTTGGCGATGTGCCCGAAGACGATGTGCTGCTGACCGTAGGTCCAGATGTTGTTGCTCATCCAGTACAGGAGGATGGCGACCGGGAAGAACGGACCGGTCACGAGGATGCCGATCGGGAAGACGTACAGCGCGAGGTTGTTCATCATCCGGGTCTGCGGATTCTCCAGCGCCGCTTCGGGCTGACGGGCAACCGACGCACGCGAGTTCAGGTGCGTCGCGATGGAGGCGACGATCATCATGGGGATGACGACGAACGCGATCTGCGGGCGCGTGAAGTCGATGGGGGAGCCGGGCTCGACGAAGGCCTGGAACTCGGTCGCCGGCTCGACGAGGTAGGACGACAGCGGGACACCGAAGAGGCGGGCGTCGAGGAAGTTCTGCACCTGTTCGGCGCTGAACACGTAGTTGCCCTGGGACCGGGTCTCTGCCGCACTCATGCCGAGCTGACCCATGCCGGTGCCCATACGGTTGAACGAGCGCAGCACGTGGAACAGACCGATGAAGACCGGGATCTGGAGCAGCATCGGCAGGCAGCCGAGCATCGGGTTGAACCCGTGCTCCTTCTGCAGCTTCTGCATCTCCTCGGTCATCTTGACCCGATCCTTGGCGTACTTCTTACGGATCGCCTGGAGCTGCGGGTTGATCTCCTGCATCTTCTTCGTGGTGCGGATCTGCTTCACGAAGGGCTTGTAGAGAATCGCACGCAGGGTGAACACGAGGAACACCACCGACAGGGCCCAGGCGATGCCGTCGCCACCGGGGGAGTTCGGTGTGACATGGCTGAAGAGCCAATGCCAGACCCACATGATCCCGGAGACCGGGTAATAGATGAAGTCGAGCACGGGTCAGTTACCCCTCACTTGTTGTACTCACAGAGCACGCGTCTCGCCGGACGCGTGCTGATGGTTTCGAGGTCGGTGTGTGCCGGTCGCCGAGCGCCACAGGTCGCGGCACAGTTCGCCGAAGCCGCGTTCGGGAACCGGGTCGTAACCGGGTTTGTGCCAGGGCCCGCACTTCGCGAGCCGGATGACCGACAGCACCGAGCCGTAGAGGAAGCCGTGCCGGTCCAGTGCCTCGACCGCATATCCCGAGCAGGTGGGTTCGAACCGGCAGGACGGCAGACGCATCGGCGACACCCAGGTGCGGTACAGCTCGATGAGGAAGATGACGGTGCGGCGGGGGAGGAGGCGGAGTCCGCGCCACAGGCGCGCGCCGGTTCCGCTCGAGGCCGCGTGCGGAGTCGTCGAATCCGCCTCGGTCTCAAGTGACGGCGTGGTGTCGGTGTTGCCCATCACCGCGGTCCCGCTCCGTCGGCCGACGCCGCGACGGCCTCGGACAGGGCGAGGACACGACGACTGGTGAACGCGTCGCGGAGCTGGTCGGCGAGCTCGTCGCTGGATCGCTCGGCCGCGCTTCGGCGGGCACGGACGACCACATAGGTCTCGTCGGGAAGCAGATGCGATGCGCCGGCGAATGCCGCGCGCAGTCGGCGGGCGACGAGATGGCGCGTCACCGCATTGCCGACGGATTTGCTGACCACGAGACCGAACCAGGGACCACCGGACATCGCCACGTCCCGTCGAAGGCTGCGGGGGTCGGGCCATTCACGACCGACCATCGCGAGATGGACGACGAAGTCACGACTGTTCACCCGCGCACCGGACTTGAGGGTGCGAGAGAAGTCGGATCCCCGTGAGATCCGATGAAGGGGCGCAGTCATCGAACAGCTGACCGGGCCCCGTACGGGACCCGGTGAGAGCCGACGATCAGGCGGTGAGCTTCGCGCGGCCCTTGGAACGACGGCCGCTGACGATCGCACGTCCGGCGCGGGTCCGCATGCGCAGACGGAATCCGTGCACGCGCGCGCGACGACGATTGTTCGGCTGGAAAGTACGCTTGCCCTTGGCCACGGTGACTCCTTGTGCTCCCTGTGGGCACGCCGGTTACCCGGGCATGACCCACATGTTGTCGTTGGTCTGTTGATCCAGGACGGTGCCGAACTGGTGTCGGTGATGACTCGGCGAACACGGAAGTTCGCCGCGCAAATCCGCAACCTGGATGACCAGTCGAGACTACTGACACCGGGCGTCCAAATCAAACGGCGACGTCCGTTCTCGGTGACCGTTCGCGACCAGTGTGTTCTGGGCCACGAACGCAAGATTGTCAGCAGAATCGAGTCAAACGTCCCGATCGCTTTGTGGCCCTCCCCGACCTCTGTTACGTTCACTCACAGCGTCGGCCACCCCTCCCGTCGAGGTAGATCCTCGAGGACCTGGCTCCGACCGAAGTCCCCAGTTCGTCACCTTTGTACACAGGTGTGGATAACCCTGTGGAGAGACGGGGACTCCGGCGCAGATGCCACCGCGCTCGTGAACGCTGGTAGTTTTCCGGACCAGGAGGCCAGCCCCGTGACTTCAGACCGAGACACTTTCGGCGAAGTGTGGCAACAGGTCGTCGCCGAACTCAACGACGACGAAGCCGCACGCGACCACGAACCACTGACACGCCAGCAGAAGGCGTGGCTGTCACTGGTTCGACCCCTGACCCTCACCGAAGGCTTCGCCCTGCTGACCGTGCCGACGGCGCTGGTCCAGGAACAGATCGAACGCAATCTCCGCGAGACCATCCGCTCGGTTCTCAGCCGTCACCTCGACGAACCCGTCGATCTCGGCGTCCGTATCGCCACCCCGCGCAACGACGAGCCGGTGGCGGAAACATCGGTTCCCGACGTACGGCCCATCGCCGGAGCGGCCGCAGCAGTCGACTACACGGCCGCCCCCGTGGGCGCGGGCCGCGCGCCGTCCCACATGCCGGAGTCGACGCGCCCGTCCGGCGACTGGGCGTCGTACTTCGCCGAGCGGCCCACCTCGACGCCGCCGGCCACCGGCGCAAACCTCAACCCCAAGTACACCTTTGACACCTTCGTCATCGGCGCGTCGAACCGGTTCGCGCACGCATCGGCGGTGGCGGTCTCGGAAGCCCCCGCCCGGGCCTACAACCCACTGTTCATCTGGGGAGAGTCCGGACTCGGCAAGACGCACCTGCTGCACGCCGCGGGCCATTACGCGCAGCGCCTCTTCCCGGGCATGCGGGTCAAGTACGTGTCCACCGAGGAATTCACCAACGACTTCATCAACTCGCTCCGCGACGACCGGCGGGTGGCGTTCAAGCGCCGGTATCGCGACGTCGATGTGCTGCTGGTCGATGACATCCAGTTCCTCGTGGGCAAAGAAGGTATCCAGGAAGAGTTCTTCCACACCTTCAACACCCTGCACAACGCGAGCAAGCAGATCGTCATCTCCTCTGATCGACCGCCGAAACAGCTTGCGACACTGGAAGATCGGCTTCGTACACGGTTCGAGTGGGGCTTGATCACCGATGTCCAGCCGCCCGATCTGGAGACCCGGATCGCGATTCTGCGCAAGAAGGCGCAGATGGACAACATCGCGGTTCCCGACGATGTACTCGAACTCATCGCGTCGAAGATCGAGCGCAACATCCGCGAACTCGAGGGTGCACTCATCCGCGTGACGGCGTTCGCGTCGCTCAACGACGCTGCTCTCGACAAGTCCCTGGCCGACGTCGTCCTGCAGGCCCTGCTGCCCAACTCGGGGACCCTGGAGGTCAGCGCGGCGAGCATCCTCGCGATCACCGCCGAGTACTTCGACATCTCTGTCGAGGAACTACGAGGTCCCGGTAAGACACGGTCGATCGCCCAGGCCCGCCAGATCTCCATGTACCTGTGTCGTGAGCTCACCGACCTCTCGCTGCCGAAGATCGGCGAGACCTTCGACCGCGATCACACGACGGTCATGTACGCCGAGCGGAAGATCCGCAAGGAGATGGCCGAGCGCCGCCGGGTGTACGACCACGTCCAGGAACTCACCGCCCGCATCAAGCAGCGCGCCGTGGGCTGACACGCGCACACCTATAGCTCTCCGCACCCCCGAGGCCACGACGGCCCGGGGGTGCGGTCGTCCGGGGGTGTTCCGCCGCCCGCAGTGGCATCCGATGGCGACTGCGATGGCCCCTCCGAATGCCAAGTCTGGTCCTCGGGTCGAGAGTCTTCGACACCGTGGACCGCCTTCCCGCAGTCGGATTCGGCCGACATCGACCCTGCTCACGATCGATCACCAGCTGTGCACAATCCTTGGGATAAGCGGGGTCGGCATGTGCATCGCCGGTGGACGCCGCGCGAACAACATGAGAACTCCACATCCCCGGACGGATCCGCTCGACGTTGCTCCACCGGTCATGCACACGTCCACACCCGCCCGGACTGGCCCGATGTCATGGTTGTCCACAGATTGCACAACTCCTATTACTGAGATGGATCCCTCTAGAAAGAGATTCTTTTGTAAGAAGGTCTGTACACAGACCGTCGCCGATCGGGTCGCCCGCAGCCGGCTCCGACGACGGTGTGACTTGGCCCCAACCACTCCGGCTCGGGCGGCGGCGTTCTACAGTGGGATTCCCGGATGCGGGATCCCACTCCAGGCCGGCCGACCCACTGCGGCGCCGACCCGGCGATCCAGGCGGGAACGAGAACGAGAGAAGGGCAACCTCCCAGCATGAAGTTTCGTGTCGCGCGTGACGAGTTCGCTGATTCCGTCGCCTGGGTGGCCCGCAGTCTCCCGTCTCGTCCGCCCGTCCCGGTTCTCGGCTGTGTGGTGCTCAACGTCGGCGAAACCGGCCTGACCGTCTCGGGTTTCGACTACGAAGTCTCGGCCCAGGAAAATCTGGGCGCGGAGGTCGCCGAGCCCGGACAGGTCCTGGTCTCCGGCCGGCTCCTCGCCGACATCACCAAGGCCCTGCCGAACAAGCCGGTCGACGTGACCCTCGACGGTGCACGCGTCGCGATCACCTGCGGCAGCGCGAAGTTCTCGCTCCCGACGATGCCGGTCGAGGACTACCCGCAGTTGCCCGACGTGCCCTCCGTCACCGGAACGATCCCGTCGCAGCTCTTCGCCGAGGCGATCTCGCAGGTGGCCGTGGCGGCCGGCAAGGACGACACCCTGCCCATGCTCACCGGTGTCCGCGTCGAGATCGAGGGCAACTCCGTCGTCCTCGCCGCGACCGACCGTTTCCGCCTCGCGGTGCGTGAATTGCAGTGGGAGCCTTCCGATCCCGACACCAAGGGGGCCGTCCTGGTGCCCGCGAAGACGCTCTCGGAGAGCGCCAAGACCGCAGGTGCCGAGGGCACCGGCGTCGTCTCACTGGCGTTCGGTGGTGGCGCGGCCATCGGATCCGACGGCATTCTCGGCATCCTCGGCGAGACCAAGAAGACCACCACCCGCCTTCTCGACGCGGAGTTCCCGAAGTTCCGTCAGCTGCTCCCGGCCAGCCACACCGCCGTCGCCACCATCGACAGCGGCCCGCTGATCGAGGCGATCCGGCGTGTGGCCCTGGTCGCCGAGCGCGGCGCGCAGGTCCGGATGGAGTTCTCCGAGGGATCCGTGCTACTCACCGCGGGCGGCGACGAGGCCGGCAAGGCCGAGGAAGAGCTGCCCGTGTCGTTCCAGGGTGAGCCCCTCACGATCGCGTTCAACCCCGGGTACCTGCAGGACGGATTGTCGGCGATCAACGCCGACGCGGTGGACTTCGGATTCACCACCCCCAGCCGGCCTGCCGTCCTCCGCCCGGCCAGCGGAGAGGATCCGGTCGCGGACGAGTCCGGCGCCTTCGTCGCTCCCGAGAGCGCATTCAGCTACCTGTTGATGCCCGTCCGCCTCCCGGGCTGACGGCCGCCACGGCCTCACCGTCCTCAGGATCGACGCCGACTCGTGTTCGTCCGTGAGCTGCATCTGCGCGATTTCCGATCGTGGCGGTCCGTCGACCTCGATCTGGCACCCGGGCCGACGGTCTTCACTGGCCGCAACGGCTTCGGCAAGACCAATCTGCTCGAGGCGCTGTTCTATCTCTCGACGCTGCGCTCACACCGGGTGAGTTCCGATGCACCGCTCGTACACGCGGGCTCCGCGTCGGCGTCGGTCACCGCGACGGTTGAGAACGACGGCCGTGAGCTGACCGCCGAGCTGCGGATCAATGCCGAGGGCGCCAACAAGGCGACCATCAACCGGAGCCCGGCGCGGCGGCCCCGCGACCTGCTCGGCATCCTCCGTACGGTGCTGTTCGCGCCCGAGGACCTGTCCCTGGTGCGTGGTGACCCGAGCGACCGCCGACGCTTCGTCGACGAACTGGTCGCCCAGCGGGGTCCCCGTTACGCCGCCGCCCGCGCGGACTACGACCGGGTCCTGCGTCAGCGGTCGGCCTTGCTCAAGACTGCCGCCGCGGCGCTGAGACGCGGTGGGCAACAGGCAGATTCGGTGGTCAGCACACTTGATGTCTGGGATGGTCAGCTCGCGGATCTCGGCGGTCAGGTGATCGCCGCACGGTTGTCGGTGCTCGCCGAGCTCGAGCCGCACTTCACCGGCTCATACGCCTCGATCGCGCCGCATTCACGGCCGGCCGTGCTCCGGTATCGTCCCGCCGGCGGTGTCGAGATCGAGGAGCACACACCCGAGGCGATCGCCGACGTGCTGGCACTACGCCTGACGGAGTTGCGCGACAAGGAGATCGAGCGGGGCCTGTGTCTCGTCGGTCCGCATCGCGACGACATCGACATCGTGCTCGGCAGCGATATCGCGAAAGGCTTTGCTTCACACGGGGAATCCTGGTCGTTGGCACTGGCTCTGCGCCTCGGCTCCGTCGAGCTCACCCGCGCCGAAGGTGTCGAGCCGGTGATCATGCTCGATGACGTGTTCGCCGAACTCGACGCCAAGCGGCGCGCGCAACTCGTCGATTTCACCGCCGACGCCGAGCAACTCCTCATCACCGCCGCCGTCGCCGAGGACATCCCCGGGCGGATTGGTGGCCGGCGGATCGGCGTCGATGTGGTCGACGACGACGCGGGCCGGCGGTCGCACATCGTCGACGAAGCGCTCGACGATGTGACGGCAGCGGGGGGAGGACACCCATGAGTGACGATCGCCCGTCCGGGTCCCCGGATCCCGCCGACCCCGCACCACGGCCGACACCGCCCGGCGAACTCGGCGGGTACGAGCGTGCCCGCAAGGCGCTCGAGGAGGCCCGGGCACAGGCCCGTGCCGCGGGTAAGTCGGTCGGCCGGGGCCGGGCGTCGCCCGTCCGTCGGGTCCCGCGCGGATCCCAGGGGCGTCGACGCTGGTCCGGCTCCGGTCCGGATCCGCGGGATCCGCAGCCGTTCGGCCGGCTCGTCGGAGGTCTGGCGAAGGATCGCGGGTGGCAGGAGAAGATCGGCGAAGGCACGCTGTTCGGGATGTGGGAGCAGATCGTGGGTTCGGACATCGCCGCTCATGCGAAGCCGGTTGCGTTGCGCGACAACGTCCTCCACGTGCAGGCCGAGTCGACGGCGTGGGCGACGCAACTTCGCTACATCCAGTCCCAGATCCTCGCCAAGATCGCGGCCGCCATCGGCAACGGCCAGGTCACCTCGTTGCGGATCAGTGGTCCGAAGGGCCCGTCGTGGCGTAAGGGTGAACGGCATGTGCGCGGGCGCGGCCCACGCGACACCTACGGCTGACGCGCCGCTAGCAGACTCGACCGCACTTTACTAGTTGCAGAGCCTCGTGGGCCGTTTTACATCCCCAAGCCACGATCGAACCGGGATCGAGGCAAAAAAATCGTTCTGAGGGCCTGTTAGCGGCCCTGGATGCGCGTTCCAGGGCGAGTCAGGCAGTACACTGTGGAGAGTTGTCCCGACAGGGGTGCACAACAGCAGACAGACAGCGCCTCCAGGCTACCCGGATGTACCCACCGGGTATTCCTGTGCGCGCAACCGCCGTGTGCCCCCGTCGAGAAGGATCGACGACGGATCCGGAGACCACCTGATCCGTCGATGAGCAGAACAGGAGCGGACGCACCTCGTGGCCGACACCAACGACACCGGACCGAAGAAGAACAAGAAGAAGCCGTCAGAGTATGGCGCCGATTCGATCAACATCCTCGAAGGTCTGGAAGCCGTCCGCAAACGGCCCGGCATGTACATCGGATCCACCGGTGAGCGAGGGCTGCACCACCTGATCTGGGAGGTCGTCGACAACTCGGTCGACGAGGCGATGGCCGGCTTCGCCTCGCGCGTCGACGTGACCTTACTGGCCGACGGGGGTGTCCAGGTCGTCGACGACGGCCGCGGCATCCCCACCGGCATGCACCGCACGGGCGTGCCGACCGTCGAGGTCGTCATGACCCAGCTGCACGCCGGCGGCAAGTTCGACTCCGACGCCTACGCGGTGTCCGGTGGCCTGCATGGCGTCGGCATCTCGGTGGTCAACGCGTTGTCCACCAAGGTGGAGCTGGAGATCCAGAACGACGGATTCAACTGGGAGCAGACCTACACCTACGCGACACCCGGCGCCCTCGAGAAGGGGACCCCGACGCGCAAGACCGGCACCACGGTGCGGTTCTGGCCGGACCCCGAGATCTTCACCGAGACCACACGATTCAACGCCGAAACCGTGGCGCGTCGTCTGCAGGAGATGGCCTTCCTGAACAAGGGCCTCACCATCACGCTGACCGATCAGCGACCGCAGGCCATCGAGCCGCCGGGTGACGCCGACGGTGACGAGGAGAGCGGCACCACCGAGGCCGCCGAGGCGGTGAAGTCCGAGGAAGAGAAGGCCGCCGCCGCGGCCAAGCCGAAGACCCGGACCTATCACTACCCCGACGGGCTCGTCGACTACATCAAACACCTCAACCGGACCAAGCAGTCGATCCACACGACGGTCGTCGGCTTCACCGGCCAGGGCACCGGCCACGAGGTCGAGGTCGCGATGCAGTGGAACGCAGGCTATTCCGAATCGGTCCACACCTTCGCCAACACCATCAACACTCACGAGGGCGGTACCCACGAAGAGGGTTTCCGCGCCGCGCTGACCCTCACCGTGAACAAGTACGCGGTGGACAAGAAGCTCATCAAGGACAAGAAGGAAGACCGCCTCTCGGGTGACGACATCCGCGAGGGCCTCGCCGCGGTGATCTCGGTGAAGGTCGGGGATCCGCAGTTCGAGGGTCAGACCAAGACGAAGCTGGGCAACACCGAGGTCAAGGGATTCGTCCAGCGGGTCTGCAGTGAGCACCTCGGACACTGGCTGGAGGCCAACCCGGCCGAGGCGAAGACGATCATCAAGAAGATCGTCGAGTCGCAGCGGGCCCGGATGGCAGCGCGCAACGCCCGCGATCTGGTGCGCCGCAAGACCGCCACCGACATCGGTGGTCTCCCCGGCAAGCTCGCCGACTGCCGCAGCAACGACCCGAGCAAGTGCGAGGTCTACATCGTGGAGGGCGACTCGGCCGGCGGCAGCGCCAAGTCGGGCCGCGACTCGATGTACCAGGCGATCCTGCCGCTGCGCGGCAAGATCATCAACGTCGAGAAGGCGCGCATCGACCGTGTGCTCAAGAACACCGAGGTCCAGTCGATCATCACCGCCTTCGGCACGGGCATCCACGACGAGTTCGACATCAGCAAGCTCCGCTATCACAAGATCGTGCTGATGGCCGACGCCGACGTCGACGGTCAGCACATCTCGACCCTCCTGCTCACCCTGCTGTTCCGCTTCATGCGGCCGCTCATCGAGCACGGTCACGTGTTCCTCGCGATGCCGCCGCTGTACAAGCTCAAGTGGCAGAAGTCGGCTCCAGAGTTCGCCTATTCCGACCGCGAGCGGGACGGACTGCTCGAGGCCGGTCGTGCGGCGGGCAAGAAGATCAACACCGACGACGGCATCCAGCGGTACAAGGGCCTCGGCGAGATGAACGCCAAGGAATTGTGGGAGACCACGATGGACCCGGCCGTGCGTGTCCTGCGCCAGGTCACCCTCGACGATGCCGCGGCCGCCGACGAACTGTTCTCCATCCTGATGGGTGAGGACGTCGCCGCCCGACGCAGCTTCATCGCCCGCAACGCGAAAGACGTTCGCTTCCTCGATGTCTGATCGCGGGTTCCTGCGATTCCGCTCCGATCGGAGAAAGTACACACATGACTGACACCACCCTGCCGCCCGCCGGCGGTGAAGGCGATCGCATCGAGCCCGTCGATCTCGGGCAGGAGATGCAGAAGAGCTACATCGACTACGCGATGAGCGTCATCGTGGGCCGTGCGCTCCCCGAGGTCCGCGACGGTCTCAAGCCGGTGCACCGCCGCCTCCTCTACGCGTCCTTCGACGCCGGGTTCCGCCCGGACCGCAGCTACGTCAAATCGGCGAAACCCGTTGCGGAGACGATGGGTAACTACCATCCGCACGGCGACACCGCGATCTACGACGCCCTGGTGCGCCTCGCCCAGCCGTGGTCGATGCGGTACCCGCTCATCGACGGTCAGGGCAACTTCGGCTCGCGAGGCAACGACGGTGCCGCGGCGATGCGTTACACCGAGGCCCGGCTCACCCCGCTGGCCATGGAGATGCTGCGCGACATCGGCGAGGAGACAGTCGATTTCGTCCCCAACTACGACGGCAAGACGAATGAACCGACGGTCCTGCCGTCGCGTATCCCGAACCTGCTGATCAATGGTTCCGGCGGTATCGCCGTCGGTATGGCGACGAACATGCCCCCGCACAACCTCAACGAGGTTGCCGATGCGGTGTTCTGGGCGCTGGAGAACCACGACGCCGACGACGAGACCACCCTCGCCGCGTGCATGGAGTGCATCAAGGGACCCGACTTCCCCACGGCCGGACTGATCGTCGGCAGCCAGGGGATCAAGGACGCCTACACCACCGGGCGCGGCAGCATCCGGATGCGCAGTGTCGTCGACATCGAGGAGAACAAGGGATCCACCACGCTGGTGGTCACCGAGTTGCCCTACCAGGTCAACCCGGACAACCTGATCCAATCGATCGCCGAGCAGGTCAACGAGGGAAAGCTGAAGGGCATCAGCCGGATCGAGGATCAGTCCTCGGACCGCGTCGGCATGCGGATCGTGGTGACGCTGCGTCGCGACGCCGTCGCGAAGGTCGTCCTGAACAACCTGTACAAGCACAGCCAGTTGCAGACCAGCTTCGGTGCGAACATGCTGTCCATCGTCGACGGCGTGCCCCGCACGCTGCGTCTGGACCAGATGATCCGCTACTACGTGGCGCATCAGATCGACGTCATCGTGCGACGGACGCGGTACCGGTTGCGCAAGGCCGAGGAGCGCGCACACATTCTGCGCGGTCTGGTGAAAGCCCTTGACGCGCTTGACGAAGTGATCGCGCTGATCCGCCGCTCGGCCAACACCGAGACCGCGCGTACCGGCCTGATCGACCTCCTCGACATCGACGAGATCCAGGCCGATGCCATCCTCGCGATGCAGTTGCGCCGTCTGTCGGCCCTGGAACGCCAGAAGATCGTCGACGAACTCGCCGAGATCGAACTCGAGATCGCCGATTACAAGGACATCCTCGACCGGCCCGAGCGTCAGCGCGCCATCGTGCGCGACGAGCTCAAGGAGGTCGTCGAGAAGTACGGTGACGAGCGTCGGACCAAGATCATCGCGGCCGACGGCGATGTCAGCGACGAGGATCTGATCGCCCGCGAGGACGTCGTCGTCACGATCACCGAGACCGGATACGCCAAGCGCACGAAAACCGACCTGTACCGCAGTCAGCGTCGCGGCGGCAAGGGTGTGCAGGGTGCCGGGCTCAAGCAGGACGACATCGTCAAACACTTCTTCGTGTGCTCGACCCACGACTGGATCCTGTTCTTCACCACCAAGGGTCGCGTCTACCGCGCCAAGGCCTACGAGCTGCCCGAGGCGAACCGCACCGCCCGTGGTCAGCATGTCGCTAACCTCCTGGCCTTCCAGCCGGAGGAGCGGATCGCCCAGGTCATCCAGCTGAAGACCTACGAGGATGCGCCGTATCTGGTGCTCGCCACCCGCAACGGCCTGGTGAAGAAGTCGCGACTGGTCGACTTCGACTCCAACCGCTCCGGCGGCATCGCGGCGATCAACCTGCGTGGCGAGGACGAGTTGGTCGGCGCCCAATTGTGCAGCGCCGACGACGATCTGCTCCTGGTGTCGCAGAAGGGACAGTCGATCCGGTTCCACGCCGACGACGAAGCCCTGCGGCCGATGGGCCGGCAGACCTCCGGCGTCCAGGGCATGCGGTTCAACACCGACGACACGCTGTTGTCACTGAACGTCGTCCGCGAGGGCACCTACCTGCTGGTCGCCACGTCCGGCGGGTACGCCAAGCGGACCGGTATGGACGACTACCCGGTGCAGGGTCGCGGCGGCAAGGGTGTGCTGACGATCGCCCACGATCGTCGACGCGGTGAACTGATCGGCGCGCTCATCGTCGACGACGACTCCGAGCTCTACGCCATCACCTCGGGGGGCGGCGTCATCCGCACCACGGCGAAATCGGTGCGCAAGGCCGGACGCCAGACCAAGGGTGTCCGTCTGATGAACATCGACGAGGGCACCACGGTCATCGCCATCGCCCGCAACGCCGACGAGCCGGACGAGACAGAGGTCTCTTCCTAGGCGTTAGGGTGAAGGCCACTGTTGCTCGACCCGTCGCGAGTCGACGGGTCGGGGAACGGCGGGCTCGGACCCGGCGCCGAGCGAGCAACGTCAGGAACGCCTGAGTGAGGGAATGTCTGTGAGCACACCGAACGAGCCGCATCAGGACCAGAACGGGCGCCCCGCCGGGGGACCGGCGGGACCCGGAACGGGAACCCCGACCGGGGGACTGGTGCCGCCGTGGCAGCGGGGGCCGGCCGACGATCCGTCAGCCGCCCCGACCGAGACGTTCAACCGCGACGCCGCCCAGCGTTCGAGCACCGGCGAGGGCCCAGCCGGCCCGCCGCTGAACAACCCGGGCGGCCCGCCGCTGAGTAACCCGGGCGGCCCGCCGCCGCGTGGCGTCGTGACGAACAGCGGCACCGCTGCCGCCAGCATGAGCGGCCAGCAGGCCCCGGTGACCAAGCTGGAGAGTCCGCGCCGATCGGGTACGGCGACGGCGACCGAGGAACCCGGCTTCGTCGAGTCACCCACCAGCACGATCGACCGCGGACACCTTCCGGATAACGATCTGCCCGACCTCGATCAGATCCACCACACGGCGGACCTGAAGCGACCCGAGACGGCACAGACGCCGGGATCCAAGCCCTCCGCACCGCGGTCGGCGCCTCGCCAGGTACTCGCCGCCGGGACCGCGCTGCGCGCCTCGGTGCAGGTGCGTCGGATCGACCCGTGGGCGACGTTCAAGGTCGCGGCCGTGCTGTCGGTGGTCGGGTTCTTCATCTGGATGATCTCCGTCGCCGTGCTGTACCTCATCCTCGACGGCATGGGCGTGTGGGATCAGGTGAACAACAGCTTCGGAACGCTCATGGCGGAGGAATCGGCCGCGAGTAACGACGTGATCGGGGCGGGCACCGTCTTCGGCGCCGCGGCGCTCCTGGGCGCCATCAACGCGATCCTGCTGACCGCGCTCGCGACGATCGGCAGCTACATCTACAACATCTGTGCCGACCTCGTCGGCGGCGCCGAGGTGACTCTCGCCGACCTCGATTGAGCGAGCCCCTGACCAGCCGTTTTGTTTGTTGGGGCATCGGTCGGGTAATCTCACTCCTCGGTTCAAGGGCCTATAGCTCAGGCGGTTAGAGCGCTTCGCTGATAACGAAGAGGTCGGAGGTTCAAGTCCTCCTAGGCCCACTGCGACAGATGTTTTCGGACATCGGAATCTCGCATCCCGCCGAACCGATCGGTACGGCACGGGGCCTTAGCTCAGTTGGTAGAGCGCTGCCTTTGCAAGGCAGATGTCAGGAGTTCGAATCTCCTAGGCTCCACCAATCCACCACTTCACCTCGAAGGCGACGAGCGGCTCGACGAGCCCCTTGTCGCCTTTCGTATTGCCGCGGTCTTCGTACGTCGGTCGGGCGACGCCACACGGTGCGGTCCGGGACGTCAACGCGGTCGCCGTCATTGCGGGCTGACGTCGTCCAGGCGCGACACCGGCCGGTCACCGTGTGGACCGAACAGATGCAGGATCTCCACCGGGTTGTCATCGGCCGGCCCGAACCAGTGCGGCGTCGTCGGATCGAACTGGGCCGTCTCGCCGGGTTCGAGGATGTGCTCGGCGTCGGCCAGGAGCAACCGCAGTCTGCCGGCGAGAACGTAGAGCCACGCGTGTCCGTCGTGGGTCGCCAGGCGCGGTTCGCGCGGCCCGAGGACGTGCTTGAACGCCCGCACACGTCCGGGGTAATCGGTGAGGGGAACGATGACACCCCCGGACGCCATCGACCGCGGTTCGAGGTGTACGCGAGGATCACCCGTGGGCGGTGCGTCGACGAGTTGATCGAGGGACACCCGATAGACGCGCGCCAGGGGGAGCAGGACGTCGAGGGTCGGCTGCCGTTTACCGGTCTCCACCCGGGACAGCGTGCTGACCGAGAGGCCCGACTCCTCGGCCACAGCTGTCAGGGTCATTGCCCGCGTGAGACGGAGAGCGCGCAGCCGCGGACCGATCGCGCCGATCAGGTCCCCCAGGTCAGCGATCATGGCGCCATCTTTGCAGATCCCGCAAAAGTCCTCGCCGGTCGCGACCGCCGTCCCCGAGCATGGTCCCGAAGAAACCGGGAACGAGGAAAGTGGAGTAGATGAACGAATCGAACAAGGGTGAGCACCTCCGAGTCCTGCTTCTCGGCGGACGGGGAGCGGTGGGCACCGTCGTTGCCCGCGAACTCGAGGAGGACGGTCACGTCGTGACCGTGACGAGCCGCACGGCGAGCGGGGACGCCCGGATCGATCTGCGCGGCGACCTCGCGACCCTGCGCGACCTCGCTGCCGAAAACGATGTCGTCGTCAACGCCTCCGGCATCGAACGCCCGGAGCTGGGAGCCGCGATCGTGCAGACGCCGCTGGTCGACATCTCGGCCTCCGGCGCCTATCTCGACCGACTACGCGCCACCGCCACCGGACCCGTCGTCCTGGGGGCAGGCCTCGCGCCCGGGCTCAGCACGATCCTGACCGCCGCACTCGACTCGCGCCCGGACGACGACCTCGATGTGCTCGTGATGCTCGGAGCCGGGGAGAAACACGGTCCCGCCGCGGTCGCGTGGACCGTCGGACTGGTCGGCTCCGACGTCCACTGCCCGCCGGAGACTCGGCCGGTGCGGAATCTCCGGGAAAGCCGGCAAGCGACCGGACCCGACGGCCGGACCCGGCGCTACCTACGCGCGGACTTCCCCGACCATGTCCTTCTCGACAACCGGCCGGGTCACATCCGCTCGTATCTCACTCTCAGCTCGGCCCCGATGACCGCGGCGCTCGGCCTGATCGGGCGGGTGCCGGCGTTGCGCAGCACGCTGACGTGGGCGCCTCCCCTTGGTTCCGATGCCTGGCACGTCATCGCCGAGAATCGGCGCACCGGTGAGCGTCGGGAGGCCTCCGGGACGGGGCAGTCCGACGCCACGGGCCGACTGACGGCGCTGGCCGCCATCCGCGCCGCGACGGAACTCCATGGCGCCAAGAGAATAGTGACGATGGCCGACCTGGTCTCACTCGACGACGCGCTCACGGTGCTGAGGTAGGTCCGCTCCTACGCTGCGGCGTATTCGACGATCGACACGCCGGTGTCGAAGTCGTGTGCGCTGACGCGTCGAAACCTCCTGGGCGCGTACCGGCCGGGCGCCATCAGCGGAATGCCGCTCCCGAACATCACCGGCTGACGCTTGAGGACGAACCGGTCGATCTCGTCGGCCAGTTGAGTCGCGAGATCGCCGCCTCCGCAGAGCCAGATGTCTTTTCCCTTGCGCTGTTTGAGCTCGCGCACCACCTCGACCGGGTCGCGATCCGTGAACGTCACGCCGTCGACCTGTTCGCGTTGCTGATGGGTGAAGACGTACTGGTCGAGGTGGCGATACGGACTTGTCACCTCTGGCAACCCGGCGGCATAGGTACCGGCTCCCATCAGGACGGTGTCGAAAATCCCTGTGCTCTGGTCGATCCCGAGTGCGGCGGCGTAGTCCGTCGGGATGGTGTCGGCAAACCGCTCGTTGATGCCGTCCATTTGATCGCCTTCGAAGAGGAAGGCGTCGTACTGGCCGTCCGGACCGGCGATGTACCCGTCGAGACTCACGGCCACGTAGTACACGAGTTCGCGCATGCTGTTCCCCAATCACTTCAGATGTAGTGGTTGAGAAACTACATCACATGTAGTGGTTGCGCTATCGTTTTTCCATGGCTCGCAACGATGACCGCCGACGTGCGCTGGCCGACGCGGGTCTCGAAGTGCTCGCCGACGCCGGCGCGCGTGGACTCACCCACCGCGCGGTGGACCGTGCCGCCGGCGTGCCCCTCGGTACGACGACGAACTACTTCCGTTCTCGCTCAGCACTTCTCACCGGATTGGTGGAGCGCATCTACGAGCGACTGGCACCGAGCGACGAGTTCATCGCCGAGCGGGCCGGACGCACACCGACGCGGGAGCTCTTCGCCGAGTATCTCCGCAACATCGTCGAGCGTCTGATGGCAAACCGGACTGTCACCATCGCACTGATCGAACTTCGGTTGGAAGGAATTCGACGCCCTGAGGTCGCGGAGATCATCGGCGAATGGCGTCGGACCGGGTTCACCGGGGACGTGGCGTTCAACGAACAAGCCGGCCTGCCGGGGACGGCCCGGGAGATCGCCCTCTTCCACTACGCCGTCGACGGCCTCCTGCTGGACCAGCTGACCGGTCCGCTGCTCCCGGATGTGCCGGTCGACGACATCGTCGATGCGCTGGTCGACGGGTTGCTGCCGGGCTGAGATCACGCCGTCCGACTTCGGTTCCGGGTCGACGATGGCCGGGAATGGCACCCGCTACCGTGAACAAGTGGACCGAATCCTGCTCGACGGACGCTACGAGATCCGGGGAGTTCTCGGACGCGGTGGCATGGCGGTGGTCCACGACGGGTGGGACCGGCGACTCCACCGGTCGGTCGCCATCAAACTACTGCGCTCAGAGACGGAGACCCCGACGGTCGCACGTGACCGGTTCATCGCAGAGGCGCGGGCGGCCGCCGCGCTCAACCACCCCAACATCGTCGCCGTCCATGATTTCGGCGAGCACGACGGGACGCCGTACATCGTGATGGAACGGCTGAGTGGCACAACGGTCGGCGATCTCATGGTCGGCGGGCCGTTGCCGCCCCACCGCGTCGCCGCGATCCTCGAGGACGTCCTGGCCGCCCTGCACGCCGCCCATTCCGCCGGGGTGCTGCACCGCGACATCAAACCCGCGAACTTGCTGATGTCCGGCGACCGTGTGAAGGTGGCCGATCTCGGCATCGCCAAGACGGCCGGGACGGCGCACACGGCGACGGGAGAAGTGGTCGGAACCATCTGTTACCTCAGTCCCGGTCGCGTGTTGGGCCGGGCGGCGACACCGGCCGACGATCTCTACGCGGCTGCGGTCGTCGCGTATGAGGCCCTGACGGGTCGCCGAGCGTACGACCACGACAACCCTGCCGCCGTCGCGCACGCGATCCTGCACGCGCCGCCGCCTCTGCTGGCCGACATCCGGCCGGATGTCGCCCCGACACTGCGCGAGACGATCGACCGGGCCATGCGTCCGGGTGGCACCGTGCCGTTTCCGAGTGCTGCGGCGATGAGTGCGGCGCTGGCCGGACATACCGACAACACGGGCCCGGAAGCGGGGACGAGTCGGCTCACGGCGCCGATGCCGACACTGATCCCACCACCTCGGAACGCCTCGGAAACGGCTCCGCTTCCGGGAGGGCCGAACCGGTCCCGACGTCGAACGTCGATGGCCGTGCTGGGTGGCGCCGCCGCTCTGCTGACCGCCCTGCTCGTCGCGGTCGTCGTCATCGCCACCGGATCCGACGAGGACACACCTGTTCCGGCGAACCCGACCTCCCTGCCGGCCGCCGAGTCCTTGACCACTGAATCCCGGCCGACTCCGCCGCCGAGCACGGTCGACGTGCCCGCGCCGATCCCTGTCCCCACGGGCGCGACGGAGACCGACACGCCCCAGCCCGAGGAGGGACCGGCCGGAAGCGGCGGAAACGGGCGGGGCAACAGCGGTGGTGGCAACGGCGGTGGTGGCAAGAGCGAGAACAAGGGGAACGGGAAACCGAAGGACGACAAGAACTGACGTCGCCCATCGACGTCCCTCAGTCGTCCTTGTTCAGGTGCGCGTAGCGCCGGCGGAACTTCTCGACCCGGCCGGCGACGTCGGGGATCGTGTTCACCCCGGTGTAGAACGGGTGCGAGTCGCTGGTGACATCGACGGTGATGAGCGGGTACTCGTTGCCGTCGGACCAGGTGACGGTCGTCGACGATGTCGCCGTCGATCGGGTGAGGAACTCCTTGCCCGTCGAACCGTCGCGGATGACGACGGGGTGGTAATTGGGGGTGGATGCCCTTCTTCATGTGGGTGCCTCCGGTGAGATGTGGGTCGGTGCGGGTTCAGTTGTCCCGGGGATCAGCGTCGACGCCGGGGAATGCGTCCACGGTCGACTCGCCGACGTCGAGGTCATCGCACGGGTCGGCGTGGAACTGCCCGAACGGATCGTCGAAGGTCGACCAGAACTGTTCTCCGGCAGCGAATTCGACCTCGTTCAGGCAGGCGCCGCGGAGGGCCTCCTCGATCTCGGCGGGGTCGCCCTGATGGACGAGCGCGACGAGCGAGGTGTGCCGGTCGCCGAAGGTCTCGTCCCAGCGCAGTGCACCGAGAGCCCGACGCTCGTCGGGTACCTGCGCGAGTTCGTCATCGGTCATCGAGGCGAGCCAGGGACCTCCGTGCGCGACGCGCAGTCCGCCGCCGGCCGACTCGAGCCAGAGCGCCTCGTCGGGCTGGGTGGCGATCCAGAGTCGCCCGCGGGCACAGACGACCCCGTCGAGGAGGGCGTCGATCGCCTCGTGGAAGCGACCCGGGTGCAGCGGTCGATCGCTGTGGAACTCGACCCACGTGACCCCGCAGTCGGAGTCCAGTGGCGGTTCGCCCGCGAGGAGAGGGTCGTGCGGACCGTCGATGCGTCCGCGACGTGAACGGGGCGGTACCGCGGCGAGCAGTTGCTCGGCCAGGACGGGAGTGATCGGGCGCTGCGGCAACTCGAACATCATCGGGACGTTCGGCGCGAGCCGTTTGAGGACGGCGACGAGTCGCGCGGACGCCCAGGCGTCGCGGACGGTCGGGTCGCATGCTGCGACCACCAGTGCGTCGGCAAAAACGACCTGACCGACCGCCACCTGGGCAAGGGTGCGGTCGTCGTCGAGCGCGACATGCCCACCCTCGGCGAGTGAGAGATCGCCGGTCGCCGACGTCAGCCAATCCTCCTCGGCCACACAGGCAACGGTGAGATCGACGCGGACGTCGGCCGCCGCCGGGGCGTCGTCGAACCCCGGCATGTCCGAGACGATGACGTTCTCGATCGACCAGGCGACCTGCTCGGGTTCGAGGACGGGATCGAGTGTGAGGACGATCCGGTTCACCGACGGTCGACGATGCAGCCGCCGCAACAGAGGGAGCAGATCTTCGCGAAGGGTGCACGAGATGCAACCGTGGGCCAGTTCCACGATGCAGACGTCATGGTGGCTGCGACCGTCGGGGCCCCGCCAGCTGAGGGTCCGGACGACGCGGCCGTCCTCGACCTGTGTCAGGTCGTGGTGGACCTGGACGCTGCCGACGCCGCCGCACTCCAACGCGTCGCCCACCCGGTGGATCGACGACGCGTCGAGCCCGGTGACCAGCACGACCGGGGTCCGTTGGTCGCCCGGGGCGTCCTGCGGGTGGTTCGCGGGTTGATCGTCGAGCACGACTCCACTCCGTTCTATTGAGAATGATTTCCATTTGTGCTTCGACGACGGTACCGTGGCCGCACAGTTAATGCCAATCATTGTCGATAAGAACAGGAGGCAGCATGTCCAAGAGGTGCCAGGTCACCGGTCGGGTACCCGGCTTCGGCAAGCAGGTGTCGCATTCGCACAAGCGGACGTCGCGCCGGTGGGACCCGAACATCCAGCGCCGTCGCTACTACGTGCCCAGCGAGGGGCGGTACGTGACGCTGCGCGTGAGCGCCAAGGGGATCTCGACGATCGACAAGCACGGCATCGAGTCGGTGCTGCGCAAGATCCGCGCCCGAGGGGAGAAGGTCTGATGGCGCGCAACGAGATCCGGCCGATCGTCAAACTACGTTCCACCGCCGGGACCGGATACACCTATGTGACCCGGAAGAACCGCCGCAACGATCCCGACCGGATGGTGCTGCGCAAGTACGACCCGATCGCCCGCGCCCACGTCGACTTCCGAGAGGACCGCTGATGGCCAAGAAGTCCAAGATCGTCCGTAACGAACAGCGCCGCGAGGTCGTCGCGCGGTATGCCGACCTCCGCGCCGAACTGAAGCGCGCGAGCGTCGCAGCCAGTTCGACGCCCGAGGAGCGTTCGGAAGCGCTACGACGCCTACAACGGCTGCCGCGCAACGCCAGTCCGACTCGACTGCGCAACCGGGACGCCGTCGACGGCCGGCCCCGCGGGTACATCGGCAAGGCGGGCCTGTCCCGCGTGCGGTTCCGCGAACTCGCGCACCGCGGGGAACTACCCGGAATCCAGAAGTCCAGCTGGTGATCCGGACCCACGAGAACGAGGAAGAGTGATGGCCAACGGAAGACAACGTCAGCGCGAGGAAGTGCCGGCGAAGCGCAAACGGAACCTGCTCATCGCACAGGGCGTGCGGGTCGACGGGCGGAATCCCGTGGACTACAAGGATGTCGCATTGCTGCGTCAGTTCCTTTCCGACAAGGGCCGAATCCGCAGCCGACGCCTCACGGGGCTGAGCCCGCAGGAGCAGCGACAGGTCGCCACCGCGATCCGTAACGCGCGAGAGATGGCGTTGCTGCCGTACGACTCTCGGCATTGAGAATTTAGGGTATCTCGGCCCGGCGGCCGTCGTTGGCCACGAAGAAACTCGTGTGCGTCGATTTTTGCTCCCTGAGGTGCGAGCGGAGCGAGCCACGAAGGGTGTGGCAACGTACGTCGTCAGCCCTTCGTGGCTCGTCGCTTGCGCTCCTCGCACCTCAGGGAGCAGGGGTGTGCTCCTCGCACCTGAGGGAGCAGAGGGTGTGCTCCTCGAACCTCGAGGGGCAAGAGGTGCTACTTGGAACCCTGCGGCACGTTCTCGAGGCGATCCAGCAGGGTGCGTGCCAAGGATTCCGACGACGCGGGATTCTGGCCGGTCAGCAGGTTGCCGTCGGTCTCGATGTGGACCGTCCACGGTTCGGCGAGGGTGACCTTGAAACCTGCCTGGGTGAGCCGATCCTGGAGGAGCCAGGGAGCCTTGTCGGCAAGCCCGGCCTGTTCCTCCTCGGCGTTGCTGAAGCCGGTCACCGTGCGGCCGGCGAACGCGTTGACGCCGTCGGAGTTGTTCGCCGCCAACAGGATCGCCGGACCGTGACAGACGATTCCGAGCGGCAGTTGCGCCTCGTCGGCCGCTATCAGCAGAGCTCCGGCGTCCGCGTCGACGGCCAGGTCCTCCATGGGTCCGTGGCCGCCCGGGACGAACACGGCGTCGTAGTCGGCGATGCGAACGTCGGTGAGCGCGATCGGCTTCTGCAGCTCCGGAGCGGTCTCCACGACGTGGCGGATCTCCGCGGCGCGCTCAGGTGTGCCGATGCTCTCGACCGCGAGGCTCGTCTCGTCGACGGGTGGTTTCGCGCCGTTCGGAGTGGCTACGGTCACCTTGTAGCCGGCTGCGCGGAACACTTCCAGCGGCGCGACGGCCTCCTCGGCCCAGAACCCGGTCTTGTGGCTCGAGCCGTCATTCAGCGTCCAGCTGCCGGCGCCGGTCATGATGAAGAGGATGTTGCGTGTCATCTGAACCTCCTGTGTCCAGGTAGACGGTGTCGGTCTCCGACCGCCAACGTAGAGAACATCCGCGGTCTCGGCCACGGCCCAGGTCAGGCCAGGGGAGACGGGTCAGGTCACGTGAGACCGGTGAGTTCCGCCGATCGCTGCCACAACCCGTCGATCAGCTTCTGGTCATGGGCCTGACGGTTCTCCCGACCATTGGCCTTGTGGCGATCGAAGTACACGCCGTTGACCGTCGGGTCGGCGCCGCGCTCGGCCAGGGCGATGAGCGGGGCGGCTCCCTGCTCGGGGGTGATGGTCACCAGGCGCGTCAGCGGAGACCGGTAGGCGAGCCCGACGAAGCGCGAGTCGCGGCCGAAGCTCGTCGCCGCCGGTCCGGGATGCACTGCGGCGGAATAGATCTTGTCACCGGTCCAGCGCTGCGCGATCCCGCGTGTGAACAGGATGTTCATCAGCTTGGCCGTACCGTAGGGCCGCATCGCGAGGGTCCGGCGCTTCTCGAAATCCAGGTCGTCGAGGTCGACCTTCCCGAAGAGGTTGCCGACGCTGGACGTGTTCAGGACGAGCGATTGCGGGGCCGCGGCCAGTCGATCCCGCAGAAGGTGGGTCAGCAGGAACGGCGCGAGGTGGTTGATCTGGAAGTTCGGTTCGTGTCCGTCGGAAGTCCGCTGCGACGCGTCGAACGTCCCGCCCGCGTTGTTCATCAGGACGTCGATGGTCCCGACGGCGGAATTGATCTCGGCGGCTAGATCCCGCACCTCCGAGAGCGCGGAGAAGTCGGCGGTGAACTGCCGCGCACCGGTCTCGGCGGCGATCGGCGCCAGCTTCTTCGCCGAGCGTCCGACGAGGACGAGGTCGGTGTCGGGTCCGGCCAGGGAACGCGCGGCGATCGCGCCGATCCCGTCGCTGGCGCCGGTGAGGACGATGGTGCGTTTCTGTCCGGAGGGGGTGTCACTGGCCATCGGTCGTGCCCTCCGATCCGCCGACCGCGTGACCCTCGTCAGTGTGGTCGGCCGGTGGCTGTGCTCCGTCGTAAGACGCCTTGTCTTCCCGGATTCGGTCGGTCTCGCCGATCTCGGTGTCCCGTGCGGTGGGCAGTGCCGAGGCCGGCCCGTCATTCTCGTCGGGGTCGCTCCGCATGTCGGGGTCGGCCTTCACTTCATCGTCGGTCGTGGTCCAGGTGGGCTTCTCGTTGTCCGGCATCTCTCCACCTTGCCCCAAGACGCAGGATTTCACACCGCCCTTGACTTCAACTGAACTTGAGGTTGTGTGCTCGTCGTCGTGACCACACTCGACCCGGCGAGCCGGCGTATCGGCCTCATCCTCGTCGTCCCGACCCTCATGGCGATGCTCGACGTGACGGTCGTGACCGTCGCGCTGCCGCAACTGACCACCGAATTCGACGCGCCGCTGTCCAGCGTGCAGTGGGTGACCACCGCGTATGCACTGGCCCTTGTCGCGGTCATGCCGCTGTCGGCCTACGCCAGCAACCGCTTCGGCGGCCGACGGGTCTACTGCGCCGCCCTCCTGGTCTTCGTTCTCGGTTCGCTCCTCACCGCCCTGTCCTGGAACATCGGCAGTCTCATCGTCTTTCGTGCACTCCAGGGGCTCGGTGGTGGGATGCTGCAACCCGTCGGCATGGCCATTGCGCTGCAGACCGTGCCGGAGGCGCTGCGCGGTCGGATGATGGCCATCCTGGGACTACCCACCCTCGTCGGTCCCGTGCTCGGTCCGGTGCTGGGCGGCGTACTCGTCGACCACGGCAGCTGGCGTGTCGTCTTCGCGGTGAACGTACCCCTCGGCCTGATCGCGGCGGTCCTGGCGTGGCGGTTCTTCCCCCGAACCGCCACGCGCGGCATGCCGCGAATCGACCTGCGAGCCGTGGCGGCGCTGTCACCGGGCGGGGCGTTCCTGGTTCTCGGCCTGGCCCGCGCCGGGGACACCGGGTCGCTGCTCGCGGCATCGATACTTGTCCCGGTCGGTATCGGCCTGGTCCTGCTGGGCTACTTCGTCCGACGATCGCTGCGCAGCCGCACGCCCGTCCTGGATCTCCGGTTGCTGGCGCACGCGCGTCTGCGCGGTGGCGTCGTGGTGATGATCTTCTTCGCCGGGGCGTACTTCGGATCGATGACGATCCTGCCCATCTACGTCCAGTCGGTCCGGTCCGATTCGGCCACGACCGCCGGCATGCTGTTCGTCCTCCCCGCGCTCCTGAGCGGCATCACTCTCCAGATCGCCACGCGGGTCGCCGATTTCGTGGACCCGCGACGGGTTGCGATCTGCGGCATCGTGCTGTCGACGACGGCGATGATCCTGATGGCCACGCTGCTCGACGAGTCGCTGCCCTACCCGGTCGTCGTCGCGATCCTCGCTCTCATGGGGATCGGAGTCGGCGCGACGATGCTGCCCACCATGACGGCCGCCACCCGCGACCTCGAGGGCGCAGACACCCCCGGCGGCACGACCATCCTCACGACCTCGAACCAGTTCGCCGTCGCGCTGGCGTCGGCCGCGATTACGGCCACCATTGCGGCCCTGATGAATTCGCGCAGCCCGGCGGTCGACGGTCGGGGAGTGGCGGGTGCGATGTCGTTGAGTCCCGCCGAACGCATCGACGCTGCGCCCGAGTTGGCCTCGGCGATCGCCGACACGTACCTCCTCACGGCAGGTCTTCTCGTGTGTGCCCTCCTCGCGACCGTGTTCGTGATGCCGGCGCGGCGGACCCTTCGAGACGCTCGCAAGCTCGCTCCTCAGGGGGCGGGGTGATGTGCTCGCACGCTCGCTCCTCAGGGGGCGGGGTGAGGTGCTTGCACGCTCGCTCCTCAGGGGACGGGGTGAGGTGCTCGGAAGCTCGCTCCTCAGGGGACGGGGTGAGGTGCTCGGAAGCTCGCTCCTCAGGAAGCGGATGGGCGACTCACCGCTCGTCAGTCCGGCCTCAGGCGATGAAGAGTATCCATCCGTAGACGAGCAGTCCGAAGACGAAGACCCCGAGGTAGGCCCAGCCGACCCAGATGGCGGCGGTGGCGAACGGGAGGCCCACCTCGCGACGCTGCCGGATCTGGGTGCGCGCACGGTATCCGAGGACCAGTCCCACGATGAAAGTGATCCCGAGGATCGACAACGCCAAGGCCCACAACGCCATCCGATTGACGCGCGGACCGGCACCGGACTGGGGAGCCACGCTGTCCTCCGAACTTCTGGCGGGTTCGACTGCTGAATAGGCCGGGGTCGCCGGGGAGGCAGGGCCCGAGGTCCCGGTGTCCGGGCGGTCGGCGGCGGCAGGTGCGCCGGCCGTGCCGGGACCGTCCACGACGCGGGTATTAGGGGACGGATCGCCGGACAGACCGACTGCCAGTCCGCCCGCACCCACCACCTGTGTCGCGTGATCGTCCCGGTCGGAATCCCGACCGGAGGAGTCCGGTCGTCCGCCCGGGGCTGCACCCGGCCGGGGTCCGGCGAAGGGTGGACGGGAGCCATCTGTGGGCCTATTGCCTTGCGGCGGAGTGCCTTTGGCGAACGGCGCTCCTCCCGGGCCCGGACGTTGACCGGGCGGGGGTCGGCGTCCGGGCGGACCGGATGGCATCGGCGGTCGCGGACCCGGGCCGGACGGATTGCCGCCTGGGCGCTGCACGGTGGGGTTGGCGCCCGCCACCGGCCCGGCCGGCATGGGCCCGGGGCCATTCGGCCGCGGACCCGGCGCACCGGACGGGTGCGGTCCCCCGGAGGGACCTGACGTCCCGAACGAGTCACCGCGCGGCGGGGCCGGTCGCCGGCCCGGCGGGGGCCCGGATCTGGTGGGCGGTCGACCCCCCGGCGGCGGCGCGAAGTCACCGCGGGGCGCCGGCCGGCCGTCGGAACGGTCGGGAGCGTCGGTTCCCTGCGACGAGGGCGGCGAGCCCGCAGGTCGTGCGGGGGACCGTTCCCACGGCGCAGGGTTGCTCGTCGGTGCGGAGCTCTCGGGCGCCGACCAGGACTCGCGGGTCCGGTCGTCTGCGCCGCCGGACCCCGGCGGCGGGTTCGGGGAGCGCTCGTCGTCTGAGGTCACGAGACCAAATTACCCGTGCGTGGCGAGCGGCCCGGTGTCGCGTCGGCCGCGGCGGGTCACGAAGCCTGCGTCTCGGTGCTCTCGGCGAGGGCCTCGCGGACCTCTTCGATCCGCGGGACGGTCGGGGACACCGGGGCCACCACGCGTCGGGCGCGACGCAGCGAGCCGACAACGACGGCGGCGGTGACGGACGCGGCGACCACACCCAGCGCGGTCAAGAGGTAGTTCTTGGACATGGGCTCAAGAGTGCCAGCCGGTGTGCGGCGCTGCCACCCCGCCCGGTGCATCTGCGCACCTCGGGGCCATGTCCCGACCAGCGGATCCGGGTGAGTGGTTGGATAGAGGGATGACTACACCGAAAAGCTCCGCAGTCATCCACACCAATCGCGGCGACATCAAGGTCGACCTGTTCCCGAACCACGCACCCAAGACGGTCGAGAACTTCGTCGGGCTGGCCGACGGCAGCAAGGAATACAGCAAGCCCAACGCCTCCGGCGGCAACTCCGGCCCGTTCTTCGACGGCTCGGTCTTCCACCGCGTCATCTCCGGCTTCATGATCCAGGGCGGCGACCCGACCGGAACCGGCATGGGCGGCCCCGGCTACCAGTTCGGCGACGAGTTCCACCCGGAGCTGCAGTTCGACCGTCCGTACCTGCTCGCGATGGCCAACGCCGGCCCGGGTACCAACGGCTCGCAGTTCTTCATCACCGTCGGCCCGACCCCGCACCTCAACCGTCGCCACACCATCTTCGGTGAGGTCACCGATCCGGCTTCGCAGCAGGTCGTCGACGCGATCGCCACGACGTCGACCGACCGCAGCGACCGTCCGCTCGACGAGGTCGTCATCGAGAAGATCGAGGTCAACTGACCTCTCCGGAACACACCGCCCCGCAGCGGGCGGTGTGTTACCGGCATCCCGACCGTCCCACCGGCCTGTCCTGCAGCCGGTGCGGACGGCCGGCGTGTCCCGAGTGCCTGCGTCCGGCATCGGTCGGCCAGCACTGTCTCGAATGCCTCCGCAACGACGGCGTGCAACGGTCGCCGTCGCTCGGCGGCCCACGCCGCGGTGTCCCCGTGATGGCGCGCACCCGCACGGCCCCGACGCAGCCCTACGCCACCTACGCCCTGATCGCGGTCAACCTGCTGATCTTTGCCCTGTGTGTACTCCAGGCCGGAGTGGGCGATCCCGGCGGGGCGGCGATCTTCGGCGCCGGCGACCTCCTCAAGAGCGACGTCGCGACCGGCGAGTACTGGCGACTCCTCACCGCGGGCTTCCTGCATTTCAGCGTCATGCACGTGGCCGTGAACATGCTGTCGCTCTACATCCTCGGCCGCGATCTCGAACTCGCCCTCGGTATCGGCCGATACCTGGCCGTCTACCTGATCGCACTGCTCGGCGGCAGCGCTGCCGTCATGCTCTTCGAGGACGACCGCGCCCTGACCGCCGGAGCCTCCGGAGCCATCTACGGACTCATGGGCGCGATGCTCGTGATCATCCTCAAGGCCCGCGTGTCCCCGGTCCCGGTTCTGCTCATCATCGGCTTCAACGTGGTGCTGTCGTTCTCACTGCCGGGCATCTCGGTCCTCGGGCATCTCGGCGGGCTCGCCTTGGGAGCGGCCGCCACCGCGGCGATCGTGTACCTCCCCGACGCCGTGCTGCCCGCGGGTCGTCGGACTCCCCAGGCCGCGAGTCGCGTCGGCTGGATCGCGCTCGCCGCACTGTTCCTCGTGGCGCTGGGGCTGGGCATCGGCGCGGGCGTCGCGTACGACGGGCTCGTCTACATCCGCTGAGCTGCGGCGCGACCTACCCCTCGTCGACGACGAAGCCGGCGTCGCGCAGCGCGTCGACCACGGTCGGCAGGTCGGTCCCGAGGTCCCAGCGGCTGAAGACCACGAGTCGGGTGTCGTCGCGAGGGCCGACGCCGCGGTCGTGCGCGGTCGTGCCGGCTGCGTCGTCGTCGAGAACGTCGATCTCCAACTGTCCGACCCGCCGGCCGACCCGACGGATCGACAGCGTCCGAATCCGTTCGATGCGTTCTGGGGGGTACGTCCGTTGGCCTCGCAAGGTCCCGAGGACCAGAGCGGGGTTCGGACCCGATGTGATGGCCAGTCGGGGACGCACCAGCAGGGTGTAGGCGCCGAGCACGAGAAGGAGAATCCCGGCGACGCCCATCAGGACCATGCCGGCCGGATCGGCAGCGGCGACGACCGCCGCCACCACCAACGCGACGCCGCCGAGGCAGCCGGCCAGACCGGCGCCGACGGGGGTCGCCCACGCATGTGTGTAAGAGACCTCGGGGTTATCCACAGGAGTTACTCACAGTGGGGATGACTTACACACATGTGATTTCCACAGTGTGGATAACTTACACGCGTGTGTTTCAGCAGCTCAGCGCATTCGACACGCGAACGACCGCCGGCGTCTACCGCCAACGCATCGTCATCAACAGGCCCGCCACCATCAGCGAGAAACCGATCAGGAAGTTCCACGAGTTGAGCTCGGCCATCCAATGCAGGACCTGGCCCTCGCCGCCGTACGCGGTGGGCGTGGCGGCCAGGTAGTAGACGACGAGCCAGGCGAGACCCAGCACCATCAGGCCGAGCATGACGCCTACATAGATGGTGCTCGAAGGGCCGGCCTTGACCTTGACCGGCGTCCGGCTGGCCGGGTTGATGGTGTAATCGGTCTTCTTCCGGACTTTTGACTTCGGCATGACTTCCTCCGTTGTGCGGCACCGTCGGGGCGGTCGTACGCGGGCGGGAGAAGGTGAGCTCGTCCCCGCCACTGGCAAACACTCGAGATCTACGGTATCTCACCAGGTCGCCGACGCCGACCACCCGCTTCGGCGGTAGCCTTTCTCGCGTGAGTCGCATTCTGGTGGTCGACAACTACGACAGCTTCGTCTACAACCTGGTTCAGTACTTGGGCCAGCTGGGCGTCGAGGCCGTCGTGTGGCGCAACGACGACCCGCAACTCTCCCCGGCCGATCCCGACCATCTGCGCGAGGCCGTTGCCGGATTCGACGGCGTCCTCCTCAGCCCCGGTCCCGGCACGCCGCAGCGGGCCGGCGCGACGATGCCGATGGTCCGTGTCGCCGCCGAACGGGAACTGCCGCTGCTGGGTGTGTGCCTGGGACACCAGGCGATCGGTGCGGCGTTCGGCGGCACCGTCGACCGCGCACCCGAACTCCTGCACGGCAAGACCTCACTGGTCTTCCACGACGACGCCGGCGTGCTCGAAGGACTGCCGGATCCGTTCACCGCCACGCGCTATCACTCGCTGACGGTGCTGCCCGAGACGATCCCCGACGAACTCGTCGTCACCGGACGCACCGAGTCGGGCATCGTGATGGCGATGGCCCACCGTGAACTGCCCATCCACGGCGTGCAGTTCCACCCGGAGAGCGTCCTGACCCAGGGCGGTCACCGGATGCTCGCCAACTGGCTCAAGACATGTGGGATCGAGATCGACGAGACCCGCGTGGCCGCCCTCGAAGCCGAGATGGCGACCGCGGTCGGCTGACTTCGGTGGCGAGGTCACCGAAGTGGTTTCGACTCGGCTCCTCGCTCCGCTCGGTGCCGGCTCAACCAGCGGAGACTCGGCTCCTAGACCTCGGCGCGCTCCGTCGTCGCTTGCTCGGTCCGGCGGCTCCGCTCGGTGCCGGCTCAACCAGCAGAGAAGCTCAGTTGGGCAGCAGGCTCGCCTGGCCGACGATGATCGTGATCGAACCGCTCTTGCGGGCCTGGGACCCGGGATTCGGCTCCTGACCGACGACGCGACCGTCGTCGGGGCTGCCGAGCGGCACGTTGCGGGTCTGCCGCGTCAGCGTCGACCGCTCCCAGCCGGCCCGCTCGAGATCGGCCTGGGCCTCGGCGGGTGTCTTGCCCCGGAGATTCGGGACGGTGAAGAGGTTGCCCCGCGACACGCTGATCTGCACAGTGCTGCCCTGCTCGGCGGTCGAGCCGGGGCCCGGCGAGGTGCTGATGACCTCGCCCGCCGGCCGCTCGGAGTCGGCCGCGACCACGACGACCATCATGCCGAGCTCTTCCAGCACGGCCCGTGCCTGGCTCTGGGACATGCCGACGACATCGCGGACCGTGACCTCGCGCGGGCCGTTGCCCACATTGACGACGACCGCACCGTTGACCGGGACCTCGGCGCCGACGGCCGGTGCCGTCGAGACCACCTTGTCCTTCATCTCGGTCGTCGAATCCACGCGGTCGGTTCGCACGTTGGTGAACCCGAGCACCTTGAGCTGGTCCAGCGCCTCAGCCGGCGTCCTGCCCACGAGATCCGACGGCAATCGAACACGCTGAGGACCCGTCGAGACATAGAGCGCGACCTCGGATCCCTCGGCCGCCATCACGCCCTCACCCGGGGTCGACCGCGTGGCGAGACCGACACCGACGTCGAGGCTCGGTTCCTCCAGCACGCGGACTTCGAAGCCGGCCCGTTCCAGCGAGGCCTGCGCGTCGTCGGAGCTGAGTCCCGAGACCGCCGGCACCGACACCTCCGCCGCCGAGCCCGAACCCCACGGCGACCACAGGAAGAGACCTCCGACGAGCACCACGACGGCGAGCAGCGCACCGGCCATGAGGAGACGTGACCGGCGCCGGGGTGTCTCTTCGGTGTCCTCGTCACGGCGGTGGTTCCCTCCGTTGCCGTTCGATGCACGGCCTGTGATCGGCCGACGCGGACCGGTCGTCTCCGTCCGGGTGGGCCGGCGCGGCCCGGTGTCGATGAACTCGGTGCGTTCCTCATCCGAGAGCAGCATCGGCGCCGACGGTTTGCCACCGGCCAGCACTCGGATCAGATCGGCACGCAGGTCGGCCGCCGACTGATACCTATTGTCCTTGTTCTTGCTCATCGCCTTCAGGACGACGGAATCGAGTTCGCGTGGGATCTCCGGCCGGACGTGCGACGGCCACGGGGGATCCTCGTGCACGTGCTGGTGTGCCACCGCCACCGGCGAGTCCCCGGTGAACGGCGGCTCGCCGGTGAGCAGCTCGAAGAGCACGCACCCCATCGAGTAGATGTCGCTGCGCGGGTCGACCTTGATGCCACGGGCCTGTTCGGGCGACAGGTACTGCGCCGTACCCATGACCGCGGACGTCTGGGTCATCGTCGACGTCGAGTCGCTCATCGCGCGGGCGATGCCGAAGTCCATGACCTTGACGGCGCCGGACTTGTCGATCATCACGTTCGCCGGCTTCATGTCCCGGTGGACGATCCCGTTGCGGTGCGAGAAGTCCATCGCCGCGGCGACATCGGCCATCCACGTCATCGCCTGCCGCGGCGAGATCGGGCCGTTGGCGCGCAACACATCTCGCAGGGTGTCGCCGTCGACGTACTCCATGACGATGAACGGCAGCGGGCCGTCCTCGGTTTCGGCCTCGCCGGTGTCGAAGACCTGCACGATGGTGGGGTGATTTAGCTTCGCCGCGTTCTGGGCCTCGCGGCGGAACCGGAGATAGAACGACGGGTCACGGGCGAGGTCGGCACGCAGCACCTTCACCGCGACGTCGCGGTGCAGCAACAGGTCGCGCGCGTAGTGCACCTCGGACATGCCACCGAAACCCAGCGTTTCGCCGAGTTCGTAGCGGTCGGAGAGGTGGTGTGGTGTCGACATCGGCCTCGGTGGTTCGCCCCTCAGGATCTCTGGTCAGAACGGGTCAATCGGAAACTATCGGCTCATACCCACGGCTCGCACTCGGTGAGCCATCAGCACAGCGGTGAGAACGGTACGCCGGGGAAACACGGGGTCCCGGTGGCGGCGCCGGGGTCCGGCGGCGGCTCGGAGGTGTCGGTCTGCTGACGCGGCGTGGTCGTCTCCGTCGTCGTTTCTTCGCTGGACGTCTCTTCGCTGGTGGTCGTACGGGTCGTGCGTCGAGTCGTGGTCGGCTCGTCGGGCTCCTCGGTCGGTTCCACCGCGGTCGTGGTCTCGACGACCGTCGTCGACGGCGGCGGCGGTGTCGCCGCGTCCCCGTTCCCGCTGTTCACCAGGTAGAACCCGATGAGCCCGATGGCACCGACGAGAAGGGCGGCCGCGATGCCGGCCAGGACCTTCTGACCGGTGGTCCAGCTGTTGTCCGGCGGCGGTGGCGCCACCGCGGTCCGCGACGTCGGCCGAGGGGTGACCGGCCGCGAGGCCGCACCCGTCGCGGTGGCCCCACGAGCGACTGCGGCGCCGAGCGCGGCGGCTCCCGCTGCGCCTGCCGCGGCACCGGCGATCGCGCCCGGTCGCGGCGGACGACGCCCGGCACGCACGGCGGCGACCGCGTCGGCGAACTCGCCACCGTTGGCGTAACGCTGCCGCGGATCTTTGGCCATCGTGATCTCGATGAGCTCGCGGACCCCGGACGGCAGGTTCGTCGGCAGGGGTGGCGGTGCCTCCCGGATGTGCTTCATCGCGACGGTGATCGCACCGTCGCCGAGGAACGGACGACGCCCGGTGAGGGCCTCGTAGCCGACGACGCCGAGCGAGTAGACGTCCGACGCCGCGGTCGCCTCGTCGCCGGTGGCCTGCTCGGGGGAGATGTACTGCGCGGTACCCATGACCATCCCGGTCTTGGTGACCGGGGCGGAGTCGACGGCCTTGGCGATGCCGAAGTCGGTGATCTTCACCTGGCCGACGGGGGTGATCAGGATGTTGCCGGGTTTGACGTCGCGGTGGACGAGTCCCTGGCTGTGCGCGGCCTGCAGGGCGCGGCCGGTCTGCTCGAGCATGTCGAGGGTGTTGGTCAGCGACAACCGCCCGAGGCGGGAGATCACCGAGTTCAGGGGCTCACCGTCGACGAGTTCCATCACCAGGTACGCGAGCGGGTCGCCGCCGTTGTAATCCGGGGTCTCGCCGTAGTCGAAGACGTTCGCGATCCCGGGGTTGTTCAGCTTCGCGGTGGTCTGGGCCTCCGCGCGGAACCGCGCGATGAACTCCGGATCGCTGGTGTACTCGGCCTTGAGGACCTTCACCGCGACGCGACGATTCAGGCGCGTGTCGAGCGCCTCCCACACCTGGCCCATGCCGCCCGTGGCGATCAGGCGGATGAGTCGATACCGGTCGCCGATGGTGGTGCCGTTCTGCAGGCTCATCGACTGCCACCTCCCACCAGTGAGTTGATCACTTCTCGTCCGATCGGCGCCGCGACGGTCCCTCCGACCGAGTCCGCGCCGAATTGTCCATTCTCCACCACGACGGCCACCGCGATCTGTGCGTTCGACGACGGTCCGAAGGCGATGTACCACGAGAACGGGGTGTCCGTGCTCGATCCGCTCTCCGCCGTACCGGTCTTCGACGCGATCGACACCGGGCCGCCCGCGCCGGCCGTCGACCGCTCCGACTCGATCATCATCGACGTCAGCTCGGCGGCCTGCTCGGGCGTGATCGGCTTGTTGGCCGTCGTCGGCGGTGTGGTCTGCAGGGTCCGCAGGTCCGCGGCCTGCAACTTGTCGACCAGGTACGGCTGCATGCGCACACCTCCGTTGGCCACCGTCGCGGCGATCATCGCGTTCTGTAGCGGGGTGAGCCGGACGTCACGCTGGCCGATGGACGCCTGCGCGAGGACGTCGAGGGACGGGATCTGCCCGACCGTCGAGTCGACGACGGGCATCGGGATGTCGGGGCCGGGCTGGTCGAGGCCGAACAGGCTCGCGGTCTCGGTGAACTTGGGGATCGCGTCGGACATCTTCTCGGTCACCAGTTCGGCGAAGGCGGTGTTGCACGAGTACTTGAACGCCGTCTCGAGCGACACGGTTCCGCCCGACGACCCGGGGCAGGTCTCGCCGCCGTAGTTCGGGAGGGAGACGTCGGTGCCCGGCAACGGGAAGGTCGGAGCTGCGGTGAGGCGGATGCCCGGGGTGATGTTGTCGCGCAGGGCCGCGGCCGAGGTGACGACCTTGAAGGTCGAGCCGGGCGGGTAGAGCTGGCTGATCGCGCGATTGAGCATCGGCTGCGCGGTGTCGCCGGGCCGGTTCCACGCCTCCCAGCTGCTCTCGCGGACCTCCTGGTCGTGGCTCGCGAGCCGATTGGGGTCATAGCTCGGCGTCGAGACCATCGCCAGGATCTTGCCGGTGTTCGGCTGCAGCGCCACGACCGCCCCGCGGCACGGACCGTCGCACGGCCCGTTGAGCATGGCCTGGTACGCGGCCTGCTGCACCTTGGGGTTGATCGTCGTGACGACGTTGCCGCCGCGCGGGTCGCGCCCGGAGAACATGTCCATGAACCGCTGACCGAAGAGTCGGTCGTCGGAGCCGTTGAGGATGCTGTTCTCGTAGTGCTCGATCTGGCTGGCCAGGTACTGGAACGAGTAGAAACCGGTGACCGGGGCGAACGCCTCGGCGCCCTCCCGGGGGTACTGCCGAAGGAACTTCAGCCGGCTCTCGATCGGCACCGACAGTGCGATCACCGTGCCGTCGGCGGTCGTGATCAGCCCGCGCTGCCGGGAGTACTCGTCAAGCAGCACCCGATTGTTGCGGGTGTCGGTCTTGAGGGCGTCGGCCTTGAACACCTGCACGTAGGTGGCGTTGGCGAGCAGGGCGATGATCATCACGATCACCGCCATCGACACATTGCGGATGGGCTTGTTCATCGGCGCTTCACCACCTGCGTCGGCAGTGCCTCGACGGGCTTGGCCGCGGGACGCTTCTTCCCGGGATCGGGTTCCCGCGCGGCGTTCGAGATCCGGATGAGCAACGCGACCAGGATGTAGTTGGCCAGCAGCGACGATCCGCCGTAGGACAGGAACGGCGTCGTGAGACCCGTCAGCGGGATCAACTTGGTGACGCCGCCGACGACGACGAAGATCTGCATCGCGATGGTGAATGCCAGACCGGTCGCCAGGAGTTTGCCGAAGCTGTCGCGGACGGCGATGCCGGTCCGCAGCCCGCGGTGGATGAAGATCATGTACAGCAGCAGGATCGCGGTGAGGCCGGCCAGGCCGAGTTCCTCGCCGATGGTCGAGATGATGAAGTCGGTGTTGGCGAACGGCACGATGTTGGGCCGGCCCGAACCGAGTCCGGTGCCGAACAGTCCGCCCGTGGCCAGACCGAACAGGCTCTGCCCGATCTGGTAGCCCGAGCCGTCGAAGTCCTCGAAGGGGTTCAGCCACACCGAGACCCGGGTCTGCAGGTGCGAGAAGATCGACCACGCGAAGACCGCGCCGATCGCGAAGAGCCCGATGCCCAGCACCAGCCACTCGACGCGCGAGGTGGCCACGTAGAGCATCGTCAGGATGGTCGCGAAGATCAGCAGCGACGTACCCAGGTCTTTCTGGACCACCATGACGGCGATGGCGATGGCCCAGGCAGCCAGCAGCGGACCGAGGTCACGGGCGCGCGGGAGGTCGACACCGAGCACGTGCGGACCGGCGGTGATGAACAGATCACGCTTGGAGACCAGCACCGCGGCCGCGAAGATGATGATCAGGATCTTGGAGAACTCACTGGGCTGGATCGAGAAGAACGGCGTGATGATCCAGTTCTTCGACCCGTTGATCTCCGAGAACGCGCTGGGCAGGATCGCCGGGATGATCAAGAAGACCAGTCCGCCGAGGCCGAGCGTGTAGGCGTACCGCGAGAGTGTCCGGTGGTCGCGGATCAGGATGAGCACCGCGGAGAACGCCACGATGCCCAGCACTGCCCACAGCAACTGCTGATCGGCGTTGCGGGTCGCCTCGGTGGCGTTCACCGACTCCCCGGTGTTGCCCGTGCCGAGGTCGAGACGATGGATCAGGACCAGGCCGAGACCGTTCAGGACGGCCACGACGGGCAGCATGATCGGATCGGCGTGGGGTGCGTAGCGGCGAACCACCAGATGGGCGACCCCGAACAGTGCGGTGTACGCGGCGACGTACTTGAGGATGTCCCAGGTCAGGTTCTGGCCCTGGGCGGCTTGGACGATGAGCAGCGCCACCGTCACCAGGCCGATGGCGAATCCCAGGAGCAGCAGTTCGGCGTTGCGGCCGGTGCTCGTGGCGGGTTGGCGTGGCGGGGCGTGCGGGGCGGGCGCGGCTTGAGTCATCTCACCTGCTGCCGGCAGCTCGTGACGGCGTCCTGGTCAGGTGCGGGCGTGTCGGCCGGCCCGGCGTTGCCGGTGGACGGTGCCACCGATTCGGTGGCGCCCTGCTGCGGGATGCCCGGTGCCGGCGCCGCGGTGGCGCGGGGTGCCGGGGCGGACGGATCGGTGCTCGGCGTCGACTCCGACGGTGCCGGTGCCGGGGGAGTCGGCGCGGGGGAGGGCGACGAGGGTGCGTTGTCGCAGCGGAAGGTGAGCTCGTCGGTGACGACGCCTTGGATCTGTTCTTCGCTCTTGTTCCGGATCATCACGTTCTTGACCGACTGGGCAGGTCCCGACACCAGGTCGTCGACGTTGAGCGGGAACTCGCAGGAGGCGTCGTAGGAGATGAACGTGTAGCTCGGTTCCGCCTGGTCGAGATCTTCGACGCAGACGCGCTGGACCGGGTTGCTCATCGACAGGAAGAACACCTTCTCCGGTGAACCCTGGTAGATGAGCACATCGCCGGTGTCGTCGGCGGCCACGTAGTAGTTGCTGCGCACGATGGCGCGGACGACGAAGATGCCGACGACGAGCGCGGCGATCACGGCCAGCGCGACTCCGGCGACGATCCAGCGGCGGTACTTGCTCTTCGGCTTGGCGGGGGGCTCGTCCTCGGTCAGCACCGTCGGACGCTGCGGTTCGGCAGGCGGCGGGCGTAGTGCCGCGGCGCGTCCAGCGGCGGTGGCGGGATCGGGGGTGTAGATCTCCTCGTTGCCACCGGCCGCTCCGCCGACGATCGGTCGCGAGTCGCCGTACTGGGTGTCGACGACGTCGGCGAGGACGACGGTCACGTTGTCGGGGCCGCCGCCGCGCAGTGCGAGCTCGATGAGGCGGTCCGCGCACTCCTTGGGGTCGGCGATCGAGCCCAGGGTCTCGGCGAGCGTGTCCTCGGTCACGACGTCGGACAGCCCGTCGCTGCAGAGCATGTACCGGTCGCCCGCGCGTGCCTCCCGCACGGTGAGGGTCGGTTCGACCTCGGTGCCGGTCAGCGCGCGCATGATCAGCGAACGCTGCGGGTGGGTGTGTGCCTGTTCGGCGGTGATCCGACCTTCGTCGACGAGGGTCTGGACGAACGTGTCGTCGCGGGTGATCTGGGTCAGGGCACCGTCGCGATACATGTAGCCGCGAGAATCGCCGATGTGGCACAACCCGATTCGGCTACCGGCGAAGAGGATCGCGGTGAGCGTGGTGCCCATGCCGTCGAGTTCGGGTGACTCCTGCACCTGCGCGGCGATCGCCTCGTTGCCGGCTCGGGTGGCGCTGTCGAGCTGGGTGAGCAGGTCGCCGCCGGGCTCGTCGTCGTCGAGCGTGCTCAGCGCGCGGATGACCAGTTGGCTGGCGACTTCGCCGGCCGCGTGGCCGCCCATGCCGTCGGCGAGTGCGAGCAGGCGCGGACCCGCGTAGAAGGAGTCCTCGTTGTTGGACCGAACGAGACCGCGGTCGCTGCGCGCGATGTAGCGCAACACAAGTGTCACGGGCGCAACTCGATCACGGTCTTGCCGATGCGGATCGGCGTGTTCAGCGGCACCTTGACCGCGGTTGTCACCTTGGAACGATCGAGGTAGGTGCCGTTGGTGGAGCCGAGGTCTTCGACGTACCAGTCGTCGCCGCGTCGCGAGAGCCGCGCGTGCCGTTCGGAGGCGTAGTCGTCGGTGAGCACGAGCGTCGAGTCGTCCGCGCGTCCGAGCAGGACCGGTTGCTGGCCGAGGCTGATCCGTGTGTTCGCCAGTGCACCGTGGGTCACCACGAGGTAGCGGGCCGCGCCGCGGACGCCACCACCGCGGCGTCGTTTCTCCGAGCCGCCCGAGTACCGGGGCATACGCAGACCGCCGGCCGACGCGATGTCGGCGCGCAGGGTGCGGATCACGGCGAAGACGAACAACCAGAGCAACAACAGGAACCCGATGCGGGTCAGTTGCAGCACCAAGCCCTGCATGTCGTGTTCACCTCCAGCGCGTTCCGTCTCGGTCGGGTCGTACCCGCGGCAGCAGTCGTCGGACCGCCGATCGAAAGGAGCGGACCCGACTGCATCTTATGGGCAGATCCGCCGAACCCGGTCATTCGGATATGACAGTTCAGTATCAACCGGCCGGAGAGGTTTCTGGCCGGTGTCGACTGCCGCGCGCCCGCGGTGGGCGTGCGCTCGGCGTATGCGGGTCTACTGGAACCGGACGGTGATGTCGGAGTGTCCGACGCGGATGCGGTCGCCGTCGGCGAGTTCCCAGGTGTTCACCTGGAGATCGTTGACGGTGGTGCCGTTGGTCGAGTTGAGGTCGGTGAGCATGGCGGTCGCACCGTCCCAGCGGATCTCCACGTGACGGCGCGAGACGCCGGTGTCGGGCAGACGAAACTGTGCGTCCTGTCCGCGGCCGATCACATTGGATCCCTCGTGCAGCTGGAAGGTGCGGTTGCTGCCGTCCTCGAGCAGCAGCGTGATCGACGACGGGGCGTACCCGGCTGCCGGCCGGCCCGCGCCGTAACCCTGGTCGTACCCGCCCTGGTAGTCGTACCCGGCGGGCTGCTGACCGTAGGCCTGCTGGCCGTAGCCCTGCTGCTCATAGCCCTGCTGACCGTAACCCTGGTCGTAGGCGGGCTGCTGGCCGTAGCCCTGCTGGTCGTATCCCTGCTGTCCGTAGCCGGGCTGTTGACCGTAACCCTGGTCGTAGCCTTGCTGGCCGTAACCCTGCTGCTCATAGCTCTGCTGGCCGTACCCGGGCTGCTGGCCATAGGCCTGCTGGTCGTAGCCCTGCTGGCTGTAACCCTGCTGTCCGTAGCCGGGCTGCTGGCCGTAACCCTGGTCGTAGCCTTGCTGGCCGTAACCCTGCTGGTCGTATCCCTGGTCGTAACCGGGCTGCTGACCGTACTGGTCGTAGCCCTGCTGGCCGTAACCCTGGTCGCCCTGCTGTCCCGATCCCTGGCCGTACTGGTCGTACGCGGGATCGGCGCCCCTGCGCTGGTCGTATCCGGGATTCTGAGTCATCTTGGGGGCTCCTTGGTCGGGGGCGTCGGTAGGTGGGGGAACAGGGGCCGGGCGTCCGACCGGCGGGCCGGGGACCGGTGCACCGTGCGGTTGTTCCGAACGTGCTGCCACCGGGCGGGGCCGCGCGTCCGGGTTGACCGTGCCGCGTGCGCGGAAGATCCCCGTGTGCAAGGACGGCGATTGCTCGAACTCTACGACGACCTTGCCGTAGGTCTGCCACCCGTTGTCCTTGATGAAGTTTTCCAAATGCTTCGAGAAAGTCTTGCGGTTCAGCTCGTATTCCGCAGCGATGTGCTGATGATCGGTGGGGCTGAACAGCAACGTGTAGCTGTTGGCCGCAAGGACCGTACCGTCACCGAGGTTCTCGAGCGACTCCTCGGCTTCTCGCTGTAGCCCGTTCTCGATCTCCTGCGGGGCCACCTGACCACCGAAGACACGGGCAAAACCGTCGTCAACTGCACCTTCGAGCTTGCGTTCCAGTCGTTGCAGGATCCCCACCGAGACCTCCTTTCGCGGCAATAGAGCGTGTCGCCGTGCATCTGGCCTTGTTTGATGATAGCGACATCAACGGCCAACTGTGCCACCAAGGCAACTGGTGCACCGTCTGCAACACCTGTCCCAATGGTGTGTATTCGGCATCTGACGTAACCCGACGTAGTGCGCAAATGCAACGTCGGAGATCGAGTTTTGTTTCGGTGGCGGCGTGCTGCTATCGTCGTCCAGTCGCCGGACACACCCAGTTCGACGACATGCCCACCGGAACTCCGGTGGCCACGGGCGAGTGGCGGAATGGCAGACGCGCTGGCTTCAGGTGCCAGTGTCCTTCGGGACGTGGGGGTTCAAGTCCCCCTTCGCCCACCAGAGCAGTTCACCACAGTTTCACATTCGAGGTCACAGTCTTTCCGAGGCTGTGACCTCGCTCTTTATCGTTGGTCTTCTCCGCGGGGTGGCAGCCTTTGATTCTGGGGACTCGGGCTGATGCCGTCCCCCTGAGCTGCCCGTGAACCGCTCCTGAACGCACTAGGGTTGGGCCTTGTTTGCAAGGCAACACCCTAGTGTTTGTGGAAGGCCGGTGTCGTGGCACTGAAGAAGTCGGATCTGTACTCATCGCTATGGGCGAGCTGCGATCAGCTGCGCGGAAGCATGGACGCAAGTCAGTACAAGGACTACATCCTGACGCTGCTATTCGTGAAGTACGTCTCCGACAAAGCCAAGGCCGACCCGAATAGCCTCATCGACGTACCGCGCGGCGGCTCTTTCGACGATCTCCTCAAGGCGAAGGGGTCGGTCGAGATTGGTGACCGCTTCAACAAGGTCATCGCCAAACTGGCCGAAGCCAACGAACTACGCAACGTCATCGACCTCGCCGACTTTAACGACGAGGAGAAGCTCGGCAAGGGCAAGGAGATGCAAGACCGGCTCTCAAAGCTGGTCGAGATCTTCAACGGTCTCGACTTTCGCGGTTCCCGAGCCGAGGGCGATGACCTGCTTGGCGATGCCTACGAGTATCTGATGCGGCACTTCGCCACAGAGTCGGGCAAGAGCAAGGGGCAGTTCTATACGCCGGCCGAGGTGTCGCGAGTCATCGCGCAGGTCGTCGGGATCGGGCCACACACCAGACGCGGTGACACCGTTTTCGACCCCGCATGCGGCTCCGGATCGCTGCTACTCAAAGCCGCCGCCGAGTCACCGCATGGCATGAGCATCTACGGGCAGGAGAAGGACTTCTCCACCTGGGCGTTGGCCAAGATGAACATGATCCTGCATGGCAATGAGATTGCCGATCTCGCCAAGGGCGACACCATCACCAACCCGCAGTTCCTCAAGGGCAACCGCCTCGAACGATTCGACTATGTGGTGATGAACCCGCCGTTCTCGACGAAGTCATGGAGCAACGGCCTCGAGAACGAGTACGGGCGCTTTGAATACGGTCGTCCTCCAGAAAAGAACGGCGACTACGCCTTCTTACTCCATGCTCTCGCGTCCCTGACGAGCACGGGCAAGGCGGCCATCATCATGCCGCACGGCGTCCTTTTTCGCGGCCACGCCGAAGCTGTAATCCGCGAGCGTCTACTTCGACACGGGTTCGTCAAGGGGATCATCGGGCTTCCTGCAAATCTGTTCTACGGCACAGGAATACCGGCCTGCATCGTTGTCCTCGACAAGGAGAATGCCAGCGCACGCACCGGCGTCTTCATAATCGACGCGTCCAAGGGGTTCATGAAAGACGGGCCCAAGAACCGTCTGCGCAGCCAGGACATCCACAAGATTGTCGACACCTTCACCAATCAGCCTGAGATTCCCCGATACTCGCGGATGGTGCCGTTGCGCGAAATCGCCGACGCCAAGAACGACTACAACCTCAACATTCCCCGCTACATCGACTCGTCCGAACCCGAAGACCTGCAGGATCTCGACGCCCACATCAACGGCGGTATTCCTAACAGGGATCTCGATGCCCTCAGTGACTACTGGGGGGCGTTCCCGAGCTTGCGTAAGCAGCTCTTCAAACGTAACCGGGCTAGTTACAGCGACCTACGCATCGACGTCGGCGACGTGCAGCAAGCGATCCTCGATTCCGACGAGTTCAAAGCGTTCGCAGAACGTGCGCAGGCCATTACGACGGACTGGTTCACCTCGCATCGCGCCCGACTCAGCCACATCACCGCCAACACCAACCCGAACCACCTAATCACCGAGATCGGTGACGATCTTCTGCGTAGCTTCGCTGACGTGCCGCTGGTGGACGAGTACGACATCTACGAGCAACTCATGACTTACTGGCACGGGGTCGTGCACGACGATGTCTTCCTCATCATGAGCGACGGTTGGCTTGACGCGGCCAAGCCCCGCCAGACCATCGACGACAAGGTCAGGAAGCTATCCGAGACACCCGATCTCGTGGTTGGCAAAGGGCGAGGTGCCGCCAAGTACAAGATGGACCTCATCCCGCCGGCACTGATCGTCGCCCGGTACTTCGCTGCCGAGCAAGCTGAGGTCGACGAACTGAATGCGGCTGCCGATGACGCGACTCGAGCCGTCGAAGAGTACATCGAAGAGAACGGTAACGAAGAGGGCCCGCTCGCCGAAGCAATGGAGGACGGCAAGGTCACGAGGGCGCTCGCGAGTGCGCGCTTGCGGAAAGCCAAACGCGAAGGGGCGGAACCCGACGAAGTGGTGGCCTTGCAACAAGCGCTAAAGCTGTACGACGCCGAGGCGGACGCGAAAAGGGCATCCAAAGATGCGCAAGCTGAGTTGGATCAGGTGACGCTGAACAAATACGGGGACCTGACCACCGGTGATGTCAAAGCCCTTGTACTTGATGACAAGTGGCGGGCTACGGTGGCCTCACGAGTCATCGGCGAGGTCGAAAAGCTAACCCTCGATCTTGTTGCTCGAATTCAGAAGCTAGGCGAACGTTACGAGGAGACTGCCGAGAAATTAGACGCGGAGTTCGGAGATCTCGATGCTCGAGTCATCGCTCACCTCGCTGATCTTGGGGTAACGAGGTGAACCTGCGGTTCAACACCACTATTGGTGAAGTACTCGAGGGGCTGGGTGGCTCGTTGAAGACTGGTCCGTTTGGTACCACCCTCAAAGCCTCTGAGTATGCCGAGATTGGCGGAGTCCCTGTCGTGTCAGTCGGGGAGGTGGGGATGGGCTCGCTCAGAATCGGTCCGGCCACGCCAAGAGTTGGGGAAGAGGTATTGCGACGTCTCCCCGAGTACGTTCTTCAGAAGGGCGACATCGTATTTGGGCGTAAAGGCGCCGTGGATCGGTGCGCCCTTGTCCGTGAAAACGAGTCTGGGTACTTTCTGGGTTCTGACGGAATTCGGCTAAGGCTGCCCCCCAGTATCGATTCTGAATATCTTGCATCCGAGCTGCAGTCAGCGCAGGTCTGTAATTGGCTCCGGGCCAATTCGCTGGGCACCACTATGCCATCCTTGAACCAGGAGATCCTGAGGCGAGTACCAATTCGGTTGCCTGCGTTGGTGGAGCAGCGGCAGATTGCCGAGACCCTTCAAGATGCGGACAATCTGATCTCCTCCATCGAACGCCTCATCGCCAAGAAGCAGGCGATCAAGCAGGGCATGATGCAGCAACTCCTGACCGGCCGTACACGGCTATCGACGTACTGTCGGCAGTGGGAGGACAGAGCGGCAGGCGATATCGGGGAATTCAAGGGTGGTAGCGGTTTTCCGATTCGCTTCCAAGGGGAGACATCGGGCGAGTATCCGTTCTACAAGGTGTCCGATATGAACAGCGCACACAACGGACTCTTCATGACGGTCGCTAGCAACTATATATCTGAACACCAACGGAAGCAGATTAGTGCTGTCGTCATGCCGGCGAACGCGATAATTTTCGCGAAAGTCGGCGCCGCTGTATTTCTTGAACGAAAGCGCATTCTAACGCGCCCAAGTTGCGTAGATAACAATATGGCCGCATTCACGGTAGACGAGACTCGCGCTGATGTCCGTTTCATTTACTACCTGCTCGAATTGTTTCCAATGAGTTCGCTGGTTGCAACCGGCGCCTTACCATCGCTGAATGGTCGCCAGTTGCGGTCGATTCCTCTTTCACTACCGTCTGATCTCGCAGAGCAACGGGCCATCTCCAGTGTTCTGACAGATGTCGACGCTGAGCTGGAAGTGTTGAGGGCTCGGGCAGCGAAGGCCCGCGACATCAAGACCGGGATGATGCAGCAGTTGCTGACTGGCCGCACCCGCCTGCCCGTGGAGGCTGGATCGTGAGCGCTGGCAAGTCGGCCCGGCTGTTCCTTGCTGACGGCACGCCAGGAGGGTTGCTGACGGCAGAGATCATGAACTGGACCGGTCACGTCGTGGCGGCCCCGCGTTCAGATCTGGCGGCGCTGTTGAAGCGACCCGAAGCGTCGCGCACGGGCATCTACATACTGCTGGGCGATGATCCGGACAGCCTTGGTGGGCAGGCCGCTTATATCGGTGAAGGTGATGACGTCAGCAAACGCCTGTACCAGCATGCGCGGCCAGAAGGTCAGAACGGCAAGGACTTCTGGGATCGAGCCATCGTCCTCACGAGTAAGGACGCGAACCTGACCAAGGCGCACGCCCGGTACCTGGAGAGTCGTTTCATCACTCTCGCGATGAGGGCCAGTCGAGCACGGCTGACGAACGGGACCGCTCCGGCGCCGATTGTGTTGCCCGAGGCTGATGTGTCGGATATGGAGTACTTCATCGAGCAGGCCAAGATCGTGCTGCCGATCTTGGGGGTGAACATCTTTCGGTCCCCGCGGACATCCGCAGCATCGGCTTCTGCATCTTCTGGGGGTGGTCGCACGGACTCGCCGCTGTTCGAGATGACGATGAAGAAATCTGGCATTAGCGCGACCGCACAAGAGGTAGATGGGGAGTTCACCGTGCTCGAAGGCTCCCAGGCGCGTTCCGCGTGGATAGGGGCTGCGGGTCACAACTACGTCGGGTTGCGCACAAAGCTAGAGAACGATGGCACGCTCGTATCGTCGCCAGACAGCGCCACGACGGTTTTCACTCGGGACCACGCCTTCTCCAGTCCGAGTGCAGCGGCCGCTGTTGTCGCCGGCCGGAACGCCAACGGCCGTCTCGAATGGAAGGTGCAGGGCACACAGACAACCTATGGCGAATGGGAGTCCGAGGGGCTTGAGGAGGCCATGAGCGAGGGGGGCCGGTCATGAGTGATGTTGGTCAGAGGGAACGAATCACGCAGAAACGCGTGGTAAACCTCCTCGACAAGAAGCTTGGCTACGACTACCTCGGCAACTGGGCTGCCAGGACCGGCAACTCCAATATCGACGAGGCGATGCTCATCGCGAATCTCCGAGCACGAGGTTACGGGAAGAACCTCATCACTCGTGCACTCGATCGACTCGGGAAGGCGGCAGCGGTCGGCGCCGGCCACGACCTGTACGAAGCGAATCGTGAAGTCTACGGTCTGCTGCGCTACGGCGTGAAGGTCAAGCCTGGCGTCGGGGAGCAGTACGAGACCGTCTGGCTGATCGACTGGGATGAGCTTGAGGCAAATGACTTCGCCGTCGCGGAGGAGGTGACTGTCCTCGGTCAGCACACCAAGCGCCCGGATATCGTGCTCTACGTCAACGGCATCGCTCTGGCCACCCTCGAACTCAAGCGGTCCAAAGTTGCCGTGTCCGAAGGTATTCGACAGACAATCGGAAACCAGTCACCGGACTTCATTCGACCGTTCTTCTCCACCGTCCAGTTCGTGTTCGCAGGCAATGACGTCGAAGGACTTCGGTACGGTCTGATCGACACGCCCGAAAAGTACTGGCTCACATGGAAAGAAGCCACTCGCCGCAAGGTCGGACCCCTCGATAGGGCGCTCCTGCAGATGTGCGAAAAGCACCGCTTCCTGGAACTCATCCACGACTTCATCGTCTTCGACTCGGGCGTGAAGAAGGGCCCCCGCCACAACCAATACTTCGGGGTGAAGGCCGCCCAAGAGCGCATCGCACAGCGCGAGGGCGGCATCATCTGGCACACCCAAGGATCCGGCAAGAGCCTCACCATGGTCTGGCTGGCCAAATGGATACGCGAGAACCAACCCGACGCACGAGTGCTCCTCATCACCGACCGCACCGAACTCGACGAACAGATCGAGAAGGTCTTCCACGGTGTCAACGAGGACATCTACCGCACCCGCAGCGGCGCCGACCTCATCGCCACACTCAACAACTCCGAAGAGTGGCTGATCTGCTCACTGGTGCACAAGTTCCGTGCCCCTGACTCCGACCGCGAGGACGACGAGGCCACCGCCGAGTTCATCCGGGAACTCAACGCGAAGATCCCGAGGAACTTCAAGGCCAAGGGCAACATCTTCGTCTTCGTCGACGAAGCCCACCGCACCCAGTCCGGCACAATGCACGACGCCATGAAAGAACTGCTGCCAGAGGCAATGTTCATAGGTTTCACCGGCACCCCGCTGCTCAAGGCCGACAAGGCCACCAGCCTCGAAACCTTCGGGTCTTTCATCCACACTTACAAGTTCGACGAAGCCGTCGCAGACGGCGTTGTCCTCGATCTCCGGTACGAAGCGCGCAACATCGAGCAGCACCTCACCTCTCCGGAGCGGGTCGACCAGTGGTTCGAGGCCAAGACCCAGAACATGACGGATCTGTCCAAGGCCGAGTTGAAGAAACGCTGGATGACGATGCAGAAGATCGCCTCCAGCGAGCCACGATCTCGCCAGATCGTCAACGACATCCTCCTCGACATGGAACTCAAACCGCGCCTCAAGAACTCACGCGGCAACGCCATGCTCGTCGGCGAGAGCATCTACCAGGCCTGCCGCCTGTACGAACTGTTCTGCAACGCCGGCTTCCAAGGCAAGTGCGCCATCGTCACCAGCTACATCCCCAACACCGGTGACATCGCGAAGGAACGCTCCGGGGAAGGAAAGACCGAGAAGCTGCGGCAGTACGAGATCTACCGCCGCATGCTCGCCGACTACTTCAACGAACCGGCCGACAAAGCGATGAGCAAAGTCGAGCAGTTCGAACGCGAGGTCAAACGACAGTTCGTCGAGAACCCCGGCCAGATGAAGCTCCTCATCGTCGTCGACAAGCTCCTCACCGGGTTCGACGCACCATCGGCCACCTACCTCTACATCGACAAGAAGATGCAGAATCACGGCCTGTTCCAGGCGATCTGCCGCGTCAACCGACTCGACGGCGACGACAAAGATTACGGCTACATCGTTGACTACCGCGACCTGTTCAAGTCACTGGAATCAGCGATCCACGACTACACCGCGGAAGCGCTCGACGGCTATGAGAAAGATGACATCGAGGGACTCCTCACCGATCGGATCAAGAAGGCACGCGAAGATCTCGACGAGGCGCTCGAGCACATCCGAGCACTCGTCGAACCCGTGAAGCCACCCAAGGGCACCTACGAGTACCAGCAGTACTTCTGCGCCAAGGATCAAGGCGACGCGAAGCAACTCAAGGACAACGAACCTAAGCGGATCATGCTTTACAAAGCAGTGTCGGCGGTCACCAGCGCCTATGCGAACATCGCCGGCGACATGGCCGAGGCTGGGTACACGAAAACCCAAGCAGCGCAGATCAAGAAAGAAGTCGCCAGCTACATCAGCATCCGCACCGAGGTCAAACTCGGCGCCGGCGAGAACGTCGACTTCAAACAGTACGAAGCCGGAATGCGCTACCTCCTCGACACCTACATCCAGGCAGACACATCCAAGGTCGTTGCGACCTTTGAGGACAAGGGTCTCATCGAACTCATCGTCGAGCTTGGCCCGGACGCACTCGGCCTCCTTCCAGCCGGTGTGCGAAGTGATCCGCAGGCTGTGTCCGAGACGATCGTCAACAATGTGCGCAAGATCCTCACCGACGAACGCATGATGAACCCCAAGTACTACGACCACGTCAGTGACCTCCTTACCGCGCTCATCGAACAGCGGCGGAGGGAGGCGATCGACTACGAGAACTACCTCGCCGAACTCATCGAACTCGCGCGCAAGGCACGGCCCGAGCGCGAGAGCCCGATCCACACGGGACTCCAGGCACTGATCGACAACCTCGGCGACGACCAACTCGCCAGACGAATCGATATCGTCATCCACGAGGTGAAGCCTCACGGTTGGATCGACAGCAAGCTCAAGCAGCGACTCGTACGAAATGCGATCAGAGCCGAGTTGTCAGCCGACTTCGGAGAGGACGAGTTCGACGAACTCATGGCAGTGGTGAAGGCTCACGATGAGTACCACTGACCAGTCGACAGATCCCTCTGTTTCTCCCGGCTACCTCACCGTCCGAGACATCGAGGTAGACGTCGAGTTCAAAGACGTCAAGAATCTCCACATCGCAGTCGAACCACCGCTTGGCCGGGTACGCGTAGCCGCACCCTTGAGTCTCACCGAGGACCAAGTCAGACTGGCTGTGCTTCAGCGATACTCGTGGATTCGCAAGCAGCAGGATCAATTTCGGAACGCACCTCGTCAATCTGAGCGGGAGATGACAACCGGCGAATCCCACTATGTATGGGGCCGTCGGCTGCGCCTCGCTGTGATTGAGCGACCGGGGCGGCCACACTTCGAGATCAGCGGTGATCGGTTGTTGCTCTACACCAATGGTGAGATGTCGCCCGATCAACATCGTCAGCTACTCGACCAGTGGTACCGACAACAACTCCGACACGCTCTGCCTCCGTTGATCGATACGTGGGAGAAGCGTCTCGATGTCGCCGTCCCCAGATGGAGCGTGCGACGGATGAAGACCAAGTGGGGCTCCTGCAACCGCGAGACTCGCCACATCTGGTTCAATGTTGAACTTGCGAAGAAGCCACCAGAGTGCCTGGAGTACATCGTCGTTCACGAGATGACCCACTATTTCGAGCGTGGGCACGGACATCGATTCATCGAGCTCATGGACGCTGAATTGCCCGAATGGCGTAGCCGCAGAGCCTCGCTTAACGCAGCCCCGCTTGCGGATGAGGAGTGGCTGCCCGGTGTGAAGTCCAGTCAGACTTGACGCCGGGCACTCCGGGCCGCATGCTGCTGCGTACTCGTGCGAGGTCCGCTTGGAGGTTAAACCAGTGGTCCAGCAAGCCACTAGTCATGCTTGGCGAAGAATCCGGGCGGCATCGAAGCCCGTAACGAGCGGTATCGTGATGCCGTTCGCTCGACCTCCTCGCCGAAGCTAATGAGTTCCGGATGCACGGGAATCGCCGACCTCGCGGCTTCGTCCGCAGATCGTTGGATCTCGGCGATTCTCTTAGTCTCGTCCTTGGGGAACAACCCCCGGGACGTCAGATAGTCCTTGATGCTGTTGCCGGAGACGGCTGGGTCATCATGTTTGCGCCACTCGTGAATGAGGTTGTCCCACTTGGGCAGCTTCTTGCGTGGTGGAAACAGCTTTTCCTCGGGCAGGTAGCAAACGATGTCGGGGCGCGTGAGGCCGATGATGCGAAGACGGTTTAGGCAGCCGTTGGACAGGGCAAGGTCACCGAGTTGGTGTAGGTACTTGCGTTCGCTGTTCTTGCCACCCGTGCGAAGCACCGTCAAGTTTCTTTGTGCGTCTTCGATTGCGCCGATTTCAGCAAGATCGACTGCCTGTTGCCAGAGGGGGGCGATTCGCTCATGGTCGAGGTTGTCCAATACGACCAGGATATCGACATCCGTGCCGTCGAGCAGGAGCCGTGCTTCCGCGAGAGAATGCGCTGCTTTGGCACCATGCATCGGGAATAGGCCGGCGATCGCTCGGTCCAGCGAATCCCGCAGCAGGCTCCGGAAAACGATCTCGTCATGGGTCCCTTCGACCACTACGGCGACGTTCATGAGCGTATTGAGTTCCGGTGCAGACAAAGACAGTTCAAGTTGAGTACGCTGTCGGGATTCCGAGTCGAGCACGCTGAGTGTTGTCGGACGTATTGCGGTGGTGCCACCACTGCGGTCGGCGTGGACGGCGTGTACGCGAGGGTTGGCGAGCATGTAATGGGAGTGAGTCGAGACGACGAAGGCCATCCCCTCGCGTCGACCGATCCTTGAGAGGATTTCAGGCAGATTTCGAGCAACTTGGACGTGGAGGCCCCGCTCAGGTTCATCGCACAGGAACAGCATTGGCGCATTGGACGACCGCAGTAGTGCTACGTCAGTGACCAGCGACGCCCAGCGGTGCTGTGTGTCTGAGAGCGCGGAGAGGGGCAGGGTCCGCTGGCCGTCGGTCGTGCCGCTCACCCATTGAGGAGTCTGTCCGGTGAACCAGTCCGGTGGACTGCCAACGTGGAACTGGAGGTTGATCCCGGGAAAGAAATCCCCCATGTCGGTGCGTGCGCGATCCTCGATCCGGGCAAATTCTTCAAGAAGGTCTTCGGCGACACTGCCTTGCTCGTCGATGGCAGGTCGGGATTCGGGTATTCGTTGGGCGAGTACTGTTTGGATAGCGGCGCCTGGGGACTTTGGGGCGTCGTGTAAGCCACCGCCCACTATGTCGACTACCGGAATCGAGATGCTACAACCCAACGGAAATAAGGGAAATGGTAGCCACTCGGGGACGTGCTGGCGGTCGAGGTCGACACGCTGCGCGTAGTCATGTGCGATTAGAAGGGCTTGTGGGTAAGTGAACTCCGTAAGGTCGAGCTTCTCACCGCGCGCGGTATCCTCGATCGCCCAACGCATTTCGGTATCCAGGATGCTGGATATCCAGACGTCCCAGGCGGGGTTTTCGGCTGTTCCGGTGGCGACTAGTGTGTACACACCCTCGTCGCACACGGCGACCAACTGATCTACGAATTTCTTGCCGGCCGGGCTGCTGAGCCGACCCGCACGCAATCGAACGTAGCGCTTGGCCAGTTCCGATAGCCAGGCGGTCTCAAGCGCGTCCTGGTCGGGATCGAACAATTCCTCGACGGGTGCATCTTGCGATGCGAGTTGTTCGCCGCGTTCCGCCGCCAAAGCAGCCATGAGTCCTTCCCATATCGCTCTCGTGAGCGCGCAGCGGAACACGTCGTCATCATCAAGGTCCGTCAAGTAGAAGTGTGTATGTGCAACGGGGAGGGGCATCAGCTTTCCCAGTGCAGTGTCGGGCTCGTGGGTGTCGAGCCGGACCCCTGTGAGCGCCGACTGGATCAACTTCAGTATCCACGTTTTGCCAGCGCCATTGAGACCGTACACAGCCTGGACACCTTCATTGAGTTCGATGTGAACGGTGTTCTCCACAGGTCCGGCATGTCCAACGCTTACCCCGAGTACTTCATAGTGTTGATTCCTGATGGACATTGCTGCTTTCTCCTTCTCGGCCTGGGATCTGGCCAATGTGGCCCACAAATAATGGACAGTTGTCAGGGCCGGCCTGCTGCGGCCCGCGGCTAGGTCTCGCGACTTCTCCGCTTGCCCGCGACCTTTTTCGTGGCCCGCCGTCCACCGGAGCGGCGTCCGTCCGTTGTTGCTGATTCTGAAGCGGGTTGGACCCGGAGCACAGAAGAAGCGAAGATCAACCACGCTTCGGCGTTGGCACCTTCGAGATCGTCAGTCCACATGAGGGTGCCCCGTGGTCCGCCGCCTTGGTCGTGGGGGAGGATGCCGTTCTCGGCGTACCACGTCTTCTTGAGCTCCCACTTGCGTGCGTAATCGGGCATGTCGAGCATGCCGGCGTGCTCCCAGTACACGACCTGTCCGTTGCCGAGCGCGATGGTGAAATCTGGGTGGATGACGCGGCCGTCGCTTCCCGAAAGGGGCTCCTCGTAGACCCACCGCCCAGGGACAAGTCGGTCGAGCAGGCTCGCGATGATCACCTCGTTCTTCGAGGCCATCGGTATCCCGTTGGCCGAGATATGCATTAGTTTGCGATCGAAACGGCGCTTCTCACCGCGTAATTCGAGCTGAATCGGTTCGGGTGCCGTGAAGAGATCAGTGAGTCGGCGCGCGGTCTCCGACCGCGACGGGTGGGTGAGTTGGCGGAGGTCGTCGAGGGTCCCGTTATGGATGATCACGACGCGGTCCTTTTGTCGTGTCAGCGCAGTGTAGAGCAACTCGCGTGAGACGTTGGCGCGGGCGGGAAGCACGAGGAAGGTGGTGCCGAATTCGGAGCCCTGCGACTTGTGAACTGTTACTGCCCAGGCGAGTTCGAGCATAGGGTCGTCGCTCTTGGAGGGCCAGTAGGAGTAGTGGAAACCCGGCTGCGAGGAAAACTCGACGTTCAGAGGCAGCTTGTCCTTTGGGACTGTCGACGCGGGCACTGTGCGGCCGATTCCAACCCCGATCTCACCGTTGGCTACGTAGTTCAGCGCTCCTTCCTTCGGCCGAGCGGACAGCTTCCGGTTGATGGTCTGCATCACTTTGTCGCCGCGGACGATCAGTTCAGGGCCGATCGGTTTCGGTATATTGCCGCGCTTGGTATAACGGTGGGCCCAGGCAACGTCCTCGGCCCGGTAGGTCCGCTTGATGTGTCGGTTCAGTTCGACTGAGCCGAACGCCCTTGACCGCGTGGGTGAGAGAATCTGCCAGTTTTCACACCGCGCGCCGGCTCCTGGCTCCCAGTTGAGGTATTTCCCGTTGAGTACGGCGCCGTAGGTGAGGGCGAACGCTCGGGCGGGGTCGGGGTCGCCTGTGAGATCAAGGTTGCGTTCCAACTCGTCAGTGAGCGCCTGGATCGGTGTCCGTTCGCCCCATTGAACGTAGCGCACTGTGGGAAGGTCGGGTTGCTTGCTGAGTTGCGTCCAGATGGACTCGTCGGCTGCTCCCTTGGTGTTACCGCCGAACCAGGCAGCGAGTTCGAGGTCATGGCGGTCGCCGTGGCTGCCGTCTGGGAGTTGTCGACGCGGCACCTGAAGCTCGACGTAGCCGGCCGCGACATGTACCCAAGATGCAAAGCTCTCGGGCCGGATCTTGGTAACTAGGTCGACGAACGGTCTTCCTGCCCCGATGGGCGGAAGTTGGCGGGGATCGCCGACGAGGATGAGGCGGTCTACATGTGCCAGTGAGTCCAGGGTTGCCGCGAGCATCTCCTCCGTCAGCATGGAAGCTTCGTCGATCACGACGAGACTGTGGTGATGCCGCGGTTGGTCGTCACCGCGCACTATGTACTGGCCAGTGTCGGGGTCGTAGCGGTGTGTGGGGAGTAGGTGCGATGCCAGGGTCTTGGCGGTTAGGCCCACCTTCGACGCGAGTTGGACCTTCGCCTTGCCGGTAGGGGCAAGCAGGAGAACGCTTCCCGGTGCCGGGTTGAGGTGCTCGACAAGGGCACGCAGGAGTGTCGTCTTTCCAGTACCCGCAGGACCGATTAGCACCGACAGCGGTGAGTCATGCAGAGTCGATAGACCCTCCGACTTCTCCGTCCGCGCGCGTTCTTCGAGGCTGTCAATCGCGCCGGAGACGGTCGAATTGCGATCGAGGGCCCGGTCGAGGGCCGCACGGGCGTCGGCGATCGGGCCCAGCGCTGCGTGCCCCTGCTGCTCGGTGATGCGGTCGCGGATCAGGTTTGCGGTCGCTTCGAATCGAACGAGCTTGAAGGCGGACGTACCGTCGCCCAGTTCGGTGGTGGTCAATGGTGACCAGATGCCCTGATCAGCATGATCATCGATGCCGTCGGCGTCGAGATCCAGCCCTGGCAGGATCGTGGTCGTCAGGTTCGGTGGCTGGGACAACTCTTCCGCGTTCGCCAGGTCAAGCGTCTCACCTTCTGGAAGAAGTGTGTCGCCTTGCGCTCCGGCCCGTTCGAGGACATCGGTGAGCAGAGCTTCGATGCGTCGGCGATCGAGATGGTCAGCGATCGAGACGCTGTCTGGGAGTGCCGGTGTCCAGGTGACGTGTGTGGGTGGGAAGAGTGCGCGGTCGATGGTCGTGAATGCGATGTGATCGGGTTGGCTGTAGGTGCAGATTGCCGCGAAGTATGGGTTGTCGAGCAATTCGGGAAGAGTCAGCTCGATGTCGGTGTCGCCAGCGAGCAGCATTTTCGCCTGGCCGGTGGAGATATCGAGCGCTGCCAGCAACTGGAGCGTGTCTCGGCGATCGCGTGGCAGCTTCTGCCAGATGCGAGCTTGCGTCTGACCGATGTGGCGGCGGACCGCTGCGCTGGTCGACTGGGGGTCGAGGAGGACCTCGTGGAGGACCTGCCAGGTGTCAACGCGGTCTCCTGCTTCGTCGAGCACGGCGCGTGCCCCCGCGTAGGGCTGCTGCACTCCGAGAATTGACAGCAGAGCAGGCAGGCCCGGGGTGGGCCCGCGCATCTGCCATAGTCGTTCGATTTGTTCGTCGAGCCACTGCAATCCCGACTCGGGCAGTTCAATGCCGAGTTCACGCATTCCTTGTGTCGCGGCCCGCAATGAGGACAGAGCTTCGATCGCTGCGTCATCGGATAGGTGCTCTGTGACGTAGGAAAATTCAGTGAGACGGCCCGCCGGTGCCCAGGCTAGTGCGGACTCGATGTTGACGCCATTGTCGTCGAGCGCCACGAGCTGCTGGTAGGGCAGCAGGATCCCGTCGGCCATCTCTGGGCGCAGGGAGTGTTCGACGATGGTCTCCCACATGGTTGAGGTGAACGGCGGCTGGCCGGCGCTTTGCCACATGCGCGGCGGTTTGACCGCGGTGACCCGGGCTGCGCCAACAAGTAGGCGGTCGGTGCGCTGGTCTTGGAGCGGAGAGTGCTTGAGGTAGGTGAACACCAGCGAGTCCCCGGGATTAACAGGTTCGAAGAACGCGTCGATGATCGCGCGCTGGTTGTTGCCGTCCATCACCCACACCGGCGAGCGGCCCAACGCGCGGTCTGCAGCGTCCTCGGCTTCCGGACTGAACCTCGGCACTCGTTCATGCCCGATCTCCTGGGCAAGGGACTCACGGCTCAGCCACCGGAACGGGACTGCCTCGAAGGCGTATCCGGGCAGGGAGACAGGGGTGTCGAGGAGTGTGCCCTTGAGGGGGCCGCTGTTGCGGTAGGGGTGTTGCTTGACGACGGTATAGCCGTCGGGGGACATGAACATGGCGCGTTCACTCAGGCACGGCAATCGTCGCGTGTCGAGCCTTCCAATGTCGATTCCGGCATTGCCCCGCTCGTAGGCATCGTTTCGTTCGGCGCCGATCGACGTGAGCAATACACATGACGAGTTGTCCAGCGGATCGTCACACACAAACTGATCCCACGGCCGGTCGCGCCAGGGCACACGCATGGACAAGTGCTCAGTTCCTGCCATGCTGCTGTCTTTACCACGTCGAATCGGACTGTGTGGGGGTTCGGTGGTGCCCTCGGTAGTGGCAGGGGCGAAGTCGTCGTGCGGCGCCACGATTCGGATTCCCGGGGCTGGCGGGACGACGGTGACGCGAGCACTGTCTGCTAGTCGCAGATGTCCACACCGAAGTACTGCCACCAGTACTTCTTCTCGCCGTGGGTCGATAGATGTCGTAGGGCAAAGCTAACCTGACTCAGTCTCAGCTTCTGCCGATCCGCCATTGGAGTCCACAGTGCAACTCACCCGGTTCCGTGTCCGGAAGTTCCGCAACATCGTCGACAGCGACGACATTGTGGTCGATCCGCACGTCACGTGCCTCGTGGGTATGAACGAGGCAGGCAAGACCGCGATCCTCACAGCGCTACATCTCCTCAACCCCGTCTCAGACCAGACATTCTCGGTGCAGCGCGACTATCCTCGTTGGCTCAAGGCCAAGGATCAGCGATCTGGTGAGCTGGCGAATGTGCGGCCCATCGTTGCTGACTTCACGCTGACAGATGACGAACTCGCCGAGGTGGATGCGCGCTTCGGGGCCGGAGCCCTCGCGAGTAAGACCATCACTTTGTCCCGGGCCTACGACGATGGCAACCTCTATTACGTAGTCCAAGCGGAGGAATCCGCAGTGGTGCGCGCCCTGGTGGAGCGGCTCCAACTATCGAACCAAGTGACGAAGGCGAGCAAGAAAGCCGATACGTTTGATTCTCTACGAAGCGCCCTCGACGGTGTGGATAGCGAAGACGAGACCGTCGTAGCTGAGGTAGCTAGATTTCGCGATGAAATCACTGCGCTCGTCGGAGACGGTACAGCTGCGAAGGCGATCTGGAAGCACCTGTCGGCACTGGTCCCCAGCTTTTTCTACTTCGGTGAGTACAACCTGCTCGAAGGGCGAATCGACCTCGTGAAACTCGCCGGGGACGAGGAGACTGCGTCGAGCCCAGACCAGACCGCCCGTGCCCTTCTCGCTCTAGCCGACACCACGCCAGACGCACTCAGCGGAGACGACTACGAGGATCGGAAGGCTGAGCTTGAGTCCGTCAGTAATGAGCTGACGGACCAGGTCTTCGAGTACTGGAAACAGAACCCGCACCTGCGGGTGCGGTTCGACATCGACCGCACGATCGGAATGAACGTTCAAGGCAATCCGGTCGTGACCCAGAACTGTCTCGACATCCGCGTCGAGGACACGCGACATCACTTCACGAACAACTTCTCGCAGCGTTCGAGCGGGTTCCGGTGGTTCTTCTCGTTCCTCGCTGCGTTCTCGGAGTTCGAGCAGCGGGCGGACAGCCTCGTCGTCCTTCTCGACGAGCCGGGCCTGACATTGCACGGCCGGGCGCAGGCCGACTTCCTCAGATTCATAGACGAGAGGCTCGCACCGGCAGCCCCCGTCATCTACACCACGCACTCGCCGTTCATGGTCAAGACCGACCAGTTGGAGCGCGTGAGGATCGTCGAAGACAAGGGTCCGGAAGACGGGGCTGTGGTGAGTCAGGAAGTTTTGAACGTGGGCGCGAGCAGCCTGTTTCCCCTCCAGGCCGCCCTCGGCTATGACATCGCCCAGCACCTATTCATCGGCGGCGTCAACCTGTTGGTCGAGGGACCGAGCGATTTCCTGTATCTGGATCTGATCGGTAGGCATCTCGCGAGCCAAGACCGGCCCGCGCTGGACGAGCACCTACGCATCCTCACGGCTGGCGGCTCCTCGAACATCCCCGCGTTCGTAGCGCTGATTGGCCGCGAACTTGAGGTATCTATCCTCATCGACTCTGGTACCGAGGGTGCCGGCAAGTTGGACGCAGCTCTTGAAGCCGGCCACATTTCCAAGGGCCGGCTGGTGCGCGTCGGCGACGTTACCGCTTCGAAGCACGCCGACATCGAGGACCTATTCGCCATTGACGACTACCTCTCGCTGTACAACAAGGCATTCGGCAAGCGGGTCAAGGCAACCAACCTCGGCAACGGGGACCGCATCATCTACCGGCTGGAGCAGCTGCACGGCAAGTTCGACCACTACAAACCCGCTGAGGCACTGCTGCGTAACCCGGCGCTCCTCGATGAACTCAGCGCTGAGACGCTCGAAAACTTCGAGAAACTCATCCAGCGGATCAACGCGACCCTTCAGACGCAGACTCCGATCCCGCCATCGTGACTTCTCTTGACCGGGCCATCGGGGGACCTGACACAGCCGCAGGTACCTCTTAGGCTTCTCCGCCATACCTTGCAAGATGCCAACGAACAAGCGACAGTTGCTCTCTCAGAATGTATCCCATCTTGTTGTAACGTCCGGAGTGCTCGATTGCACGCTCCACTAGCTGGAGTCGGTTGAGAAGTTCTGAACGGGTTGCGGAGTATCGTTTCGCGCATCGATCTGAGCAATAAAGGCGTGGCCGGCCGACTTTGCCGCCCTTGTACGTGCAGAGTTCGTGGCAGTCGGGGTGTAGGCAGGTCGCGGGGGTATCGATGAGGTCTTGACTTGCGAGCAGGTCATCGACGGTGTGAGCAGGACTGACGCGAAGAAACGGCATGATGCATCCCTATCCCCGTCCACCGACAAGATGCGGAGTGGTGGACGATTCAACAAGTGGGCTTCGATGTGTGTCTCAGACTCTACCGGAAGTCTGTGAGCTATCGGCATCGTGAAAGTGCTGCTGATCGCGGGGACACGCCGAAGCAATCAGGATGCTTTGCGAGCGAAATATGCAGCGATAGGTTGACGGCAGTGCCCAAGCTGCAAAGCGTCGGGGCGGAGGCAGACGCTGCGCCAACAGCGCCCGCCCCCTTCGGGCACCCGACTAGGAGGGAGCCCGCGTGGCTCATCGTAGTGCCGTCATGGCGCGCGTCCGCCCTGTGTTGGCGGTGACACCTGTAGGTGTGGCGTGGTGGTGCCCGCAACTGGGCATTCCCCCACCCATTCAAGTCGCGTCGAGTGATCGCGTTCAAACCCGACATTCGTCTGCATCACCTCTGTTCTGTGTCAGAACCGAGAGGTGTGTGCCGTGGGAGGGCCGGGGCCTAATCCGGCCCCCCACGGAGCGGCAGTAGCCGCCACCAAAAACCCTTTACTTGGAAGCTAGGAGACTTGGCATGTCTATTTCATCGTGCGCTCAGCACGAAAGCAATCCCATCCCGGTTGTGTCTCGGGGGTGGTGGTGATGGCGCGCAACGCCGGTGGGCCCATTCGGCCGCATCGCAACGACGGGGACAGCACACGGTCTCGTCGCAGTACCCGGACGGCGAGAACCGGTGAGGGCGAGGTCGTCGTGGCGGCGCTTTCCGCTGATCACCTCGATCAGGACCGGCTCCAGCGTTTGCGTGGGCTGGGGATCAAGGTCCGCCAGGCCGAGATCGGGGAGTTGGTGCGAGAGGACGCGGCACGCGCTCAAGCATCGGTCCCGTTTCGATCGGAGATCGTCGACCGCGACGCGTTCGGCTCGATTGTCCACCTGTTGGTGGCCTACTTCTACGACAATGGCCGGGTCGATCCGTTGCGCGCGCTTCGACGCAGCAATATCGACAGCTACCTGAGCACACGGGCCCGTCCGACCCGGAGAACGGTGCGATACCTGCTGTACGCGGCGGGACGCAGATTTCATCCGAATGAGTTCCCGCCGGCGTTGACTCTCGATGCGCCGCGCCAGAACCGAACGTCGCCCGCAACAAAAGAAGATATCGCAGCGTTGTATCGGGTGGCTCTCACGCTCGGTGAGAAGTGGGGCCCCGCACTGACCGTCCTTTTGGATCTGATGGTCGGGGCCGGAGCGCGACCCGAAGAACTCAAGCACCTGCGTCGCAGCGATGTTCGGATCGAACGGCACCACGGCCAGCGTTGGGTCATTGTCACTCTCCAAACGCCACGGACCGATCCCAGGGACGTTCCGATCATCGACGCAGAGATCGGCTACCGACTAGAGCGGTACGTCGCAGACGCACGTCATGACCATCTGCTCGCGTTCGGCAGCAATCCCACGGTGGAAAGAAACGGGATCAACCGCGTCAACGACCGTCTCGCAGAACGAGACCAACCCGAACGTGTAAACAGCAAGGCCTTGCGCCACGCCTGGATGCGGGAGGCCGCCGGGGTCTTTCCGGTGGACCAGTTCTGCTACTTGGCGGGTATCAGGAGCCTCAGCCACGTAGACGAACTGGACCTTGTCACGGGCAGCACCGGCGCCATCGACGAGATCACCTCCTACCTTGTGGACGGTGTGCAGTGAGCGTCCACCCGAGCATCAACCACCCCGAAGTCCATACCGGGGAGCGAATCTTCCTGCTGGCGGTGGGGATCGTCGAACGATCCGGAGTTGCCGGCATGATTGAGCAGTGGCGACTCGAACGGATCGCAGCGCCGCGAGGGACGTTTCGCGGCGCACTGCCGTACACAATCACATCGCTGCTCGTTGCATTGGCGTGCGTCCTGCTCAGAGGAGGTGCACCGACGATCCGCACGACATTTCGGACGCTTCTGGATTTCAACTCAGCGCAACTCGCTCGAGTCGGAATCGACGAGACGGATCTGGTGGCGATCAGATCCGACGCCGACCGCGCGTTGAAGAGCTTTCGCAACTGGGTCGATCGAACCGTGACGTGCCTGGATTCCGCTCCCGATCAACCCGCCGAACGAATCCCTGTGGCAGAGCACAAGGCTATCGTTCGAGCCCGCACACCCGAACAAGTGAACCTCTACTCCACCGCGGCTCAGCGACTATCAACCGTCGTCAACCGCATCCTCGCCGGCTCAATCCCCGCCGAGTACCGACAGAGCGGCCGCGGTGACGTAGTTGTCGACGAAACGATCATCGACACCGCCTCAGACTCATACGACCTTGGAGTCACCGACGATCGCTACCGGGCAGCTGTGTACTTCGGCGGGTTCTATCGGAGGGACTACCAAAACCGCGTCGACGCAGAAGGCAACTCCCTTCCCAAGAAGCAGGCATGGGGGATCGGGGTCACCGCCGTCAGCAGCGTCGGTCCACCGGAAGCGCTGCACAATCGCCCAATCCTTTTCACGGGCCTGGCTATTCATCCTCCCACCTCCGGTTCCCTCGAAGGACTCGAAGAAGCGATCAAGCATCACCAGGCCAACGGATTCGACGGACGCCCGGCTGGACGCAACGCGCGGTGGCCCCTGTTGACCTTCGATATGGGATATCTGAAAGAGGGGCTCGATCGTTGGCAGTTCGAGCGCAAATATGCGGCGGTGTACAGGTATCCCGAACATTGGAGACGCGACTATGAAGCGGTGCCCGCCGTTCGGGGCGGTGTGAAGCCCGGCCCGGTGCAACTGTCCGGGGCGTGGTACTGCCCGACAGCCGCGGATATCTCTCTGGATAAGAAATACGTCATTCCTCTCCGCGACGTGCTGACCCGAGATGACTGGGAGGCCCGGGAACGGAGACTGCGCCAGCTGCTTCCCCGCCTCATGGGGGTAGATCGCCGAATCGTCGAGCGCAATACCCGGTCCGGCCGGCCGGCCGAAGGTGAAGAGCCTGAGCGGTCGATCAAGTTGATTGTGACCTGCCCGGCGAGCCTCGGCAATGTCCGCTGTGCCCGATGGAACAACCCGGCGACCGAGGACCGCCTCGACCTGCTCTACATCGAACCTCCAGAGGACATGCCTGACTACCCGTGCTGTAACCAACGCAGCGTGACAATCACACTGACCGATGACCAGCGCAAACGGCAACAGCTGAGTCAGTTTGCGCCAGGGTCCAACGACCACGCCATCTACTTCGAGGCGGCCAGGGCGCTCACCGAGCAACGGTTCAGCCTCATCAAATCGCGGACCATGGTCGGACTTGTTCACCTCAAGTACGGAGCGAGACGCGAACCCTTCGTCAAACTCGTGCTCGCCATGGCATTTGCGGTCGTCAACGTACGCGAAATCGAACGGTTCGAAGCCAGCAACCGCAACCGACCCGAGTCCATCGCCGCGAAGTGGCGCAGACTCGAACGCGATATCGGGCAGTCGCCGATCCGAATGCCCAACCGGACATAGCTCGCACAACCGCATTGGCATGAAGAGGGGTGACCGCATTGGGGTCACCCCTCTACATGTGCACGCACGCCTGAAAGCAATCGAACTTCAGCCAGTGCAAACAGCACGATTTCGCTCTGACCCGCTGTAACCAGGTAGCAGTCGGATCTCCAATCTGATGCACCTCGGCGGCGCACTCGGTGCCGCGTTCCTCCCAGCCCCAACCGCACTGCTCCTGGTTCGCCTCGACGACGTTCGGAAACCAGTCGGAGAATCGACAAGAACTAATCGGACATCGGACACTGTTAGACTGCCTGAGCAGGCAAGGTGAACTTGTCACCACGAGCGAAGACAAGGTCAGGTTGCACAGGGCAACCTGGCCTTTCTCGTTTCCGGACCCGATGGACGGGTACCGTCCTGCTGCCGCTCGTACCGCTCCCCGGTCGCAGGCAGGGACGCCGAACGACAATACGGTTCGCGACCATTCGATCAGGAGGTGCTCGGTGTCCGACGACCGCGATCGCGACCCCGACGGTCGCGCGCGTCAGGCACGGCCACGTGACGAGCTGGGACGGCCGCTGCCCTATGGCGAGCGCGGCGTCGAGCCCGTGTCCGAGGAGCCGTTGCCGCCCGACGAGACGATCGCGCTCGCGTGGCAACTGCTCGAAGACGGGCGGCCGTTCTCGGCGCACGAGGTGTTCGAGACCCGCTGGAAGTCGTGTCCGCCGGCGGAGCGTCCGCTGTGGCAGGGACTGGCCCAGCTCTGCGTCGGACTGACCCACCATCGTCGTGGCAACGCCGTCGGCGCGCGACGCCTCTACGACCGCGCGGTTGCGCGATTGACGGAGTACGAGCAGTCGCACGGACCGACGTACGGGATGGACCTCGCCGCGATCCGCGCCCGTGCTCTCGAGGAGATCGACTCCGATCCGACCTGAACCGCGTCACACCGTCCGATAGCGCAGCAGCGAGACGCCCAGCTCGAACGCCTTGGTGTCGACGAGCCGCAGGGTCGGGATCTCCAGACCGGCCGGGAACAGGCGCCGCCCCGATCCCTGGACGGTCGGGTAGACGAACAGCCGGTACTCGTCGACGAGACCGGCGCTGATCAGGGTGTGGCACAGGCTGATGCTGCCGGTCACGACGATGTCCTTGCCATCGGCGTTCTTCAGCGCGGTGACCTCATCCACGACATCGCCGGACAGCACCGTCGAGTTCTGCCAGTCCGGGTCGGTCATCGTGCTCGACACCACGTATTTGTCGACGGTGTTCAGGTAGTCGGTGATCCCGGTGGCGTCCTCGGTCTGGCGCGGCCAGAAGCTGTGGAAGTCCTCGAAAGTCTGCCTTCCGACGAGCAGACCGTCGGCCTCGGCGTCCTGCCGGTGCGACTCGGCCATGAGGTCCGGCGCCTCGACGGTCGGGTCGAACCAGTCGGTCAACATCTCGATCGAGCCGTCTAGCGTCATGTTCTGGGTGATCGCCAGCGTTCGCATGCTTCTCCTGAAGAGTCGTCGCGGTGTTCTCCCAGATACCGACCGGCGGGGCGGGCGATAGTCATCGGGGGATCAGCGCGACGGCCGCAGACAGTTCTCGACGATTCGGTCGACGAGTTCGTTGTCGTCGATCCCGGGCGCGGCCAGTCCCAACGATCCCGTCGAGGACAGCATCGCGATCCCGTGTACGCCGACCCACAGCTCGGCTGCGCGCAGCTCCGGAGCGTCGACCGTGCCGCTGTTCTCGATCAGCGAGACCAGCCAGGCGAACAGTGGCCGTGAGGTGGTGCGGAGGTCGGCCCCTCCGCCCTCGAGCAGGTCGTGCCGAAAGATCAGGGCGAACATCGCAGGTCGACGACGGGCAAACGCGACGTACGCGAATGCGACGTGCCGGATGCTCTGGGGTACCTCGCCCGCCGCACGCATCAGTTCCGACGACAGGTCCTCCAGGCCTTCGCGGGCGATGGCCGCCAGAAGCGCGCGGTGCGTCGGGAACCATCTGCGGGGAGCGCCGTGGGAGACGCCCGCGCGGCGCGCGATCTCGCGCAATCCCACATCTGGTGAACCGGTCTCCTCCAGCAGTTCGACGCCGGCACGAACCAACGCGATCCTGGTCTTCGCTGACTCCACGTAGACAGTGTCACCCATGCTCGGGTAGACACTGTCTATGCGCGTGAGAACCAGGCTGTCGTACGCCCTGTGTCGGTACGTCCTCGTCGGTCCGGCACTCGTCCTCTGGGGGAGACCCCGGATAGCGGGCCGCGAGCATCTACCCACCACCGGGCCGGTCATCGTGGCTGCGAATCATTTGTCCGTGCTCGATTCCTTCTACCTGGCTCTGGCCGCGCGTCGACCGGTGACGTTCCTCGCCAAGCGCGAGTACTTCGAGCGGCCTGGTCCCGTCGGTCGCCTGCAACGCTGGTTCTTTCTCACCCTGGGGCAGATCCCGGTCGATCGTCGTGGCGGCACGGAAGCGTCGTCGGCGCTCCGACGAGCGGTGGAAATCCTGGAGGACGGGGGAGCCTGGGGAATTCACCCCGAGGGCACCCGATCCCCGGACGGGCGGATGTATCGCGGACGGACCGGGGCCGTGCGGGTGGCGCTGATCACGGGTGCGCCGCTCGTACCCGTTGCGATCTCCGGGACCGGGCGAGCGGATGGCCGGTTGCCAGGCAGACGCAGGGTCACGATCGACATCCTCCCGCCGATCGACCTCGGATGCGGAGACGTCGCCGAGGGCCGAATCCGCGTCCTCACAGACGAACTGATGGCGACGATCTGCGAGCGGTCCGGACAGAACTACATCGACGAGTACGCGCGGCGGTGGACCAGCGGCGAAGGGCGGCCCGGCGCTGCGTGAATCATCGAACGGGCGGGACCCTTTACCGCGGTGTCAGCTCGACGATTGCCAGCGGACGCGTCGTCTTCTTCTGGTAGCCCGCGTAGCGACCGCGGTTCACCTCGTCGACGAGGACGAAGCGCCGGGCGTAGTCCGGGTCGTCGGGGTAGGTCGCCCGCGCGGTGACCTGGATCCGGCGCCGACCCACCTGGACCTCGACATTCGGATGGGCCTTGAGGTTGGCGAGCCACCCCGGTGGTCGCGGCGACCCGCCGTTCGACGCGACCACCAGGTAGGCCTCGCCGTCGCGGGCATAGGTCAGTGCGTTGCACCTCGCCTCACCCGTGCGGCGCGCGATCGTCCGCAGCAGCAGCGTGGGATTGCCCATGAGCAGGCGGTGGCCGATGAGACCGCCCGAATGCTCGTACAGCCACTGGTGGGTCTGAAGTGCTCGGATGAACAGCGAGGTCATTGGTCCACTATCGCCGAACCGCGATCGGCGAACCGGCTGAAACACCGGTTCGCCGATCGACGCTCCGCTCAGCTGTCCCCGCTCGCCACGCGCTGTGCGAATCCCGCGAGGTGGGTGCGCAGCGCGGCAATGCGTTGCTGCCGCACGGTTTCGGGGTCGTCGGTGGCAAAGATGGCCGACGGCTTGGCGCGGACGTTCGTCGAACATTCGAAGTTCGCGCAGATCAGCGTGCCGACGGTGTTGCCCTTGCGTCCCGCGGCGCCGGCGAACTTCGCGCTGAAGAAGGCGACCTCGTTGGGCAGCTGGACATCTTCGCAGAACGAGCACAGCGGACGGTTGCGCGGCTGGCGGCCGCCGAGTCGCAGCATGATCCCGACGACGTCGTCGTCGGTCGGGATGACCACGTATCCGACCATCGGGAGCTTCGGATCCCGCCAACCGGCGAAATCCAGCTTCTCCCAGTAGAACTCGTCGAAGTCGGGTGGGAGGGTCATGCTCTTGCGTTCGCGCAACGAGGCGTTGACGAACGACGAGCGAATCTGGGCCTCGGTCAAGGAATGCATGGTTGTGTACACCTCAGGTGTCGGAGGATGGAGGAGAGCACGATTCGACCGGCGCGGTCCACAACAAGGGACGCGCGCCGGTCGGGGCGGGGTGCTCAACCGTCGGCGCGCACGACGCCGACGACCTCCTCACGCCCGAAGGGCGCCACTCGGACAGACACGAGGACCGATGGTGGACCTCCTGGTGATCGCTGTCAACCCGTTTCGCGGTGACTCAGCCGGCGAGGAGTTTCGCGATGCGCACCACGCGTTGCGCCATGTGTGCCAGGGCCGCCTTCGTCGCGTCGTCGAGGTCGTTCTTGTTCTCCGGACCCGTGACGTGGGAGACGCCGTACGGGTTGCCGTCGGCGAACTTCAGCCCGTCGGTGTAACCGGGCGGGACGAGGATGCCGCCGAAATGCATCAGCGACGTGTAGAGCCCGGTGAGCGTGGTCTCCTGGCCGCCGTGCGCGGTCTGGCTCGAGGTGAAGGCGGCGTAGGCCTTGTCGGCCAACTTGCCCTCGGCCCAGAGTCCGCCGAGCGAGTCGATGAACGACTGGAACGGCGAGGCCGTGCTACCGAACCGCGTCGGGCTCCCGAAGATCACCCCGTCGGCCCAGACGATGTCGTCACCGCTTGCCGCGGGCAGGTCCTTGGTGGCCTCGTAGTTGGCCGACCACGCCGGATTCTCGGCGAACGTCTCCGGATCCCGCGTCTCGGCGATGTGTCGGACACGAACCTCGGCTCCGGCGGACTCGCCGGCGTCTGACAACGTCTGCGCCATCGCGGTGCCGTGCCCGGTGGCCGAGTAATAGATGATCGCCAGCTTGGTCAATGTGTCGCTCCCGTCTCGGTGATTGGCATATGCCGCCGACGGGTACCCGGAGCACGTGAATCGACACCCACGCGCATGCCGACTACTCGTCGTGGACGGGATTCGTAGCCCCGTCCCCAACGGATAGGCACGACGGTGCTGTTCATCGGCACCTCCGGGTGGCAGTACCGCGACTGGCGGGGTGCGTTCTACCCCCAGAAGCTTCCGCAGCGTCTGTGGTTGGACTACTACGCCCAGCGGTTTCCGACCGCAGAGGTCAACAACACCTTCTATCGGCTGCCGGAGAGGAAGGCGTTCGAGAACTGGGCCGAGACCGTTCCCGCCGACTTCCGGATGGCGGCGAAGATGAGTCGCTACCTGACCCACATCAAGCGCCTCCAGGAGCCGGCCGAACCGGTCCAGCGCTTCCTCGACCGGTCGGCGGGACTCGACGGTCGGCTTGGGCCGGTGCTCCTCCAGTTGCCTCCCAACCTCCGCGCCGCGCCCGACGCCCTCGACGAGACGCTCGCGCTGTTCCCGAAGACGATTCAGGTCGCGGTCGAGTCCCGGCACGATTCGTGGTGGACCGACGAGACCCGGTCGATCCTCGAACGGCACAACGCGGCGTTGTGCTGGGCCGACCGGAAGAACCGCATCCTCAATCCACCCTGGCGCACAGCCGATTTCGGATACTTGCGACTTCACGACGGCACGTCGCGACGACCGATGAGTTACGGGACCCGTGCGATCGACAGCTGGCTGCGCCGCCTCTCGGAGTACTACGACGACTCGTGCGATGTGTACGTCTACTTCAACAACGACCCGGGTTGCGCCGCTATCGACAACGCGTCCACCATGATTCGCCGTGCGCAGCGGCTGGGGTTCGCGGTCAAGACCGTCGAGAATTGATCCGGTGAGAATCGGGCCGGTCCGGTGTGCGGCACGGGCGGGTCCATCGTTCGACGTAATCGGAGCACAGTTGCCGCCGACGACGTGGCAGCCCGCCCGGCGCTCGGTACGGTGCGAGCATGTCGATCCTGCTGATGCTCGTCGTCCTGCTCGCGCTGCTGGGCGTTCTCGGTGCCGGCATCACCGGCATCGTCGTACTGGTGTCCCGGAGGTCGGCGGGTTCGGTTGTGGACGGCTCACGGAATGTCGTGGCCGGCTGGTACCCGGACCCGCAGGACCCGGTCGCAGATCGGTACCACGACGGTCAGACCTGGACCCCTTACATCCGGCCCCGCATCGCCGACGGCGGATAGGCAGCCCGTAGGCGTCGGGTGACCGGCATCACCGGTTATAATTGGTATTTCTCGTACCAATTTATGGTCTACTTGCATCATGCAATTGACACGCTTCACCGACATCGGCCTCCGAGTCGTGATGCGGTTGGCGGTCGCAGATCAAGGTGGCTCGGTTGCAACAGCTCTCACCACCAAGGACCTCGGCCGGGAACTCGCGGTCCCGTACACGCATGTCGCCAAGGTCGTCGGCAGGCTGTCGGAGATGGGCGTCGTCCATGCTCGACGCGGTCGAACAGGTGGGCTGACGATCACCGAACTCGGCCGCGATGCCCGCGTCGGGTGGCTCGCACGTTCGCTCGAAGGCGATGGCGAGGTCGTGGAATGCGAGGGCGCCCAACCCTGTCCGCTGCGGAATGCGTGTCGGCTCCGGGGCTCGCTGGCCCGCGCGGTGACGGCCTTCTACGAGAGCCTGGACACCGAGACGGTCGCCGACCTCGCCCGCGAGCCGACGAGCGCGGTGTTGTTGTCGCTGACGCCGCGTCCGGCCGGCCATGAATCGTCCGCATCGATGCCCCGACGCCTCGGCTCCTGACCCGATCTCCGATCGGCTCGTTCCGACCCAAGATTTCCTGCGCACCAACCGATGAGCAGATGAACAAAGGAGTTCTCATGCTGTCTGACACCCAGCGCGCCACGATCGCCGCCACGCTTCCCGCTGTCGAGGGGTCGCTCGCGGAGATCACCCCGCTCTTCTACCGCGGACTCTTCGCCGCGCACCCGGACCTGCTCGACAACCTCTTCAACCGCACGCACCAGAAGTCGGGTGAGCAACCGCAGGCGCTCGCCGGGTCGATCGCCGCGTTCGCGCGGCTGCAGCTCGAACCCGACATCCGGCGCCAACGCTTCATTCTCGACCGCATCGCGCACAAGCACGCTTCACTCGGAGTCACCGCCGAGCAGTATGCCGTGGTGCACGAACATCTCTTCGCGGCTATCGTCGATGTGCTCGGTGCCGCGGTCACGCCCGAGGTCGCCGACGCCTGGGATCAGCTCTACTGGGACATGGCCGACCTGCTCATCGCCTCCGAGGCAGAGCTCTATGCCGACGCTCACGTCGATCCCGGGCACGTCTGGCGCGAAGTCCGGGTCACCGAGCGCGTGCAGGTCTCGCCCGACACGATCGCGCTGACGGTGGCGGCGGTCGACGGACAGCTGCCCGGATTCCGTCCCGGACAATACATCTCGGTGCAGGTACCGCTTCTCGACGGTGCTCGACAGATCCGTCAGTACAGTCTGACCGGTTCCCCCGCCGAGTCGCGGTGGCGGTTCAGCGTCAAACTCGCCGGCGAGGTGTCGGCGCATCTGCACGAGCAGGTCTTCGAGGGGGATCTCCTCGACGTCAGCACGCCCTTCGGTGACCTGGTCCTGCCCGACGACGAGGCGCCGCTTCTGCTCGCCTCGGCGGGTATCGGCTGCACACCCGTCATCGGCTTGCTCACCGCATTGTCGGAGCAGAGCGACACCCGGCCGGTGACCGTGCTCCATGCGGACCGTTCGCGAGACCGGCAACCGCACCGCGGAATGCTGGCCGCCCTTGTCGATTCACTGCCGTCTGGCCGATTGATCCAGTGGTATGAGAGCACGTCACCCCACGTGGTGTCGGACGCGATTCGGGTCGGGCAGATGACACTCGACGACGTCGACGTCGATCGGGACTCGCACGTCATGCTGTGCGGGCCCACCGTATTTCTCTCGTCGATGCGCGAGGCATTCATCGGTCGCGAGATCGACGAAAGCCGGATCCATTACGAGACGTTCGGACCGGAGCTGTTGCGGACCGGCGCGCGATGAGCGCTGCCGGCGCGGTCGTCACCGCGCTGACGTTCCTGTGGCTCGGCATGGTGTTCGCCATCTCGTTCATCGAGGCACCGCTCAAGTTCCGCGCACCCGGGGTGACCCTGCCCATCGGACTCGGGATAGGTCGGTTGGTGTTCCGCGCGCTCAATATCGCCGAGATCACCTGGGCGGTGGGCATTCTCGTGGCCATTGTCCTCGGTGAGTGGGGTGGTCTCGCGGAACCGATCGCGGCCGGCGTGGCAATTGCCGCCCTCATCGTTCAGCTGGTGGCGGTGCGGCCCGCACTGACCAAGCGGTCCGACGCGGTGCTCGCCGGGCATGAGGGACCCCGCAGTCACGCCCACTTCGTATACGTCGGATTCGAGGTGGTCAAGGTCGTCGCACTCGTCTGGCTCGGCGTCGCCGTGCTGGTCGGTGCGACCTGACCGGTGGCCGCGGGGTGGTGGTCGGCCGGCGCCACCGAGCAGCGAGCGTGCGAGCGTCGTTCTCTGTTCCCTGAATCGAATGAACCACAGCAGGGCGGGCCCGCGACCGGCAGACTTCAACTCGACCGATGGACTTCGATTGAGGTCTAGGAGTCGAGTTGAAGTCTGTCGGTCACGGAATGGGGCATCGGGGCGGGTCTTTGTGGACTACGAAAGAACACTCGTGAGCGTCAGTATTCTCCCTCCCTGAGCCTGGATCTTTCATGTGGGGTTGTGTTTGGTGGGGTTGTGGTGTGGGCGTGCGGGTTTTCCGGCGTTGTGTCGCCGGTTCTTCGTTGTCCTGGGTTGTCGGGTGGGGGGTGCGGTGACCGGGTGCGTGATGGTTAACGGTGTTCAGGTGGTGTGCAGGGCGGTCCAGCCGGTGGTGATGGCTTTGAGGTGGGGCCAGTTGCGGGGTAGTCGTAGGAGGTGGCGGCGTCCGGTTCGGATGATGCGGCCGGCCACGGCGAGGATGCGTAGGCGTAGTTGTTTGGGTTCCCATCGGCGGATCGGTGAGTGGGGGTCCTAGCACAGGGTTTGGGTCCATACGAGTAGTTCTGTTGCCAGACAATACGTTCGCAAGTGGTGGCGGCGTCAGCCGCCGCGAAGATCCGTCCGCCCCTGGCGGCGGCGTCGCCCTCGATCGGTGATGACGCCGCGTTCGAGGTCGAGACCAGGCAGCTGATCGGTCTCGGGTTCTTCGGACGGGCCTGCATCCATCCGCGTCAGATCTCGCCCGCGCGATCCGGCATGGCGCCATCCGAGTCCGAGGTGGCCACGGCTCGGGATGTCCTGTCCGCTTTCGACGCGGCCGGTGGTGGCGCGGCGACCGACAGCGCCGGCCACCTCATCGATGAAGCCGTCGCGCGGATCGCCCGGAGAACTCTCGCCCGGCAGCCAACGTAATATCGGTGACGCCGGGTCGGGGGACTCCGCGGTTCCCGCTCGGCGTGCCGGACCCGACACCTCACGCGACATCGAAACGGAGACAGACATGGTGGACACCATCTTGTGGCAGGCGATTCAGGACAACGAGCTGGCACTGGCGGTCCTGCAGTACGTGTTCTCGGGCGTCAAGTAGGCCACCTGCGGTCATCCGGGGCAGATTCCGGCGAACTCCGGCGGGCCCGGGGTTGACGCGCAGGGATCACCGACGAACCCCGGGTGAAGGCTCGGTGAAGTCTGCTCGAGGGGACACCCAGTACCGGGCCGTCATCCGCGGTTACTGGGGTGAGCCCGGGACGACCGAGACCAAGACCGTCACGTTCTACAGCTGACCCGACCCATCCGTACCGAGCCGCCGGTCGCTCTCCCGAGCGGCCGGCGGTGTGCTGTGAGGGGAGTCGACCTCTTGTACACACATTCCCGGTGCGATTTCGGAAAGAGCTGAGCGACGATTTCGGGACGCATTTACCGGGATCATTTCGCGAATTGGTCAGCTCGTCCGGCGACGCCGGAAATGTCCGCTAATGTTTAGCAATGCTCACTGGCGCGCGCGGAAATCGATGGCAGGTCCGACTCGCCGCGGCAGCACTTGTGCTGGTCGTGGCCGCAGGTCTGTCCATCGTCTCGTCCGGCCCGTCCGCGGCGGCGCCGGTGGTGAATCCTCAGGCCGGAAAGGTCGTCGCGCACGCCGATTTCCAGGTCCGGCGGGACGGTTTCTCGTTCGAGAACTGGGGACAGAATGATGCGCTGCACACCCGCGGCCTGAGCATCGAGGGCATGCGTGCCGTCTTCGGTGACGAGGTCTGCGCCCGCATCGTGCTCGGGGTGTGTTCGCCGACGACGGTGGCCGAACTCGTGCAGCAGGAATTCAACGAGTCGATGTCGGGCGGGCACTGCTTCGGAATGGCCGCACTCGCCGGACTGTATGCCACCAAGCGACTGAACCCGTTCCCGTTGGCGATGCCGTGGCAGTCCGTCTACAGCATCCGCCCGTCGGCACCGCTCGACGAACTCATCGCCCGGATGTTCATCACCCAGGGGTTCCCGCCCACCGACCTGGCGCAGTCCGAGTTCACGGTCACCCAGGCACTGTCCCGTCTGCGGTCGGCGTGGGCGCGCAACGACAACTACGTCTTGGCGATCTACACCGACGAGGAACAGAGCGCCGGACACGCCATCAACCCGATCGCGATCCGCGACCTCGGGCAGGGCAAGCGCGGCATCGTCGTGTACGACAACAACTTCCCCGGTGTCGAGAAGATGATCGTCGCCGACCCCGCCGCGAACAGCTGGTACTACTCGACCGCGACCAATCCGTCGGAGCCGACCCTGCTGTTCCAGGGCTCCCCGCTCAACAAGATGATGCTCGTCCCGTTGGCGCCGATCCTGGCACGTCATCAGGATCCGGAACTGCGCAGTGACGAGACCGTGGTCATCGTCTCGGACAACAACGGTGGCGCGCGCGGCGCAGGCGACGTCGACTGGGACGTGCGGGTCACCGACCCCGCCGGTCGTGCGATCCCGGGCGTCGACAAGAAGATCCTCTTCAACAACGACAACTCCGCGACCTTCACGGTGCCTGCCAACCGCACGTTCCGAATCATCGTGGACGGGGTGGAAGCGGGTCGTACCGCGGACATCGACGCCACGGTGCTCAGTGCGGGCGGCGTGGTCGCGATGGGCGATCTCGAGGTGCCCGCAGGCGCCGTCGCCGTGATCGACGCCGATCCGGCGCGTCACGGGATGAGGGTGACCTCGTCTGCGCCGTCGACCGCGGAGTTCGGGGTCGCGACCGAGGATTCGCTGCGCTCGTTGTCGACCGAGACGTCGCAGCTGGCAGTCGGCCCGGGTTCGGCGGTGTCGGTCGGAACCGCGAGTACCGGTGTCACCATCCGGTCGGAGGGACGGGCGCAGCGACTGCGTCTGAAGGTCGAACGAAGTGACACCTTCACCGATCGGATCGCCGTCAGCCCGACGTCGATCTCGCTGCCCGCGGGCGCGACGGTCACGGTGCCGGTGAATCTGTGGCCGGGATTCGGACCGGTCCCGGCGACCGTTCGTAGCGGTCCGTCGATCACCCCCGTGCCCCTGAGCGCGCGGTGAGGATCACGTCGGGCGGTGGCCGCCTCGCACTGGCCGTCCTGGCCGCGACTGTGGTGGCGCTGTCCGCGTGTGCGGACGGAACGACGCCCGTCTCGACCTCGAGCAGCAGCGCCACGGCGGCCCCGGCCGAGTACCTCGACGAGGTGACCGTCCAAAGGGTCGACTACCCGACCCCGGATGACGGTGACACGGACCAGAATTGGGCCGAGCTGTATCTACCCGCGGGCGAGCAGCGGGTCGATTCGATACCGCTCGTGGTCCTCATCCACGGCGGTGCGTGGCAGAGCGCTCTCGGCGCGGACATCTTCGAGCCGCTGGCGCAAGACCTCGCCGGCCGCGGGATGGCCGTCTACAACATCGAGTACCGCCGAGTCGGTTCGGGCGGCGGATGGCCGACGACGTTCCGCGACGTCGCGGCGGCCCTCGATCACGTCGTCGTCGTGGACCGGCAGTTCCCGCAGATCGACACCGACGACGAGCTGATCGTCGGGCACAGCGCGGGTGCACAACTCGCGGTGTGGGGTGGCACCCGGCACAAGCTGGAGGACGACGAGGTCGGTGCACGACCATTGTTCCGCCCGACGCGCGTCGTCTCCCTCGCCGGTCCGCTCGACATGACCTACGCCGCAACGCACGGCGATGACCGCATCGTGACCGCCCTCGGCGGCAGCCCGACGCAGGTTCCGCAGCGGTACACGATGGTCGATCCCATCCAGAACATCGATCCCGACACCCCGGTGGTCGCCGTCCACGGCACCGCCGACCGAACGGTCTCGCCGGCGAACTCACAGCGGTACGCCGCCGCCGTCGTGAAGGCCGGCGGCGACGCGGAGGCGGTACTCATCCCGGGCGGCAACCACGGTTCGGTGGTCACCTCGAACGCACCCGAGTACCCCCGTGTCCTCGACATCATCACCGGCGCGTCGGCCGCCGACGTGCAGGACGTGGCCTGACAGTTCGGATCTCGTTGTGATTGCGCCCGGTTCCCGGGACAAAGCGCAACCTGATCCCCGCGTGACCATTCGCGCGCGGCGGTGGGACAGACTGTCGGTGTCAGGCGGACAGAATGTGGGCGTTCTGTAGCTGTCGCGTCCGGATGCGGCGGACCACGATGGACGCACTGCGCATCGTCGCGCGCCCTGCCCGACCACGCCCGAACTAGGGGCCGAGATCTCTGGACGGACTTCATGACCGCACTCGACGCCGCGTCCCCATCGGCACCCGGACCGAACCATTCGATCCCGCAGGCCGAGGCCGAACTCGAACTCATCCCCGAATCCGCCAAGACCCACGACGTGCGCGGACAGTTCTGGATCTGGGCCGGTGCGAACATCGCACCCATCAACTGGGTCCTGGGCGCGCTTGGGGTCACCATGGGCCTCGGCTTATGGGAGACGGTGGCGGTCCTCGTCGTCGGCAACGCCATCGGCATGACGATCTTCGGCATCTTCGTCGTCATCGGTCAACGCACCGGGGTCACCGGAATGGTGCTGTCGCGGGCCGTCTTCGGGCGCCGGGGTGCCTACGTCCCGGCCGCCGTGCAGGCCCTGGTCTGTATGGGCTGGTGCGCGGTCAACACCTGGATCGTCCTCGATCTGGTGATGGCGCTGCTCGGCGAGCTGGGGCTCGTCGACCCTGAGCTCGACAACAACGGCGCACGCATCGTCGTGGCGGCGGTCATCATGGCGATGCAGGTGACGATCGCGTGGTTCGGCTATCGGGTGATCTCCGCCTTCGAGCGGTGGACGGTGCCCCCGACGGTCGCGATCCTGCTCGTCATGACCGTCGTCGCGTGGGTCGGCCTGGACGTGAACTGGGGGCAGACGACCGCGCCGGAGCTGACCGGGTCGGCCCACGTCGGCGCGATCACCGCGGTGATGACCGCGATCGGGATCGGCTGGGGCCTGACGTGGATCGGTTACGCCGGCGACTACTCGCGCTTCGTGTCCCGGGACGTCCCGTCGCGCAAGCTGTTTCTCGCGAGCGCACTCGGACAGTTCATCCCGGTCGTCTGGCTCGGTGTGCTGGGCGCGTCCCTGGCGACATTGAGCGACTCCGCCGATCCGGGCGAGATCATCGTCGACGCCTATGGCGTACTCGCACTGCCGGTTCTGTTGCTGGTGATCCACGGACCGCTCGCGACCAACATCCTCAACATCTACACGTGCACGGTGTCGACGCAGGCGCTCGACATCCGCATCGACCGGCGCCTGCTGAACATCATCATCGGCGTCGTGGCCATGGCGATCGTCGTCTACTTCGTGCTCAACAGCGACTTCGCGACCACGATCGACTTCTGGCTGGTGTCGATCGTCGGCTGGTTGAGCCCCTGGGGCAGCGTCGTTCTCGTGCACTGGTTCCTGATCGCTCGGCAACAGATCGACGCCGAGAGTCTGTTCGCCACACCGGCGGACAGCGTCCTGCCGATGGTCCGGCCGACCGCCCTCGTCGCGCTCGCTCTCGGCGTCACCGCGACCGGGATGTTCATGTACGGGATGCTGCCCGTGCTGCAGGGCCCCGTCGCCGTCGCCCTCGGTGGGATCGATCTGTCGTGGCTCGCCGGGGCGGTCGTCGCCGGCACGTCGTACTGGGCCATGGAGAAACTCGCCGCGCCACGTGCTGCCTGAGGCCCGACCGGTGAGGACCGTGGCGGTCGCCGGCGACAACGAACGGCGAAAGCCGCCTGCCACATCAGGGCGTCGACTAGGGTTCGGCGGAGTGGGAGGCAACGCGGCCTCTCGGTGAGGAGGTTCCATGGCCACCGTCCACACCGCGACCGGCCCGACCGATTCCGCAGACCTCGGAAACGTGTTGGTGCACGAGCACGTGTTCGTCCTCGGCGAGGAGTTCCGGCAGAACTACCAGGATGACTGGGACGAGGACGACAAGGTCGCCGAAGCGGTCCGCGACCTGACCGAACTGAAGGAGCTCGGGATCGACACGATCCTGGACCCGACGGTTCTCGGTCTCGGCCGGTACATCCCACGCATCCAACGGATCGCCGAACAAATCGACCTCAACATCGTCGTGGCGACCGGCCTCTACACCTACAACGACATCCCGTTCCAGTTCCACTATGCCGGACCGGGAATGCTGTTCGACGTCCCGGAACCGTTGGTCACCCTGTTCACGAAGGACCTGACCGAGGGGATCGCGGACACCGGTGTGCGAGCGGCCTTCCTGAAGTGCGCCATCGAATCACAAGGATTGACACCGGGAGTTGAGCGCGTGATGCGCGCGGTGGGACAGACGAGCGCCCAGACGGGGGCGCCCATCACCGTCCACACCGATCCGCACAGTCAGTCGGGTCTGGTCGCCCAGCGGGTCCTCGCCGAGGAGGGAGCCGACCTGACGAAGGTGGTCATCGGCCACTCCGGTGACAGCGTCGACCTCGACTACCTGATGAAGCTCGCCGACGCCGGTTCCATCCTCGGCATGGATCGTTTCGGGCTCGACCTCCTCCTGCCATTCGACGAACGGGTGAACACCGTCGCCGAACTGTGCAAGCGCGGCTATGCCGACCGCATGGCCCTCGCGCACGACGCCGCCTGCTTCATCGACTGGTTCGACCACGAGGCCAAGAAGCAAGCACTCCCGAAGTGGAACTACCGGCACGTCAGTGAAGAGGTGTTGCCCGCCCTGCGCGAACGCGGGGTGAGCGAGGCCGACATCACGACCATGCTCGTCGACGTGCCGCGCCGCTACTTCGAGTAGGGCCGCGATGCACGGACCACTTGGCTTCGCGGAATGTCCGCGAGCCGGCGCGGACTCAGGCCCTGGGTACCGGGACCGCCACAGAGTTCGACCGGGCTCAGGATGGCGGATGCCAGCGCGCGGAACTCGCCTTCGATGCCCGGCCGCGAGCGGAGCTCTGGCGACGAGATGACCTGGTAGACGAATCCGGCAAGTGCCTGCGTGAGCGCGTTGGCATCGGCGTGCGCCAGGGTCGGTGAACGGGCCAGGATCGCGGCAGTCCACTCAGCGGTGTAGTCCGACGCGGTCCGGCGAAGTGAGACCTGGTCTGCTTCCGGCAGATACACGATGTCCTGGAGGGCGATGACCAACACTCGACCGTTCGGGCCGAGCGAGTAGTCGAGGAACACACCTACGAGGACGTCCAGCGCTTCAACCGCCGAGGACTCCGCCAGTGCGTCGACGGATATCCAGTGCAGATTCTCGAGACCTCGACGCATGATGGTCATCAGGATGTCGGTCTTTCCCGCGTACTCCTGGTAGACCGTCGCCGGCGACACATCCGCTTCGGCGGCGATCTCGTGGATTCGGACGTTGGGAAATCCGCGCGCGAAGAACATCCGGGTCGCGGCGGCGAGTATCCGATCACGCCGCGCAGCGGGCCGTCGGCTGGATCCATCGGCGAACCGCGCGCGGGACTGTGCCCCGCGGGGAAGCGGACAGCTCAGGATCGAGTCCACGACCGCCCGCTGGATCTGCGTGAGCCGCCGTGGGGTGAGCGAACCCCGCATCGCGGCGGTGCTCGAGAACACGCTGACCGCCGCGGTCGCGAGGAGTTTCGCGGTCTGGGCGTCGATGCCGGCCTCGGTGGCGTCGAACTTCGACGCCAATGCGTCGATCAGCGTGCGGTGGTGCCCGTCCATGTCGTCGAGATCGGATCGGTCGAGATGCCGTCGCTCGCGGGTCCACAGTGTCGAGACGTCGCCGTGCGCCGCCCTGGTCGCAAGCAGGTCGAAGAACACGCCGAGCTGTTCGGCCGGCGATTCGCTGCGCTCCTCGGCTTGGGTCAGGAGTGCGCGTACCCCCTCCACCTGCGTCGCCAGCGCTTTCGCGAGAATGTCCTGCTTGGACGGAAAATACCGGTACACCGCCGGCCCGGTCAGTCCGACGGCGGCGCCGATCTCCTCGACGCTCACATTCCGGTAGCCGGCGTCCTGAAAGAGCGAGGTCGCTTCCGCGATGAGCTGCTCGACCCGCGGTTCCGGGGGTCGCCCCGGCCTCTCGTCTCGAGGCGCGGGAGCCGGCGCCGACCGTGACGGGGACCGAGGTGTGGGTGAGTTCATCGCGCGCCGGCAGCCTTTCCTGCTCGAGGTCTGACGACCTCGGGGTCACTTTCCATTCGTTGGAGCCCGCCGGGTGGATCCCAACAGTGCCGCGAATCACACTCGCGATTCTGAGATCGAAACCGAACGACTCTTGACCACGCGGCGTAGGCGTGTGTTTCCGGCTCGGGGCCGCAGACCGCGGTCGTCGGACGACGCTTCGAACCCAGCTGTGAATCGCAGGTCGACGACGCAGCGCGTGTAACGGCGACTCACTGAATCCGCCGACCGCGTGTGGAGGCCGGCCGCTGTGCTGGGCTTTCAACCCGTGTTCGCGCCCGGAAGGCAGTGCGTTACCGCGTGTATCGGCCATTAACCCTGGATGCGCATTCAGGGCCGAGAGGACGGCTGACCATACCGCCCGGTACGTGGTCTGGCACGAGTTTGGTTGCGCTGCCACGCGTTCCGAGTTCGGAATCCGTTCGCCTCGCGAAGCTCAACAGGCGCGCTGTACGCCTCCCCATCTCGCCGATCCTCTGCTACTGTCCGAATCGGGTCGTCGGGGAGGACGGCCCTGTCTCTCTACTTCAGAACGCGCACTCGCTCGACTCGTTCAGTCGATGCTTCCGGGGGGAAGTCTCGTACACACACGTGTGGTTGGACCGTGCGCGGGATTGGACACAGTGATCGAAATGACCGGGCAGAACAACGGGACCGCAACTGTTGCGGCGCAACCAGATGCCCAGCATCGACTCAGCAACACTCAATTCGTCACTCACCGAGATCGTGGCCCCACGACATCCACGGTGAGCCTCATCATTCCGGTTCGCAACGAAGCACGGAACATCGGGTGGGTGCTGGAACAGATCCCCAAGCGGATCGACGAGATCATCCTCATCGACGGAAACTCCACCGACGCAACACTCATCACCGCGCGGAGTTACCGCCCCGACATCAAGATCGTGCAACAGAGCGGACCCGGCAAGGGCAGTGCGTTGCGTACCGGTTTCGCCGCCGCGACGTCCGACATGATCGTCATGATGGACGCCGATGGCAGTATGGCTCCGCAGGAGATCACGCATTTCCTGCACTTCCTCGAGAACGGTTACGACTTCGTCAAGGGGTCGAGGTTCATGGGCGGGGGCGGGTCACTCGACATCACCCGGTTCCGGCGGTTGGGCAACTACGGGTTGCTCGCGTTCTTCAACAGCTTGTACCGAACCGAGCTGACCGATCTGTGTTACGGCTTCTGCGCTTTCCATCGGCGATACCTGGATCTTCTGGATCTGCAGGCGACCGGCTTCGAGATCGAGGCCGAGATGACTGTACGCGCGGTGCAGGCCGGCCTGCGGATCGCCGAGGTTCCGAGCCTGGAAATGCCGCGTCGCACAGGTAATTCCAATCTCAACGCGATCTCCGACGGCCGACGGGTGCTGCGCACCGTGTGGCAGGCGCGAGGTGGCAGGCGGCCGGCGACGATACGTCCTGATGACAATCATCGAGGCGCCGCCCAGGTCTCCTCGGGTCACCCGGCCGGCTGAGCCGTGACCTCCGTCAAGGTCGACGACGCCGGTGAGCGGCGTGGTCGGATCGTGGTGATGACGGATCGGATGAGTCCCGGCGGGGTGAGTCATTTCATCCTGCAGGTCGCGACCCACTTCGCGGGCGAGGGACATCAGGTCGACGTGCTGTCGCTGGCGGCCGGTGAATGGGACCATCGGCTCGCCGATGCCGGCATCCGACGGCTTCGTCTCACGGACTCCGCAGCACTCCGCGCACTGCGATCCGCCGACGTGATCCATTGTCAGCAACGATTTCTCGGACTGATCGCCGCTGCGCTCGGGCGTGGTTCCCGCACAGTCGAACACGTACACAACGTGCTCACCGACCATCGCGGCCTGTCGTATCGCACGCAGCGGATCGTCGCGGTGTCGGGCGCCGTCCGGGCGTCACTACTCGCGAACTTCCCGCACGTGACTGCTGAGCGGGTCTCGGTCGTGCACAACGGAGTACGGAAGCTGGGCGCCACCATTGCGGCCTATGAAGACAGGCCATACGACCTCGTGAACGTCGCGCGGTTCGACGAGCAGAAGGACCCGCTGCTGTTCCTCGAACTGGTGAAGGAGCTCTCGGAACGGCGGGAGAGTCTTCGTTGCCTGTGGATCTCTCCCGGTACGGGACCGCTACAGGACGACTTCCTCCGAAGACGCCAGGAACTGCTCCTCGAGGACGTGGTCCAGATCAGCGTCGGGGACACCCACGCGCACACACGCGCACAGGTTGCCCGGTCCCGGATGTTCCTGCTCACATCGCGGTGGGAGGGCCTACCGCTGTCGGCGCTGGAGGCGCTGGCCAGCGGCACGCCGGTGGCGACAACCCCGTGCGGCGAGATCGCACACATCGTGAACGAGAGGTCGTGCGGTGTCGCCATCGACCCGCAGGCAGACGACCGTGCCGACCGGATCAACGACGTGCTGACCAATCGGACGTCATGGAATCGGCTCGCGCACAGAGCTTTCGCCGTAGCGGATGACTTCAGCGAAGTCCGCATGACGGAACAGATCAGACACATCTACGCCGGGATCGCCCCGGTATTCAGCAAGGTGCCCAGTCGGCACCTCGACAGCCAACGAACAGGAGGACGGGGATGAGGGTTCTCGTCACCGGACATCTCGGATACATCGGAGCCGAGTTGGTCCCCATGCTCGTCGACGCCGGACACGACGTCGTCGGGCTCGACACCGATTACTATCGGGACCGCGACTTCCGCACGGAACCGCTGCGCGTACCCACGCTCGACATGGACATCCGTGACGTCGAGCAGCGTCATCTGGCGGGGTTCGACGCCGTCGTACACCTGGCGGCACTGTCCAATGATCCGGTCAGCGAGCTGAACCCGGAGCTCACCTACGACATCAATCTCGATGCCAGCGTGGGCATCGCCCGAGCCGCGAAGGCGGCCGGCGTTGCCCGCTTCGTCTTCTCGTCGTCGTGCAGCCTCTACGGGGCGGGCGCGGAGGGTGCGCTCACCGAGGATGCCGAGATGGAGGCCGTCACTCCGTACGGCGAATCCAAAGTCCGCGCCGAACAAGCGATCAGCGAGCTGGCCGACGACGCCTTCTGCCCCACCTTTCTCCGGAACGCCACCGCGTACGGGATCTCCCGTCGCCTCCGCACGGATGTCGTGGTGAACAACCTCGTCGGGCATGCGGTCACGTCCGGAAAGGTGCTGTTGATGAGCAATGGCGCCGCCTGGCGACCGCTCGTCCATGTCCGCGACATCTCGCACGCGATCGTCACGGTCCTGCAGGCGCCACCGGCGACCGTGCACAACGAGGTGTTCAACGTCGGTCGCAACAGTGACAACCATCAGATCCGGGATGTCGCGAAGATGGTCGCCGACATCGTGCCCGAGTGCGAGGTGGCCTTCGCCGACGACGTCGTCGTCGACATCCGGAACTACGTCGTCGACTTCACCAAGATCGAGACGTCGCTACCGGGCTATGCGCCGCAGTGGACCCTGGCCACCGGCATCGCGGAGATCCACGCCGCCTACGTCGACGCGGGCCTGAGCGCGGACCGGTTCAACGGAAACGACTTCGTCCGGCTGCGAGTCCTGCGCGAGCTCCTCGACGCCGACGTGCTCGACGCCGATCTGCGATGGACGGGTGATCGGTCATGAAAGCGGTGATCCTCGCAGGAGGCAGAGGCACCCGGATCAGTGAGGAGTCCGTCGACCGGCCGAAACCCATGGTCGAGATCGGCGGACGCCCGATCATCTGGCACATCATGCAGATCTACGCGGCCGCCGGCGTCACGGATTTCGTTGTGCTGCTGGGCTACAAGGGCTACATGATCAAAGAGTTCTTCGCCAACTACTTCCTGCACGCCAGCGATGTCACCGTGGATCTGGGCACCGGCGCGATCGAGAACCACTCGTCGAACGGTGTGCCGTGGCGCGTCACCCTCCTCGACACCGGTCTGGACACGATGACCGGCGGCCGCCTCCTGCGCGCTCGCGAACACATCGGCAACGAGACCTTCTCGTTCACTTACGGTGACGGTGTCGCCGACATCGACATCCGAAAGGTGCTGGCGCACCACGAGATGTCGGGCAGCATCGCGACGGTGACGGCCGTGCAACCACCCGGGCGGTTCGGCACGCTCGACGTCTCTTCGCCGCAGACCAGATTCGTCGAGAAGCCGGAAGGCAGCAGCGGCTGGATCAACGGCGGGTTCTTCGTCTCGTCGCCGAAGATCCTCGACTACATCGCCGGCGACGCCACCCTGCTGGAGAAGGAGCCGCTGGAGACCCTGTCCGCTGAGGGGCAGCTGTCGGCATACCAGCACGACGGATTCTGGCGCGGGATGGACACCATCTGGGACAAGGTCTTCCTCAATGATCTCTGGGATCGCGGAGAGGCGCCGTGGAGGTGCTGGTCATGACGACCTCGATGGAACGAGCCACCTCGACGGTGCCCGTCTACCGCCCCTACCTGGGCGAGGATGTCCAGCAGGCTGCAGTCGATGCCCTCGCGGCCGGATGGCTGGGCATGGGTGCACTCAGCAAGCAGTTCGAGGAGGAGGTCGGAACCTACCTCGGCGCATCCGAAAGAACTGTCGTGTCGACGAATTCGTGTACCGAAGCGCTTCATCTGGCGGCCCGGCTGATCGGACTCGGCCCGTCCGATGAAGTGATCTGCCCGTCGTTCACCTACGTCGCGGGTCATCAGGCGTTGACACGAACCGGGGCTGAGGTCGTCTTCTGTGACGTCGAACCGCGGTACCTCAACATCGACCCGCAGCGTGTGCGCGAGCTGATCACGCCTCGCACCAAGGCGATTCTGGTGGTCGACTATCTCGGCTTCCCGTGCGATCTCGACGAGCTCATGGCCATCGCGCGCGAGCACGGGTTGCGGGTGATCGAGGACGCCGCCCACGCCTTCGGCAGCGTCCGGGCTGGACGCCGCGTCGGATCACACGGTGACATCACATGTTTCAGCTTCGGACCGGTGAAAATGATCACGACGCTCGAGGGTGGGGCGATCGTCACCTCCGATCCCGCTGATCTGCAGGTGCTTCGGGAACTTCGGCATCTCGGCATCGACTCCGACACCGACGCGCGATATCGGAACCAGCGCAACTGGGACTTCGACGTCGTCCGGCAGGGCTACCGGTGCCACCTGGGCTCGGTGCCCGCCGCGATCGGACTGTCGCAATTGGCCAGGGTCGACGAGTTCATCGCCAATCGCCAAAGCTACTGTCGGTTCTACGATTCGGCATTCTCCGACATCCCCGAGCTCGAGCTGTTCGACACGGACTGGTCTGACGTAGCTCCGTACATCTATGTGATCAGGACCGGGGGTCGCTCCGAACGCGCCCGGTTGGTCGAACACTTGAAGTCCGCCGGAGTCGCCACCGGGATTCACTTTCAGGGGGCGCATGAATTCAGCTACTACCGAAACAGCCGACGCGGCGATTTGTCCGTGACCCACGCCGCTGCCGACCGGGTTCTGACCCTTCCGCTGCACTCATATATGAGCGAAGCGGATCTCGACCGGGTTGTCTCCGCGGTGACATCCTTCTACCGCCCCGCGATCGGTTCGGGCCGGGCCACGGAAGTATAGCCGTGGTTCACCGACTCGAGGACGCGATCGCGCGGGCGGTACCGAACCCGCCGACCGCGCACTCGATTCCTGACCGCGCACCGGCCGTCGTCGCGCTCCTGTCGATCATGGCGATCGCGGTCTCGGCGCTGATGTGCGTTCTGACGGCGTCCGGGGTGGCTCCGCTCCTGCCCGAGGGGCTCCGTGCCGTGGCGGTGGTGAGTGTGACCCTGGTTCTCCCCGGGCTACCGATCGCGGGGCTGTTCGGCTGGCCGCGCAACGGACTTCTGCCGAGCGTCGCCATCGCCTTGTCGTTGAGCACGACCGCCATCATCGGGCTGGCCTCGCTCCTCGCCGGCTTCTGGCATCCGCTGCTCGCGCAGGCGGTCATCCTCGTGATCGCTGCCGTCGCAACCGGTGTACTCATCAGAGCACGATGTCCGCGTCCGTCGTCCGACCTGCGCGCGGGCGCCGGAGCGGCGGCGTCGGCGGTGATCACGTCGGTCCGGACGTTCGATCGGGTCACCGCGGCGCTGCTGGGCGGATCCCTCGTCCTGTTTCTGATCGCGGTCGCCCGATTGCATCCCGAGCAGGCGGGCGTGTACGGGCTCGTGCCGATCCTCGGGGTCTCCTACTTCGTCGGATTGGCTGCGCTCTGTGTGGCCCTGTTCCGGGAGTATCGTCGACGCCGTCTGCACCGGACGGGGCTCGCCGCGAGCAACGTGATGCTCATCGTCTACATGAGCATGCCGGTCGCATGGTCCAGTGGCACACCGCCTTTCCCGACCGCCTACGTGCACCGGTTCCTGACCGATTGGTACTCCGAGCTCGGCGCGCTGCCGCCCGCGGTCGACGGCCGGATCAGCTGGAGCGGCTTCTTCGCGGGCGCGGCGCATGTGATGAGGACGGGTGGGCTCGACGACAGCACGGTCTTCCTCACCAGCGCGTCGCTGATCTTCGGCACTCTGCTGATGTTTCCGCTGTACGCACTCGGACACAGCGTGTCCGGAAGCGCGCGCGTCGGATGGGGGACCATCACCATCTACATTCTCTTCAACTGGTACCAGCAGGATTACTTTGCGCCCCAGGCGCTCGCGATGCAGTTGTACGTGACGATCGTGGCTGTGCTGATCTGGCAGCTGAGGGTCTCACCCCTCCCGCCCGTCGGCTTCTGGCGCGCATGGCGACGCGTGCCAGGACGACCACGTGGTCGTGGACCGGGATTCTCATACGCGGTCGAGGGAGTTGTGATCGTCCTCGTCGCCGCGATGGTGGTCAGTCACCAGTTGACCCCGATGGTGACCATTGCCGCCCTGGCGGGGCTCGCCCTCGTCGGGTCCACACGACACAAACTGCTCTGGCTGGCCGGACTGCTCCTGTTCAGTGCGTGGTTCACCTTCGGTGCGAGCGGGTATTGGCTCGGGCACCTCGATCAGATCCTGACCGAGATCGGCGACGTCACCGCGAGTGTCAGCTCCGGGCTGTCTGACAGAATCACCGGGGATCCGGTCTACGGTCGGATGCAGTACCTCAGGATCGGTGGCACCGCCCTGCTCCTCCTGGTGGCCACGATCAGCTGGTTCCGTCTCGGCAAGAGCCGATTCCGATCACCCCTCGCCATCCTCTCCATGGTCCCGTTCGCACTCGTCGTGGTGCAGAGCTACGGCGGCGAGGTGCTCGTACGGTGCTTTCTGTATGCGTCACCCGCGCTGGCCGCACTGGCCGCGCTCGCCGTGGTCGGTGCGGCGCGTCGAATCCGAGGTTCCGCGCGCATGCCCGCCACCGTGTTCGCGATCGGTGCAGTCGCACTCACTCTCGTGGTCGCGGTGTTGGGGGTCTCCAATCGCGCGCTCAACACCTCGTTCGAGTATTCGCGGCCGGCCACCGTGCGGGTTTCCGACGAGCTGGTGGCCCAGGCGCCGTCTTCCGCGATCGCCTATTGGGGGCAGGGCTCGACGATCGGACTGCCGCGGGCCTACGACATCGGGGCCTCGTGCATCGCCGAACAGCGCGAGTTGGCGGAATGCACTGCGGCTGAGGACATCGACTATCTGCTGGTATCCGAGGAGGACGAGAAGCTGTTGCAGTACCGGTACGGGATCAGCCCGGACGAGGTCGCCCGACAACTCGCGCTGATGGTGCAACGGGACGGTTTCGTCTCCGCCTACGACGACGGAGAGGTCCACGTGCTGAAGCGCCTGGGGGCTCCCGACATCGATCTGGAGGCCGCGCCGTGATCGCGACCGTCCTACTGTTCGTCACGGCCGCAGCTCTTTTCGTAGCCGCCGCCGTTCGGCGCGAGCATCGGGTCCCTCCATGGGGAGCGGTGTCCACCGATCGCGTGTCACAGGTCCTCACCGTCGTGGCGATCACGACCACGGCGATCGCCTGCGCTTCCGCCCTGCTCTACATGGTGGGCCGGATATGACGCGTGCGCGAGGTGGTTGGTTCCGTACATTCCTGCAACTGCTGACGGTGGTTCTCCTCGCCCCGATCGTCGGATGTGGGATGACACCGGCGCGGGGGTTTCCTCGCGGAGACCTCCCCGGCTGGAAGCAGGTGTTCTTCGACGATTTCGATCGTGATGCGCCGGTGGGCAGTTGGGCCAACGAGTGCTCCCCGTACGACGTCGTGTACACCGGCGCGGAAGGTCAGCAGTGGTTGACCTATCCGCGGTGTTTCCCGGACACCTTCGACCGTCGGCCGTATCGAGCGGACGAGGTACTGAGTGTGGACAACGGGTACCTCGTCTTCGATCTGCACAACGTCGACGGGGTTCCGGCGGGGGCGAGTGCATCACCGATACTCGACACCGGTAGCCAATACCAGACCTACGGGCGTTACTCGGTCCGGATGCGGGTCGACACACCAGACCTCGACGAGTACTACGTCGCATGGCTCCTGTGGCCGCAATCGGAACAGTGGCCGCGGGACGGCGAACTCGACTTTCCCGAAGGCTGGCTGTCGAGAACCGTTGGTGGATGGCAGCATTTCGCGGGCGAGGGTTCCTGCGACGGGTGCAAGATCCCGTCCCGGGACATCGGGGCGCGCTTCACCGACTGGCACACCTACACCATCGAATGGTCGCCGGGGCGTGTGCGGTACCTGCTCGACGACACCGTGGTCCTGGACAGCACGCAGTGGGTCCCGACGACACCGATGCGCTGGCAACTGCAGACCGAGACCCGAGGCGACGGGAACAACCGCGGCCGGGTTCTCGTGGACTGGGCTGCGGTGTGGTCGTACGAGGAATGACCTTGCACGAGCGAAGACTTCGACCGGAACTGAAGAGGACTGATGGAAAAGAGTGACATCGGCAAGTTGTCGGTGGTGATCTGTGCGTACACCACCGACCGATGGGCTGACCTGATCCGATCGGTCGACGCCGCCGAACGCGAACTGACCGACGACGATGAACTGATCGTGGTGATCGACCACAACGACGAGCTGTTCGACCTGGCGAGGCGGGAGTTCGCCTCGTCGCTCAAGCCGCTGATCTGGGTGGTGGCCAACGACGAGAAGCGCGGTCTCTCCGGTGCCCGCAACTGCGGCACCCGTCTCGCCTCCGGTCAGATCGTCGGGTTCGTCGATGACGATGCCGCCGTCGAAGCCGGTTGGCGTCGGCGACTTTCCGGGCAGTTCACCGACTCCGATGTTGCGGCGGTGGGCGGATACGCAGAGCCGGTGTGGCCCGGCGACCGACCCCGTTGGTTTCCCCGGGAATGTGACTGGACAGTGGGATGCAGTTACGCGGGTTTGCCGACCGCGCCGGCGCCGGTCCGCAATCTGATGGGGTGCAACATGGCGTTCCGTCGCCGGACCTTGCTCGACGTCGGGGGATTCGACACCGACCTCGGACGGGTGGGCACGCTGCCGGTGGGCTGCGAAGAGACCGAGTTGTGTATCCGGATCGCCCGTCAAGACCCGGCTGCGAAGATCATCTTCGACCCGGATGTCCGTGTGCGACACCATGTGAGCCGCGCCAGGACAAACGTCCGCTACGTCTTGCGGCGGTCGTTCGGCGAGGGCGTCTCCAAAAGACAGATCAGTGGCCTCGTCGGGGCGGCGGACGCTACGAGCTCGGAGCGTTCGTATCTCGCCAGGACGGTCCCGGCGGCCGTCCTGCGTTACCTTCGTGACAGTGTGACGGTCGAGCAGCGCCGGACGGATCCCGGAGGACTCGGACGTTGCACCGTTCTCGCCGGGACCGTCGTCGCAGCAGCTCTGGGCTACCTCTTCGCGATGATGACCGAGGCGCGAAGCGCGTTGAGTCCACAGACGTGAGCATCGTGAGCAGGACGGTGATGCTCGGTTCGAGGGCGATGACGGTGGACTCCGTCGCCGTGGTGGCGAGCTTCTTCGTCACGGCTGGGGCGGGAATGCTCTTCTGGGTGGTCTCGGCCCGGGTCATCCCTCCACATGCGCTCGGCATCCAGACCGCGCTGTTGTCACTTGTCACGACGGTCGGCACCATCACCGCGTACGGGGTGGGAAGTGCCTACAAGGCGATGCTGTCGACGCTCGACTGCCCACGTCGCGAACGGTTGCTCGAGGGCCTGCTCATCACCATCGGCTCGGCCGCTGTCTTCGGCGTGATGGGCGGGATGATCGCGGGCGACATGCTCGAGAACCGGGTGGCGACCGTCGTGCTGGTGGCCTGCGGGTCCGTCGTCATGGCGCTGTTCGTACTCAAGGACGCCGCTCTGATCGGACTGCACGCCTCGCGCTGGCTTCCGATCGTCAATGTGGCCGCCGTGGTTCTGAAAGTGGCCCTCGTCTGCGTGTTGGCGAGTGTCGTATCGCTCGCTGCGGTGTGGGCCACGATCGTGCCCGCCGCGCTCGGGGCGTGCGTGGTGTTCGTCGTCCTCGTGCCGCGGATTCTGCAGCGCCCCGAGAACCGCCCAAGCCCGCACCGTGTCGTGGTGGTGGATCGCGCCCAGATGCCGATGTTCGCTCTTCGCGATGGCATCGGAAGCGCGACCTCGTTCGGACTCATCCTCGTGCTGCCGTTCCTCACCACGCTCGTCGCCGGACCGGTCGCGGGTGCGACTCTGGCCTTGGCGCTCGCGGTGGCACAGGTGCTCGACTTCGTGCCGGATGGCATCGGAGCAGCCCTCACCGCGCATCTCGCGCGCGATCCGGCGGCACTGGCCGGGCAGATCCGTCGGATTTGGGCCATCTCGCAATGTCTGGTCGTCGTCGGAGCAGGGGTTCTGATCGCAGCCTCGCCGATCGTCGGGAAGATCTTCGGCCCGGCCTACTCGGGCTCGGAGTTCACGACTTCGTTGTGCCTGCTCGCGGCCGCCTCGGTCCTGCGCGTCCCCTATTCGATCTGGATGTCAGTACTCCGGGCGGAGTTGGACACCAAGTCGATCCTGCGATGCAACACGTTGGTGTTCGTCATCACCTTTCCGGTCACCCTCGTGCTGGCGGGCACCTGGGGCAGCATCGGTGCGGGCTCGGGTCTGCTCGTCAGCTCGCTCCTGCTGGGCGCTGTCGGCACTTGGGACCTGAGACGACGATGGTTGTCGAACGTAGAGGGTCACCGCAAGCTCGTCTGGTAGCGGCGCATCCCACGCAGCCACCGGTCGTAGTCGGCGCCCTTCTGGCGGTACATGTCGAGGACCTCCGGGTGCGGGAGGATGAGGAAGCGTTCGTCGGCGACGGCTTCCAGGACGATCGCGGCCACCGTCCCGGGGGTGAGGACCGCGCCGGCGCTCTCCACCGCCCGCTGCATCAACCGCTGGTCAGCGGTGGCGGAATCACCTTCGGGCCGTAGCAGTTTGGTGTCGACACCCATCGGGCAGAGGCAGCTGGCGCGGACCCCGTCGTCGCCGTGGGTGATGTTGAGCCATTCCGCGAAGCCGACCGCGGCATGTTTGGTGACCGAGTACGGCGCGTTGCCGATCTGGGTGAGCAGACCCGCGGCCGACGCCGTGCTGACGAAGTAACCGCTCCCTCGTTCCACCCAGCCCGGGATCAGGCGTCGAGCCGCCCGGATGTGGGCGCGGAGGTTGACGTCGAAGGCGAAATCCCACACGTCCTCCTCGGTGTCGACCCCGCCGCCCAATCCGATGCCGGCGTTGGCGAAGTAGAGGTCGACCGGACCGAAGGTGTTCTCCGCCAGCCGAACCGCGGCGTCGATGTGTTCGTCGGACGAGGCATCACCGGCGAGCGCGGCCGCCGAATCGCCCAGCTCCTCGGCGACGGCCCGGGCACCGGACTCGTCGAGATCGGTGACGACGACCCGCGCGCCCGCGTCGACCAGGGCGTGCGCCATCGCCGCGCCGATACCTCCACCGCCACCCGTGACGATGGCAACCTTGCCTGCGACGTCCATGGATCTCCTTCGATCGCCGATGTGTGGGTCCAGAGTTACCAGACGGAGGGGCGAAATCCCGCTCCCTGAGGTGCGAGGAGCGTAAGCGACGAGATGGTCCTATAGATTGTCAAGCGCTCCGAGGTCGGTGGTGAAGGCTTTGTAGAGTTCGCGGGCGACGTAGCGTTTGAGGCATCGGATGATTTCTTTCTTCGTTTTCTCGTTCTCGCGGCGGGTGAGGTAGGCGCGGGTGGGGGCGTGGGATTTGATGCGTCCGACGACGATCATGTGCAGCGCGCTGTTGGCGCCACGGTCACCGCCACGGTTGAGGCGGTGACGCACGGTTTTGCCAGAGGAGGCCGGCAACGGCGCGACACCGACGAGCTTGGCGAACGTCGCTTCGGTACGCATCCGCTGCGCGTTCTGCCCGATCGTGATCAGCAACCGCGCGGCAGTGATCGGACCGACCTGAGGGAGCGCCAGCACCGTCGGCACCAACGACTTCAGCAACGTCTTCAGTTCCCGGGTCAACGTGGTGACCTCCCGGTGAGTCTGCCGATACCGCTGCGTGATGGACTTCGCGGTGAACACGAACGCCGCACGCGGGTCGGTCAACGACGCCGGGGCCGTCAACGATTCGACCAAGGCGAGTCGTTGCGGGGTGGTGGTGCGGGCTTTGAGTTGATCAGCGAACTCATCGGGCGCGGTGGTGCACAGATCACGCAGCTGGTCACCGAGTTGGGTGCGGTGATCGACCGCCATTCTCCTTGCCACGTAAAGCATTCGGATCGATTCGGTGACACCTGAGGTGTCTTTGGCGTGGCCGCTGGCCCGCCCGGTGAGCACCGCCATCGCTGCGGCGTAGGCATCGAGTTGATCGGACTTGCCCTGGGCTCGGCGGGCCCGCACATCCGGAGCGTTGACCTCGATCACCTCGACACCAGCCGCGGTCAACTCCCGGGCGAGTCCGGCACCGTAGGAGGCACTGGATTCGACCCCGGCCTGCTCGAGGCGGCCGTGGGTGCGGGCCCACGCCAGCAGCTGCCGGTAGCCGTCGGCGGTGGCCGAGAATTCCTGATCGGCCAATGGCTGGCCGAGGGTGTCGATGATCGCTGCGTGATGGGTTTGTTGGTGGGTGTCGACTCCGAGTACGACCACTTGCATATCCACTGCGGTCTCGGTCATTCTGGCGATGTCTCCTTCACTGCGGTGTTGGATGACCTCGCCGGGGCGGGTGGACACGACAGTGAGGAGTCACGGGCTCACGCCCGAACACGGCCCTTATTAGGTCACACCCGCCCCGGTCTCCCAAGGTCGTTTACTGCGGTGATCGCCCGCGGAATGAGGTCGACAGATCTCGTCCATGACACAAGGTCAGCCTCGAAGCAGGTCAGACCTCACCCCGGACAACCACCACACCCATTCTCACTGCCTCGAAGGGCCCCGACAGAGGTCACGAGACTCTCGACGCCGATGACTTTCCCGCCGCCCCACGGTCTGACATCGTGACGTTCACCGAAGTGACTAGAGGCAGCGCAATGGGAAAGATCCACGTCCACGAGTTCATCACCCTCGACGGCAGCTACGAGGACCCGAGTTTCACGATGCCGTACGGTTTCCCCGACGCGCTCGGCGAGACGCTCAGTTCGTTCATGACCGACTGCACCGGAATCCTGCTCGGACGCAACACCTTCGAGATGTTCGGCCCGGCATGGTCGGACCGAACCGTCGACGACGATCCCGGCGCCCCGTTCTTCAACGACACCACCAAGTACGTGGTGTCCGCGACCCTCGACGAGGCGACCGGGTGGCAGAACTCCGAGGTCATCGGGGCCTACGACGCCGACCGGATCCGCGACCTCAAGAAGACCGTGACCTGTACATCAGCGGCAGCGGCACCCTCGTGCGGGCGCTGCTGCGCGACAAGCTGATCGACGAGTTGCACCTGCTGGTGTATCCGGTCGTGCTCGGCAGCGGTGCCCGCCTGTTCGACCGTCTGGCCGACCTGCCGCTCACGCTCGTCGGCACCGACGTGTTCGACAACGGCGTCGTGCACCTGTCGTACAGCTCCACCGACTGAGCGGTTGCTGCCGGCTTCGACTCAGAGGTGCGAGCGTCTCCGCTCTCTGAAGAGCGCGGAGCGATACCTCAGGGAGCGGAAGAAGGCCCGTCGGCGAGGTCCATCGCGGTGAGGAGCAACCGGGCGACGCGGGCGTAGGCCTGGTGCTCGGCCTCGCAGAGCGCGATCTCCTCGTCGCCGAGTTCGGCCTTGCGGGCGGTCGTGAGATTGTCCATCCACTCCCGCATCTCGGCCGCGCAGATGTCGAAGAACTCGTGGACGCGCTCACGGTCCTGACGGCACATGGCCAGCACGGTCGTCGGGGAGAGCTTGTTGTCGAGCTTCTGGTTGACCCGTAGGAGCCCCTGCAGCGCCACGGGAAGGCGATCGCCACGGCGGCGGTGCTCCAGTTTGGGGCCGCTCTCGAGGCGTCGGATCATCTCCCCGCGCGCCGACCGGGCGAAGTCGTCCCAACGTCGGAGTGCGGCATCGAGATTGGCTGGACTGAAGACCGCGACGTCGATGCGGCGCTGGGCGAAGACGAGCCCGTTGCGCACGACCAGCGCGACTTCGGGCCACCGCGGCGAGAACTCGGCGACGACCATTCCGAGCAGCGAGGGTGCGGGCACCGACGAGCTGAGGATGGTCACGATCTCCAGGGAGCGGGCGTCTCGGGTCGGTCGGAGCAGTGAGGTGCCCGTCGACCGCAGGAAGATGGCCTTGCGTGGGCTCACCACGGCGGGACGTCCGGCCGCGCTCATCGCGGCGCGGGCCAATTCGACGAGATGGTCTTTCGACTGCGGCACCACCCCGCCCTCGACGGGGGCGTCGAGGAAACGGGCCGGGGCGGTGAAGCGCAGGGTATCGGCGTCCGTGCTGCCGGCTCGATCCGAGTCGGCCGGCCGGCCGGCGTCGGTCTCGTCGGCGTCGTCGGTGTCGAGACCGTCAGCCGGGGAGTGGTGTCGGGCGAAGGACGGGTCGCCGATGCTCACGAACGACGGGTGGATGACACCCCACACCTCGCGCAACGCCCGCACGGCGGCGCCGGCGAGGTCGCCGGACCGAACGGCATCGACTTCGAAGCAGAAGGCGCTGCGACCCTCGAGCCGGCACCAGCCTCGGTCGACGATGTAGGTGGCCTGGCGCATCCACCGGTCCTTGTCGGTCCAGGTGAGGTCCCCCGCCGAGATGGTGCAGCGCAGGCGGTCTGCCGACTCGGGACTCCCGGCCACCGCGAAGGTCATCCGTCGTCGCCATCCTCCGGCGGCCGCCTCGACGATCGACAGCGTCTGACCCGGCAGGAGACGTGGCACCCGAACCGCGAGAGTGTCGGCGAAGTCCCGCCAGGCCGCCTCGAGGTCGGCGTCGAAATCGGGGGACATGCAGGCTCCTCGTGGGCGGGACGTACGCGGACCGGATCCGAATAGTACGACGCCGCGCAGACACCCGTGGCGACACCCGCAACAGAACTACAGGGGGGCGGAGTGCTCGACCGTCTCGTCGTAGACCGGGTCCCACGGGAGATCGCGGTCGGCGTAGTCGGTGCTCGTCAGCGCCACGTGGGGTACCGGTTCCCCGGTGAGCGATTTCCACGTGATCGAGTTGACGATGCGGACCGCGGCGGCGTCGAACATCGTCGGATGCCAGGTGTCCGCGGACTCCAGCGGACCCATCACGCGCGGCGCGGGGAGCCGGGGATGCGCACCGGACTGCCCGGCTCGCGACATGTCGCAGAGCACACAGGTCCCCGACGCCGACGGCAGATGACGGCGGCGTCCGGCCCACGCTTCGGCGCGCATCGGGATGACCGTCAACTGCACGAGCGTCCCGGCGGCGCTTCCGACGGCGTGCGTCGACGGTGCGACGAACTGACGGTTGTCGCCGGCAAGGCTCCGATACGAGGCGAGGGACGGCTGTGTGGGCACCTCGAGGTAATCGCCGGCGTCGAAGTCCGGCACGCCCGTGAACGCACTGCCGCTGACGACGTTGACACCGTCGACGCCGATCATCACCAGGAACGGGTGCAGGTGCGGCGAGGAGAAGTCGAGCCAGGTGGCCTCCGACTGCCACATCGGGATGGTCGCGTGCGCGTCGCCGTCGGGTGAACCCTGCGCCAGGCGGAGGGCGCCATGGCCGCCGACCGCGCCGGGCCGTCCGACCGGGTCCGGGGTGCGCAGAGCCCGCTGGAACGTGACGTGCAACCGCGCGTCGCGACCCAGTTCGGGAAAGGTGATCGTGAGTGCGCCGCGATCCGTGGTGATGGCCATGTGAGGGCTCCGATCGATGACTGGAACCGCTGAGGGTTGCCTAACCGATTGAACGCCTCATCTGGCCGCGGTGCGATGCTCCGCGTCGAAAATCGTCCGCGCAGACTACGTGCAGAGGTGTTGCCGGTACCGATTTGCCTGAGTCACTTGGCCGGTGAGCTGCGATCCGCGGCGTCGTCGTCGGACAGCACGACGACGCGCAGCGCCGCCCGCAGGTTGTGCGTGGTCGCCTTCCAGGCCTCGGCTTCATGGCGACACGCGTCGGCCTCGGCCGGGTCCGACGCGGCGGCCGCGTCGACCGCCGACCGCCGCCAGGTGAGGTGCTGCTCCTCGCTGGTGTTGATGTACGAGAGGATGTCGGCCTGGCTGTACCGGCAGATCTTGGCGACCTCACGGGCGGACAGCGACCGGCCGTCGGGGTCGAGTTCGAGCAGTGTCTGCAGAGCGTCGGGGAAACGCCCGTCGTTCCTCGCGGTCAGCGGTGCGTCCTCACCGACCTTGGCGATGACCGACGGAGCGCAGTCGGCCAGGAACGTGAACCACTCGGCCAGAGCGGAGCTCAGGTTGTGCGGATGGAACACGGCGCACTCGACGGTCAGCGTTGCGAACACCTCGTCCTCGAGGAGATGCACACGTACCGCGGACCCCATGGTCGGCTGGGCGGCGACGATGTCGGCGGCGCGCCGGCGGTCGGTGATGTCACCGGCGAGGCGCGCGAAGAACTCGAAGCGGGGTGCGTCGCTGCGCGGACTCAGCCACGACGAGACGGGCTTGGTGGGCAGGGCGATGTCGCCGTCGGCGTCGGTCTGGATACGGCAGCCGGTGAGGTCCTCGAGCGAGCCGACGAGCAAGGCCCGCAGATGGTCGGCGTCGAACGGCTGGACCGCGACCTCGATCTGGGGTTCGGGGCGCGCGGCGGGGGAATGGTCCAGGAACGCGGGGTGCACGACCTCCCAGACCTGCCGGAGCGTCAGCACCGTCGTGTGCGCGAGCTGATCGACGCGGCGCCGCCCGACTTCGAAGATGTGGGTGCCGTTGCGCAGACGTCGCCACCCGAGGGCGGCGAGGAGGTCGAGATGCTCGGCGAAGTACTCCGGCGTGGGATGCAGGTCGGTGTCCTCGATGGTGCAGCGCAGCCGGCGCGAACCGGTGACCGAGAATCGCATCGTCCCGTGCGGACCCTCCGGGATGGCGGGGTCCTGCTGGATCGTGAGGGTCTCGCCCGGCTCGAGATGCGACAGACGATCTCCGACGTGCAACGCGAACGTGCGCCACGCGTCGTCGATGTTCGAGTCCACGGTGAAGTCGGTCATCTCGACTCCCTTCCTCGTGCGCTGACGTGCATGCGCATTGTGCAGCGATGTCAGGATCGGGAGCACGCTCCACCGAGCTGTTCGACGGCCGGCCCCGAACCCGCCTTCGGACTTCAGGTTATGTGACTCGGCCGACAGACTTGGTCACTTGAACAGACCCGTCGACGAAGCCTTGCCCGAACCGTACCCCTAGGTCGGCGGCCCGGCTGACTCAGGCATCGGTTGTTAACCGACAAGAAGTACTTGTGTCCCCAGCCCGGGGGACACCCGTCTCACGGGCGGTTCTCAGACGCTCTGTCGTTGACGCCAGCTCAGGGTCACCGAGGTCCCGTGCGGTCCGCTGGTGACGTCGGATGCGTCGCAGAGTGCCGAGATCAGGGCGAGTCCGCGACCGCGGTACGGCGACGACGACGCATCTGTCTTCCACTGCCCCGTGTCGGTGACGATGACCTCCAGGGACTCGTCGCGCGTCTTCCGCGCCCGGACATCGATGGCACCGGGCCGGGTGCCGGGCGATGGGGTGGCGTAGGCGTGCTCGGCCGCGTTGGCGACCGCCTCGTAGACCGCGAGGACGATGTCGCTGCGACGCTCGGCGTCCACGCTGATCGTCGCGTCCAGCCACTGCGCGAACTGCTGCCGGAAGCGGTAGGCGGACTCGGGAGAGGCCGTGACCGAGAATGCGAGACCGGTCGCGTCCGTCCCGTCCGAGTCGCCGGGGTCTCGGTGAGCCGATGAGATCCGAACCATCTGTGACTAACCAGCCGGACGGTCGGCCAGCCCCTCTGTGGTGGTCATGGCCGTGATCGCATGGTTCAGCGTCGGGTAGAGCACCATCGTCTGGTCGAGGCCCATGATGGTGAGGGGGCGGGCGGTCGCCGGTCCGGCGGCCACGACGCCGAACATGCCGGTGGGTGCGATGGCCTCGTGTGCCGCGACGAGCGCCGCCATCCCGGCGGAGGCCAGGAACTCGGTGGTTGTCAGGTCGATGATCAGACCGTCGGGTTGTCCGCTCAGCGCCTGCGACACGGCGTCGGACAATTGCGGGGCGGTGAGCACGTCGATGCTGCCCTCCACGGTCAGGATCACCAGTTGCTCATGTGCTGCGGACACCACCGACATCAGCGCGCGTCCGGCACTCAGGCCACTGTCGTCGACGATCACAGCATCAGGATTCTCTGCCTGCATCGGGTGGCCCTCTCTACGGGGGACGGCGGCAGCCCGACTTGCGGCCCCGTCCCGGGAGATGTACGACGGCAGCTGCTCAACCGGTGATCCCATCGTGCCACGGCATGACGCCACGCCGGTACCGGGGTGCGCGAACGCCCTCGGCGGTTACTTTCCGAAGAGCCGGCCGAGGAAGGGGATGGTGTCGGCTTGCGACCGGACCAGCGTGCCGCTGTGGTCGCTCGGATAGGTCCGGAAGGTCACCGGCTGGCGGTTGGCGGTCAGCGTCGCCGCATAGGCCGCGGTGGTGGGATACGGCACGTCGGTGTCGAACAGGCCGTGGCCCATGAAAAATGGCTTGTCGAAACCCTTTTCGGGCATGCCCAGGTAATTCGCCAGGGTCGCGGAGAAAGTCGGCAGACTGGTCAGCGGGGCGGTGAAGTAGTCGCCGAGCGAGACGCCCCGGAGCTGCTCCTCGAATTCGCCGACGCAGCGGGTCTCGGCGAGGGCCACATACTTCCGGCCGGTCGGCGTGAGGATGCGATCGATGCCGACCTCGGGGTGTGCGTATCGGAGTCCGGCGAGGATGTAGCTGAGGTAGGCGGTCAGCGCCGGGGTGATCGCCACCGGCGGGACACCCGGACCCGCGATCTGGACCAGTCGTTCGATGTAGGCCGGCGTGCCGGTGCCGACGGCACCCCGGTAGTCGAGCTCTTCACCGCCGAACTCGGTCGCGTAGCGCGCGGTGTAGATGGCCGCGCCGCCGCCCTGTGACTGGCCGACCGCCGCCCAGGAGCGCGACAACCGTTGTGCGACAGGTCGAGTCGAAGAGAACTCCCGGCCCGCTCGCACCATGTCGACGACGTTGTGGGCCGTCGTGCGGCCGTCGAGGTAGGCGTGCAGACCCGGGGTGCCCAGGCCGGCGTAGTCGCTGGCCACGATGGCGTAGCCCTGCTGCATCCACTTGGCGAGGTACGGCAGGTCGCGCTCGGGCAGGCCCGGACCCCGGACCGAGGGGGCGCAGTCGTCGCCGATCCCCGACGTCCCGTGGGCCCACGAGATCACCGGCCAACCGCCCGGCGGTGCCGTCCCCCGTGGGGTGAACACGGTCCCGGTGCTGAGCGCCTTCTTGCCGAAAGCGTCGGTCGTGACATAGGTCAGGACGGTGGCGTCGGCGGAGCCGGGCACCCAGAACTGCGGGGCGAGCGGCCTGGCGGAGACGACCGTGCCGGCGTCGCCGAGGTTCGACGGCGAGGGGCTCGCCGGGCCGGCGGCGAGGGTCCCGGCCGCTCCGGAACCGCCGATCGCGACCGCCGCACACACGGCCAGTGTCGGAACCTTGCGGTGCCATCGCGTCACGTTCCACACCGTACTGCGAACGGGTGCCGGTCGTCGATTCCTCGCCTGTTCCGTTATCGCTCAGTTCCTTTCGGTGCGCCGGGAGCGGGACCGTCGGCCACGGCAATACCCTGGTTCGGACAAACCCGGCAGAGAGGTGTCACGGCATGGCGTTGCGGACGGTCGGGTTGCCGACCCCGGGGGAGATGAAACCGAGGTGGGCTGCGTACGCGGCACTGCTGGCCGTGCGGGGTGAGCGCTGGGCGCAGGGGGCGCATGCGACCGCTCACGGGTGGCATTACGACGACGGCGGAGGCAACTGGGCCGACGTGGTGTCGGCCGGATCCGGCCGCGCGGTGCTCGTCGGGCACGACCATGAGTACTCCGAGACGTATTTCCGCGAGGGGGCGACGTACTTCGGCGAGGAGGAGACCGACCTGCTCGCCGATGCGCCCGGCTGGTGGGAAGCGGCGATCGTGCCGTACCTCGACCGGCAGCGCACCGAGGGGATGTGGATCGGGTTCATCTACGGCTTCGACGGCCGGTGGATGCGGTCCGACTACGACGCCGACGACGGCTTCACCAGCGTCGGTCTGCCGTTCACCGACGACGAGACAACCGGCGACGCACTCGTCGATCTACTCGGCAACTGGTTCGGCGAGCTGGGACTCACGTCGCAGGCCGACCTCGGCACCCGGCTCCGGGCGATGGTCGCCGCCGGTGATGCGCCGACGGCGGCAGACCTGCGGCGGATACTCGGACCGGCGGCCGCGCACGCCGACATCGACGCGGCAGTGGCTGCGGCACAACGTTTCTGACGATGTCAGGTCCGTCGCGCCGCGCGTCCGTCACCGCGAGCGCAGTTCCCGCTTGAGCAGTTTGCCGCTCTGGTTGCGGGGGAGCTCGTCGACGAACCGCACCTTCTTCGGGACCTTGAACGGCGCGATCCGGGTCCGGACGTGCTCGATCAGTTCCTGTTCGGTCACCGACCGGCCGTCCCGCACCACGACGACCGCGGTGATGGCCTCGATCCACTTCGCGTCCGGCTCGCCGATGACGGCCACCTCCGAGACCGCCTCGTGGGCGTAGATCGCGTCCTCCACCTCGCGGGAGGCGACCAGGATGCCGCCGGTGTTGATCACGTCCTTGATGCGGTCGACCACCGTGATGAAACCCTCCGCGTCGCGGGTGACGAGATCGCCGGAGTGGAACCAGCCGTCACGGAACGCGTCCTCGGTGGCGGCCGGGTTCTCCCAGTAACCGCGGCACAGTTGCGGCGAACGATAGAGGATCTCGCCGGGAACCCCGGGTTCGACGTCGTTGCCGTCGGAGTCGACGACCCGGGTCTCGACGAAGAACACCGGCCGACCGCACGAGGACGGCCGGTCCTCGTGCTCCTCCGGGCGCAGAACCGTTGCCAGCGGCCCGATCTCGGACTGTCCGAAGCAGTTGTAGAACTGCATGCCGGGGAACTGCTCGCGGAGCCGGTTCAGCACGGTCACCGGCATGATCGACGCGCCGTACTGGGCCTTGCGCAGCGAGGACAGATCCCTGGTCGCCAGATCCGGGTGACCGGCGAGCGGAACCCAGACGGTCGGCGCGAGGAACAGCGACCCGATGCGGTCCGCCTCGACGCGACGCAGGATCTCCGGGATGTCCGGGGTCGCCATCAGCCGGACGGTCGCGCCCACGGAGAGGTACGGAAGCATGAAGACGTGCATCCCCGCCGAGTGGTAGAGCGGCATGGCGATCAGCGGGTTGTCGTCCGCGGTGAAGTCGAGGGCGATCACCGACGACACGTACTCGCTGATGAGTGCCGCGTGGGACATCATGGCGCCCTTGGGCTTCGAGGTGGTTCCGGAGGTGTAGAGGAGCTGGGCGAGATCGTCGCCGTCGGCCGCAGAGGTGAACTGGCCGGCCGGTCTGGTCGCCGTCTCGAGAAGCGAATCGTCGGCGTCGCGCAGCGGGACGATCTCCTCGACCTCGGCGAGATCGCCGCGGATCTCGTCGATCCGTTCGGACAGGGCGGGGTCGACGAGGACGGCACGTGCGCCGGACTGCACGACGAGATAGCGGAGTTCCTCACCCCGCAGCGCGTAGTTGATCGGGACGTGGACGAGTCCCGCGCGGCAGCACGCCAGGAAACCGATGACATACGCGTCCGAGTTCGTGCCGTATGCCGCCACCCGGTCGCCCTGCTGCAGTCCGCGGGCCACCAGCCCGGCGGCGGCAGCGGACACCGCGTCGTCGAGTTGTCGATAGGTGAAGGAACGGTCGTCGAAGACCAACGCGGTGCGGTCGGGATGCCGCGCCGCGGACCTGCGGAGGATGCCGTCGATGGTGTTGGCGGAAGAAGGTCGCGAAGCCATGCCGTCGACGATACTTGGACGTCCTAGTGAACCGTGGCGGATCCGCCCATCAGTTCCCGGGTCTGCCCGTCAGGGCCAGAAGATGGTGCCGTTCAGGAAGTCCTGGGCGAATCGGTTGCCGGTTCGGTACTCGCCGCCGAGCGGGACCCCGAAGTACCCGCCCGCTCCGCCGGTCTCCTCCCACTTGCGCCGGATCTGGCCCCAGACGATCTGCGCGCCACCGGTTTTCGACCATGTGACCACACCGCCCTGGAAGTCGTTGCTCCGTCCGCTGCCCGACCGGTACTCGTTGCTGACCGGATAACCCATCGCACCGCGCTCGGCCCCGGCCTTCTGCCACCGGCTCCGGATCGCGCCGCCGACCTGGTGTGCCGTACCGCCGTCGGCGGCGGGGTGCCAGTAGAACGACGTGTCGCGTGAGAACACCTGGAATCTGCCACGCTTGGCTCCCGCGCGTTCGGGGCCGGTCGGGACGCCCCACTTGAAGAAGCCGCCCGTCGACGAGTAGGCCTCGCCGATCTTGCCGCCGACGAGGTGACCGTTGATGATCCGATCGGCCTGCGCACTCGGCGCGAGCATCACCAGCGACACCATCGTCGCCACGACCGCGACGCTCGCCACCCGCCGTCGGACGCGTCTGCGAACGGACTCCGGACGGAGGTCACGGGCGGGGCTCGGCGTCGACGTCGTGAGGGCAGAGATGCGCGCGATGGTACGGACGTCCCACGACGCCTGCTGTTGGACAGCTCACATCAGGGGTGAAACCGCAGGTGTCAGGGGCCCGCGGGAGCCTCGGGTGGGGGTGAGTTCTCCGTGGTGGTCGTGGTGGTCGTCTCGTCCGGGGCCTCTCCGGCGGGCGGCGCGGCATGTGTGGAGGGGTCCGGCGCCGGCGGGTCCGTCGTCAGGGGGCCCGGCGCAGACGGTTCGGGAGCCGGGGCGGCGGGCGGTACGACGATCCAGTTCGCCGACCGGACGGTCACCGTCTTCGACGCGCCGACCGCCGTCAGCGTCAACGTCCACACTCCGGTGCTGGTGGTGGACCCGGACACCGAGGTGCGCTGTAGGGCCGAACCGGCGACCGACCGCGTCACGCCGTCGGTGCACGAGAGGGCGACCGTACCCGCCGAAGAGCTGCCGGGGGTCGTGCAGCCCACCGACAGCCCCGCGTCGTCGAAGCTGAAACTGCCGATGAATTCCCCCGAACCGCTGAACGAGGTCGGCGTCGCGGGGGCCTCGGCCGGGGCTTCCGGTGCCGGCGCGCCGGGGACGCCCGGCTCCGACCCGGGCTCGGGCGCCTCCGGACCCGGCGCCTCGTACCCGGGCGCCTCGGGGGCCGGGGCGTCGGAGGCGGGCACCGATGCATCCGGAGGCGGCGCGTCCGAGGCCGGTCCCGGGCTGTCCGGCGCGGCGGGCGTGACCGCGGAGTCCGATTCGGACGAGTCCGGTCCAGCGGAGTCCGGAGCCGCCGAGTCCGAGTCCGGTGCTCCTTCCGGCAGACCGCCGTGCTCCTCGGCCCGCTCCTCGAGGGCCGGGGCGGCCGCGGGGTTGCCCGGCGCGATCAGTCCGTTGTGCTCGGCGTCCTCCTCGGTGTCCGCCTCGAACGGCGTGTTCAGCGCGGCCGGTGTGGGCAGGGGACCCGACGGTGGCGGGAAGCGGCTCAGATCGAGCAGTCCGCCGAGCGGTTGCGAGAAGATCTGTCCGGTCAGGTAATTCAGCAGCTGGAGCGCGTCGCCGACCGGGGTGCCGGGGGCAGCCGGGACCGACGGCGCGGGCGCGATGGTCGTCGACTTGCCGACCGCGGTGACGTTCTGGTTGTTGTACGCGATGCGGGTGACCGATCGACTCTTGTACCCCTCCCACGTCCGGCCCTCCAGCCGGTACCCGCCGAGCGGGGCGGCGGCCGGCGGAGCGAGCGGATTGCCGCACGAGCACATGGCGCGCGGGACGCCGGCGGAGTCGACGTAGACCGCCGTCCCACGCTGCAGGACGGACTGGAACGGGACCGCTCGGCCGGAGGTGTACGAGTGGTTGGTCACCCAGGTGTCGGTGGTCAGCACCACGGGGGTGAGGGTGTTCAGATAGTGCGGGATGTCGGCGGTGCCGATGCCGTAGACGCCGGCCCAGGCGCGAGCCGCCGGGGGATCGGCGAGCAACCGGTTGCTGAGTGCCGCGGTGTCGCAGGCGGCGGTGTCTCCCGCGGCATACAGCCCGGCGTCGGTGCCGTTGACCGCGCGGCCACCGAGGTCGGCTGCGCCCGCGGTACCGGTGAGTGCCACGTTCGCCGGGAGGTCGCCGGCCCCGGACACGAGGACCGGATCGGTGAACGGATCGATCCCGGGGTCGTTCGCCGCGGTCAGGGTGAGGCCGGGGACGTAGATGTCCCCGTCGCGGGCCTTGACGACGAAGACGATGCCCGCGGCGAGGACGAGCGCGAGGACGACCACGACGGCGCTCAGTACGAGGGTCAGTGCGCGACGACCTTCGGGCTGCGGCGGGATCGCGCCGTACGGGGTCGACGGGTGGGTCGGGGGACCGGGTGGATAGGTCATCGCGCAGCTCCTACTGGTCCACTCCTGCCCGGGCGGGCAATCGTTCGACCCGAGCCCAGTATCGGCGCGTCACAGAACGGGGAGCAAGGCTTGACCAGCATTTTCACGTCGTCGATGGCAAATCTCGACCGTTTGGACCACACCGCCGTAACGCCGCGCGGCGGGGCACCGACACCAGTCCGGGCCCCGCGCGCGGAGCCGGGTCAGGCCCGGCCGAACACCATCGATTCCTCGACCTTGTTGATGCGGTGGTCGATGGCGTCGCGGTAGTAGTTGTGCCGCACCTGCCAGTGACCGCGGGTGCCCGACTTCGGCAGTGCATCCGGGGACCGTTCGACGTACCCCGCCTTGAGATCCCACAGCGGCCGCGAACCCATGACCTCCGAACCCAGATGCGGGTAGGCGTGGGTGTAGCCGTTGGTGCGCATGTGCTTGATCAGGTCCGCGACCGCGCGCGCGGTCATGTCTGCTCGCAGGGTCCAAGAGGCGTTCGTGTAGCCGACCGACCAGGCGAGATTCGGGACGTCTTCGATGAGATAGCTCTTGAAGACGAAACGGTCGTGCGGTTTGACCTCGGCGCCGTCGACGCGGAGCCGGGTACCTCCGAAGCCGAGCAGTTGCAGTCCGGTCGCGGTGACGATGATGTCGGCGTCGAGGTGCTTGCCCGAGGTGAGGGTGACCCCCGAGGCGTCGAGCCGGTCGATGTGGTCGGTGACCATCTCGACCTTGCCCTCGGTGATATCGGCGAAGAGGTCGGCATCGGGGACCATGCACATCCGCTGGTCCCACGGGTTGTACGTCGGATTGAAGTGGACGTCGACCGGATAGTCGTCGGGCAGGTTCGCGACGACATTGTTCCGGATCATCTTGCGTCCGAGCTTCGGGAACCGGTGGGTCAGGTGCACGATCGCGGCCGTCTGGGCCGCGTACCTGGTGCGGATGACCTTGTGCGCCGCCTGCGGGGGCAACAACTTCTGCACGACTGGTGCCAGGTACTGCTTCTGCTTGGACGAGAAGATGTACGACGGCGAGCGCTGCAGCATCGTGACGTGCTCGGCCTGCTCGGCCAGGCTCGGGATGAGACTCACCGCCGTCGCACCGCTGCCGATCACCACGACGCGCTTGCCCCGGTAGTCGAGGTCTTCGGGCCAGTGCTGCGGGTGCACGATCTGGCCGGTGAAGTCGTCGGCACCGGCGAACCGCGGTGTGTAGGGGTTGTCGTAGTCGTAGTAACCGGTCGCGAAGATGACGAACCTCGCCCGGTGGGTCTCGCGGCGCCGGTCCTCGCCGACCTCGACCCCCAGTGTCCAGGTGTCGGTCGCCGAGTCCCAGTCGGCGGTCAGGACGTGCTGACCGAACCGGATGTTATCGGCGATGGCGAACTTGTGGGCGGTGTCCTCGATGTACTCCCGGATGTCGTTTCCGTGCGCCAGCGCCCGCGGCTTGCGCCACGGCTCGAACGGGTAGCTCAGTGAGTAGATGTCGCTGTCCGACCGCACGCCGGGATACCGGAACAGGTCCCACGTCCCGCCCATGCGTTCGCGGCGTTCGAGGATCAGATAGTCGGCGTCGGGATTCTGCTCCTTCAGCCGATAGGCGCAATCGATGCCGGACAAGCCGGCGCCGATGATGATCACGTCGCGCACGGTTGGCTGTGTGGCGTTCGGTTCGCTGTCGGTCACGGGGACCTCCTCGGTGGGGATGCCTCAGGTGCTGCCATCATGCAACACTTGTCTTCAGATGTGAACGGAATCACACCAACCGTAGGCCTGCCCGCCTGCGGTGAGTCATCGCGCGAGGTCAGGGGACGCAAGATGCCGATGGAAAAACACACCTACTGCCGAATCTGTGAGCCGCTGTGCGGCATGATCGCGACCGTCGAGGGCGATCGGCTGGTCTCGCTCAGACCGGACAAGGAGCACCCGCTGTCGCGGGGCTTCGCGTGTCCGAAAGGGATCGCGTTCACCGAGATCGTCAACGATCCCGACCGTCTCCGGCACCCGCTCCGACGACGCCCCGATGGCCAGTTCGAGCAGATCTCATGGGACACGGCGCTGGAGGAGATCGGCCGCCGGCTCGTCGAGGTGCACCAGAAATCCGGCAGCCATTCGATCGGCTGGTACTTCGGTAACCCGGCGACGTTCTCGACCGGGCACACGCTGTGGACCGCGATCTTCATGAACCTCCTCGGGACGCCGCACGTGTACTCGGCGGGATCCCAGGACGTGAACAACCGCTTCGTCGCCAGTCACTTCCTGTACGGCAACCCGCTGACCGCGCCGATTCCCGACATCAACCGGGTCGACTACCTCGTGATCATCGGGGCGAATCCGGTCGTGTCGCATGGCAGCGTGATGAGTTCGCCGCGGATCCGTGAGGGTCTGAACGCGATCACCGCGCGTGGCGGGTCCGTCGTCGTCGTCGATCCCCGGCACACCGAGACGGCCCGAGAGTTCGACTGGCTGCCGATCACGCCCGACACCGACGCGCTGTTCCTGCTGTCGCTGTTGCACGTGCTGTTCGACGAGAACCTCGCCGACCGCGACCGGCTCCGGCGGCAGGCGCGCGGCGTGGCGGAACTCGAGACGCTCGTCGCGGCCTACGCGCCGGAGGCGACCGCGGGCCGTACGGACATCGATCCGGAGCGTGTGCGCGCTGTCGCCCGCTCGCTCGCCCGCACGGAGCGGGCCGCGGTGTACGGACGGGTGGGTACCTCACTGGGGCGCACCGGCACGCTGACGACCGCCCTGCTCGACATGGTGAACCTCGTCGCGGGCAACCTGGACGTGCCGGGCGGGTCGATGTTCGGTGATCTGGGGATTCCGGGTCAGCGCCTGGGCGTCACCGCGCTGCAACGGATTTCGAGCTTTCGCTGGGCGGGGCGCCGAAGCCGCGTCGGCGGCCTGCCGCAGGTCCTCGGGACCGCGCCGGCGTCGTTGATGGCCAAGGAGATCACCACCCCGGGCCGCGGGCAGCTGCGCGCGCTGTTCGTCAGCGCGGGCAATCCGGTGCTGTCGGTTCCGAACGGCGACGAATTACGTTCGGCACTGGACGAACTCGACCTCATGGTGTCCCTGGACATCTACCGAAACGAAACCAACGCCCGGGCCGACTACATCCTGCCGGCCACCACGATGTACGAACGCGAGGACTTCCTGCTCCCGTTCCAGGCCCTGTTCACCACTCCGTTCAAACAGGCCACCGAGGCGGTGATCCCACCGCAGGGCGAGGCGCGGGAGGAGTGGACGGTGATCAACGAACTGATCGGCTTCCTGTCGTCGGAGAGCCTGCTGATCCGCTCGCTGCACGTCGGCAACCAGCTGGCGCGACGCGTGGGCAGGCCGGTCACCCCGCGCCGGGTCTCGGACCTGGTGATCCGAATGGGATTGGGAGGAGACCGATTCGGCCTTCGACGCGGTGGACTCACCTACCGCCGTCTCGTCGAGGACCACCCGCACGGTGTCGTGGTCGCCGACGACCTCGCGCCCGGGCAGCTGGCCAAGAACGTCACGTACCTCGACGGCCGGATCCGGTTGGCCGCACCGGAGTTGATGGCCGAGATCGAGCGACTCGGTGTCGCTGACGACGCAGGGTATCCGTTGCGGCTCATCGGGATGCGCGAGATCCGGTCGGAGAACAGCTGGCAGCACAACGCGCCGATGTTGTTGCGCGGCGGACGGTCCCACGCGGCCCGGATGCACCCCGACGATGCCACGGCACGCGGACTGGCCGAAGGCGACCTCGCGACGGTGGAGTCCCGGCACGGTCGGATCTCGTTGCCCGTGACCGTCACCGAAGATATCAAGCCCGGTGTCGTCGCGATCCCGCATGGTTGGGGCCACAACGGCTCCGGCGGTTGGACGCAGGCCAACGCGGCTGCGCAGAACGACCTGGGCGCCGGCGGCGTGAACGTCAACGCACTCATCTCGTCCGACCCGGCCGACCTCGAGCGACTCGCCGGTATGGCGAACATGACCGGGGTGCCGATCCAGGTGTCGGCGTTGACCGATAACCGGGTGCGGTCCGAGACGGATGCCCAACCCGCTCGAACCTGAACGCACACACCGGTTCCCCAGACAAGCAGTGATGCTCGGTAGGCAACCGGTGTGTGTTCAGGGTTTGGCGCGGTGTCCCGTGCGTCCGTACGTCATCCCGCCCGCGGAGTCCGGACTCTTCCGTGTTCGAGGCGAACGGGTCGCACCCGGGTCACGCAGCACGATTCTCACCGACGGATCGCGTCGGTGAGAATCGTGGAAAGCGCTCTCGCGCAGTGCTTACGGAGAGATCACATGCCGGCCGGGGGCATGAGCACGCTGTCGATGAGGTACACCTGAGCGTTCGAAGTGGTGACGCCACCGCAGACGACGCCGGCCTCATTGACCTTCAGGTTGTCGCCCGATCCGGTCACATTGACCTGCTGACCCTCGAGAGTGGTGTGCTCCCCGACGATCTGGTCGGGGGTCGCCTGGCCCTCGACCACGTGGTAGGTCAGGATCTTGTTGAGCAGATCAGCGTCGGTCTTGAGCTGCTCGACGGTCTCCGGGGGCAGCTTCGCGAATGCGTCGTCGGTCGGCGCGAACACGGTGTACTCACCTTCGTTGAGGGTCTTCACGAGGTTGACCTCGGGGTTCAGCTGACCCGAAAGTGCTTGTGTGAGAGTCGTGAGCTCGGGGTTGGTGGCCGCAGCGGTGGCAACGGGCACGGTCGACATCCCGTTCACCGACGCCGGTCCCGAGGGGTTGGCCTCGGCGTAGGCGGCACAACCCGGCCCGACGAGGTTGGCGGCCGGATCGGCCATCGCGCTCTCGCTCATCATGGCGCTGGATTCGGTTGCCGCTCCGGTCGTTTCGCTCGAGGTGTCCGAATCGTCGCTGGAGCAGCCGGCCATCACGCCGACGGCGAGGACCAGTCCGGTCAACGCTCCTGCTACACGGGGAATTCGCTTGATCATCGTCGGTCCAATCTGTGTTGGGGTGTCGACTGCGCCTGGCCGGCAGCCTCACAACGTCTTCGGTGCCCGGGGGCCCGCGGATTGGTCGGAGATGAGAGTGATCGTCGAGTGCCCGGGATAACTCACCCGGCAGGCGTCACTTCGCCCAGTCGGCGTCCGCCCACTGCTCGGCCCATTCCTGCCCCTCGGAGATGGCGCCCATCGTGGTCTGGCCGTCGAGCGCCTCTCGGATGATGTCGGCGTGGCCGCAGTGGTGTGCGGTCTCCCGGATGAGATGAATGATCATGACCCGGATGGACAGCCACTCGCGTTCCGGCTGCCACGGAGCGGTGGGCTGGGGGATCAGCTCGTCCAGGCTCTCGGCGTCGGCGATCACGCGGTCGAACTCGGCGGCCCCACGGTCGTACTCGGCCAGCCAGCCGGCAAGGGTCTCGTCGTCGGTCATCTCGTACTCGGTCATGGCCTGGCTCATGTCGAACTCGGCGTTCTCGTCCCGCTCGGTGATGACACGGGCCGCATTCTCCTCACCGTGCGCGAGATGCTTGATCAGCGCGCCGATCGTGAGGGTGCTGACCGTCGACTGCTTGCGGGCCTCGTCGTCGGAGAGGTTGCGTGCGGTGATCTTGAGCATGTTGCGCTGATCCTGCAGCAGGATGAGCAGGTCGCGCTTCTCGCCGGTGACGTCGACGCTGAGTTCGGTGGAGGTGTAGGTGCTCATGATGTGTCCTCTCGGTTGGTGTGAGGACCACGCTATGAGCGACGGAGGACAACTCCGGTCCTCGTTCTTCCGTTGCTTGGAAGGCAAGTCTGGAAGCGTCATCCTGCTCCCTGGGTGGATCCCCCTGCGGTCGCCGCCACCGGCGAGCAAATCTGTTGAGCCCGGAGCCTTCGGAGGCGACCATGTCCGCATGACTTCGACCGGCAGTACCCCGTCCGACGCGACTTCGCGGCTGGCGTCGTTGACGCGCAAGCCCGATCGGGCAGCCGACCGCGAGCTGCTCGACGCCCTGCTCGACGAGACCAAGGTGGGGACCCTCAGCACCGTCGTCGACGGTCTGCCATGGTCGGTGCCGATGCTCTTCGCCCGGGACGGCGACTCGATCCTGCTGCACGGATCGACCGGGGCGGGTGCGCTCCGGCACGTCGCCGCGGGTGCGCCGGTGACGTTCACGGTGTTCGCGCTGGACGGGCTCGTCGTCGCCGACACCCTCTTCGACCATTCGGCGAACTACCGGTCGGTGGTCGTACGCGGAGTCCTCGAAGTCGCCGACGACGCGCAGTTGGCTTTGGAAGTGTTGTCCGACAAGCTGATTCCGGGGAGGGTGGCCGAGGTCCGGCCGACAACGCGCAAAGAGTTGGCAGCGACGGTGGCCCTGCGACTGCCGATCGTCGACGGCCAGTGGATCGCCAAGGCGCGGACGGGCGGGCCGGGTGG
>NZ_SCOC01000069.1:0-8904 GCF_005502615.1 Gordonia sp. ALPHA1B1 | reverse complement strand
CACCAAGAACCGCGCCATTTACGACCTACACAAACTCGGATACGACGTCACCATCACACCCCACGGAGCGGCCTGAGCAGCCACCTCACCTAACTCTTCGGATTAGGGAGCAATGGTCATGTCGTTCCTTCGGATGAGGGAGCAGAGGGTGGCCGCACCTCAAGGACCGTACGCATCACCCCAGCGCTGCCGCGAGGCGACGCCACTGCTCGCGAGGGAAGCCCCGGTGGTCGGCTTGGAGAACCTGGACGCACACGTGGTCGGCGCCGGCGGACCGATGCTCGTCGATCCGCTTCAGGATCGCCGCGTCGTCGCCCCAGACGATCAGGGCGTCGAACAGGCGGTCGCTCACCGAGCTCAAATCGTCCTCGGAGAACCCGAGGCGCCGAAGGTTGTTCGCGTAGTTCGGCATCGCGAGGTAACCCTTGAGCCACTTGGTGCCGACGGCGCGCGCCTCGTCGCGGTCGGCGGCGAAAATCGCCGTCTGTTCCGGTGCGAGCAGCGGACCGTCGCCGAGGGTCTCCCGGGCGACCTTGGTGTGGTCCGGGGTCACCAGGTAGGGGTGGGCTCCGGCGGTCCGGTCGGCGGACAATTGCAACATCTTCGGCCCGAGGGCGGCCAGTACTCGTGCATCGGCCGGCACCGGCTGCGGTGCCTCGTCCAGACCGTCGAGGAACGCCTTGGTGGTCGCGAGCGGCTTCTGGTAGCGACCGGCTTCCTGGGCGTCGATCAACGGCGCGTGGCTGATCCCGAGGCCCAGGAGGAAGCGAGGACCGAACTGCTCGGTGAGGCGCGCATGCGCGGCCGCGACATCGTGCGGCTCGTGCATCCACATGTTGAGGATGCCGGTGGCGACGATGGCCTTCCGTGTCGCGCCGAGCAGGTTCTCGACCGAGTCGAGCACCGGACCCCCCACATCGGGGATCCAGAGGGCCGTGAATCCCAGGTCGTCGAGCTCGGCAGCCGCTTCGGCGGCCTCCCCGGTGTCTCCGTACCGTAGCGGTGAACTCCAGATTCCTACGCCGTCGAGTTTCATGCCGTCGACACTACCGATCGAGCGATCGGGCCGCGCCGAGGCGTCCGACCCGGGTCAGCTCTGTGTCGGTCGTCCCGCCGTCGCCTCCAGCCGTGCGTCCATGGCGGCCGTCATCCGCTTGAACACGTTGATCGCGACGACGCCCGCGACGATGAGGACGACACCGGCAACTGTCCCGAGGGAGTCGGTGACCAGTCCGGAGATGCCGATCGCGAGAACGTAGATCGGCACCCAACCGAACAGATGCATGATGCTCTCGGGCTTCTCGTCGGTGGCCCAACCCTCACGAACCGCAGCCCGGTAGGTCGCGTAGTCGGGATAGAACTCGGTGAAGGCGATCGCGAAGATCGTGCCGCCGATCTGGATGATCCATCCGGTCCAGAAGTTGTTCGGGTCGTCGAGCACCAGATCGCCGAACGCGCCCGAGATAGCGGCGACGCCGAAGCCGCCGACCCACGCCCAGGTGATGACGTAGTTGATGTGGATGAACAGCGGGCTGTCCCAGAATTCTTTCTCGGTGGTCTCCCGTGCGTACTGAAGCGTGAACGGCTGGCGCACAAGGATCGACCCCAGCGCGAAGGAGACCAGCGCGATGTTGGTCATCTCTCCGCCCCAACGCTCCAACCAGTCGATGACGTGGTCGGAGGCGAACAGCGCGATGATCGCCATCGTGCCGAAGTACGTGACGTCGAAGACCTCGAGGAGTTTGACGCTCGTACCGCGCTTGTGGCCACCGATGACCAGGAGGAGTGACAGCGCGAACGCCGAGGCCGCGGCCTCCTCGAATCGACCGGGCCCCGCGAGCAGCGCCATCAGGATCCACGGGGACATGCCGGCGAACGGTGAGTTGAGGAACAGCGTCAAGGCGTGGCGGGCACCCGATGTCGGCGGCGGGTCAGTCCGCGTCGAATCGCCCACCGGAGGATCGGGTTCGTTGCTCATTGCTGAATTGTGGGACGCGACGCGGTATTCCGCAGCATTTCCGGTTCGATGCGGCCCGAGCGGCGAGCCCGGGCCGCATCGAGGTCAGCAGGACGTCACACCATTCACGCATTGGGCGCGAGAACGACCGCCGCGTTGTGTCCGCCCATTCCGAGGGAGGTCTTGAGGGTCAACCCGCTGACCAGATCGGTTCGTCCGTCGAGCAATTGCGGGATGATCGCCTCGGCGACCCGCGGGCTCGCCGGGATCTCGCCCCGCTCGTAGCCGAGTAAAGACGCCGCGAGTTCGACAGCTCCGGCAGCGCCCTGACAGTGACCGGCAAGCGGTTTCACCGAGAACACCTCGGCGTTGGGCACCATCTGCTCGGCGATGGTCGCCTCCGCGCGATCGCACTGGCGGGTCCCCGGCCCGTGCGCATTGAGGTAGCGGATGCTCCCGCCGTCGACGCCGGCCATCGTGAGCGACTGCTCCACGCACGAACGGACGCCGGTCAGTTCCGGATCGATCGACGTGACGTGGAAGGCGTCGTGGGACATCGACCCGCCCAGCACATCTGCGTAACCGTCGGCGGCACGGTTGGTCATCGTGAACGCTATCGCCGCCTCGCCGAAGGTGAATCCGCGGCTGCCCTCCTGGAACGGGCGGCACGCGTTGAGCGCATCGGTGTCGGTGATGGCGACACCGAGCTGTACGAACATCGCCACGACCTCGGGCCGGGCCGACAGGTCGGTCGCCACCACGACGACGTCGTCGACGAGATCGGAGTCGAGCCACGATTTCGCGGTGACGATGGCCGCCGAGCCGGAGGTGCACATGGCCGACACCGTGATCGCGGGTCCGTGGAAGCCGTACTCCTGCATCAGCAGAGACACCGGCGTCGACGGGGTGACCGAGAGGTACTGCCGTCCGGTGTACTGGCCGACGCCGGAGGTGACGATCGGGTACATGTCGAGGTCGCCGAGCACGCAGGCGTGCACGAGTCCCACCCGGGACCCCGGGGTCCAGCCGCGCGCCATCGCGTCCTCGATCGCCTCACGCGCCGCGGCACGCATCGCGCGCGAGAAGCGGGTGCGACCGTCGGACTGCTGCCCACCTTCGGGAACCCGCACGATCCATCCGGGCTCTGCGGTGTCGTCAGACGCCTCGGCACCGGTCGTCTGGCCACCCGTGAACCCGAAACCCTGATGGAGTGCGGCCGCCGACTTGCCGGAGACGAGACCGCTCCAGAGTGCGTCGCGGCCCCAGCCGTACCCCGTGACGGCGCCCAGGCCGGAGATGGTCGAACATTGAATCGTCATGATCGTGAACTTTCTGTGCGATAGACGATGGCGCTTGGGCCATCGCGGTTCCCCGTGCGGGTAACCCGCTTTCCAGGATCCCGCCCAAACCCGACATTCGGCCAGTTCACGCAGGTATTCGAGGGCGAAATTTCCGATTGACGCAGTCTTGCACCGCGCAGCGCCCCCTTTTCGAAGCCAGGTAGGGGAGGATGGGCGGTTGGGGGATGACGGATCGAGGGGGTGACGCAGTGAGCCGACCGACGCACAGCGACGATGACCGGCCCGGCCTCGTCGCTCCGGACGCCGAGCCCATGGCCCGTGCCAGTGACGCGGCGGTCGCCGAGCGTTACCGCCTGCTTCTCGAACTGAGTCCGGACGCGATCGCGGTGCACCAGGACGGCCTCATCGTCTATGTGAACTCAGCCGCCCTGGCGTTCGCGCGAGTCGACGACCGCGAAGCGATGCTGGGTCGTTCGATCGCCGAGTTCGTCCATCCCGACGAACTGCCGCAGATGATCGAGCGGATCATCGGCATGGGCGACGAGGCCGGCGCGTCGACCACGCCCGAGGAAGTGGTCATGGTGGACGCACACGGGGTTTCCCGGCCAATGGAGGTGACCTCGGTGCGCACCGTCTGGCACGATCAGCCGGCCTATCAGGTCATCCTCCGAGACATCACCGCCCAGAAGGCGGTCGAGTCCGCGCTGCGCAGACAAGCAGCGCTGCTCGACCACGTGAGCAACGCCGTGATCGCCGTCGACGACGACAGGACGGTGAGGTCCTGGAATCCGGCGGCAGAACAGATGTACGGCAGGCAGGCCTCCGAGGCGATCGGACTACACCTCGACGACGTCATCGGGGCGCACGTCGATCCCCACGCGGCGGTGGCGCTGGGCGGAACCGTCGACCAGTTGCACCGGCGTTCCGACACCGGACGGTCGTTCCTCGCACACACATCGATCACGACCATGGACGACGGCTTTCTCATCGTCGCGGAACCGACTCGTCGACCCCTCATCGAGCGCCTCGGCACGATCCTCGCCGCCCTGCACCAGGCGGTCATCGTCGTCCGCGAAGACGGGCACATCGAACTGGCGAACCCGGCGGCCGGAACCATGCTGGGTACTGGAGCGAGCCCGGGCGCGAGCGTCCACGAACTGCCCCTGGATTTCATCGCGGGCGAGTCACCGATCGCACAGTGCCTGCGCACCGGCGAGGCGGTCACCGACGCCACCGCGACGATCACCACGCCGCTCGGCGAGCGCTGGCTGTCATGCAGTTGCCGGCCCATCGACGACGACGGCGCCGAGGTCGTCGCCCTGGTGTCCTTCGTCGACATCACCGACCGCTATCGCGAGACGTCCCAGCTGGCGTGGGAGGCCGTACACGACCCGTTGACCGGGTTGTACAACCGGTCAGGCATCATTCGCGAACTCGAGTCGCACATGGCCCGACTCAATGAAGAGGAGAACGCCTGCTGCGTCGCGATCTTCTACATCGACCTCGACAACTTCAAACTCGTCAACGACTCGCTCGGGCATGCGGTGGGTGACGAGGTACTGCACGCGGTCGCACAGGGATTGGCGACGGCGACCCCCGAGGAGGCCGCGGTGGGCCGGATCGGGGGCGACGAGTTCGTCCTGGTGGCCACCCTCGGGATCGCGTGTTCGGCCGAGGAGATCGAGCAGCAGATCGACAAGATCCGCGGGGCGGTGTACGAGCCCATAGCGGTCAGTATCCGCAGCGAGCCCCTCAAGGTGGAGGCGAGCATCGGCGTGGCAACGGTCAAGGCCGGTGACGAATACACCGCCACCGATCTGCTGCGCGACGCCGACATCGCGCTGTACCAGGCGCGCAAGGCCTCTCGGGCACGCTACGTCCGGTTCGAGACGCAGCATCGGGAGGAACTCCAGCGCCGGCAACGTATCGAGGAAGAACTGCGCCGGGTCCTCGACACCGACACCGGTCAGCTCGAGATCCACTACCAACCGATCGTGTCGACCGGCGACGGCACGCTGGTGGGGCTGGAAAGCCTTCTGCGCTGGCGTCACCCGGAACTGGGTTCGATCTCGCCGACCGAGTTCATCCCGCTCGCGGAAGGATCCAATCTCATCGACCGGGTGGGGAACTACGTGCTGGAGACCGCGGCCGCCGAGGTGGCCGCCGTACCGGAACTGCGTCGGGTGATGTTGTGTATCAACGTCTCCCGTCGGGAGCTCACCAACGGCCAGTTCCCGACGCGGCTCCGCGACACGATGGCCCGGTCGGGCATGGACCCCGCGGCGTTCTGCCTCGAGATCACCGAGAGTGCGCTCGATCCACTCGACGGGGACCTGCTGACCCTGCTGGGCGAGGTGCGCGATCTCGGGACCCAGGTCTCGCTGGACGATTTCGGCACCGGAGCGTCGTCGCTGAGCGAGTTCTACCGACTGCCGGTCAGCGTGCTGAAGACCGCGAAGTCGTTCGTCGACGCCCTTGACGAGCACCCCAGTGCGAAGTCGATCCTGGCCGGCATCGTCACGATGGCGCACGCCGCGGGCATGCGGGTCGTCGCCGAGGGAGTCGAGACCGAGTCGCAGGCAGCCACGGTCGCCGAGGTCGGTTGCGACCTCGCGCAGGGCTATCACTTCGGGCGTCCCGCCCCGCTGGCCGACGTGATCGGGTCCGGAGTCCGGATCCGGGCGAATCCCGGTGTCTGGGAGACCGGCTGACCTGTCCGCGCCAGACCAACACTGTCACCGAGGCGTCCCACGCCATACCGTGGGGCGTATCTGCGCTATGCATGCGACTGTGTCCGTTACCGTCAGACTCGGCGATGCACGCGAGTAGATTGATCGCCACGTCGATCACCCGGCGTCCATGCAACCGGACAGCGAGGTCACGGACATGACACACATCCTGCGGTGGGCTCTTACGACGGTCAGGACGACGCCATGACCGACGCACAGCGCGAAGTCGCCGAACAGCACACAGCCAAGGTCATCGGGGTCACGGTCGCCGCCGCGGTCGGCGGGTTCCTGTTCGGCTTCGACAGTTCGGTCGTCAACGGCGCGGTCGACTCGATCGAAGCGGATTTCGGGCTCGGCAAGCTCATGACCGGCTTCGCCGTCGCGATCGCACTGCTCGGCTGTGCGCTCGGCGCGTGGTTCGCCGGCCGGCTGGCCGACGTCTGGGGACGCAAGCGCGTGATGCTGCTCGGCTCGGCGCTTTTCATCATCTCCGCGATCGGAACCGGCTTCACCCAGACGATTCCCGACCTGCTGCTGTGGCGCGTGCTGGGCGGAATCGGCATCGGCATCGCCTCGGTCATCGCGCCGGCCTACATCTCCGAGATCGCGCCGGCCCGCTACCGCGGGGCGCTTGCCTCGATGCAGCAGCTCGCGATCACGCTGGGCATCTTCGCGGCACTCCTCTCCGACGCACTGCTCGCCGACAGCGCCGGCAGCGCGTCGAACGAATTCTGGTGGGGCCTCGAGGCGTGGCGGTGGATGTTCCTCGTCGGTGTCGTGCCCGCCGTCGTCTACGGTGTGCTGGCGCTGCTGATCCCGGAGTCGCCGCGATACCTGGTGGGCCGCAACCGTGATGCCGAGGCGGCCCGGATCCTGCAGGAGGTGACGGGCGAGGAGAACCCCCTCGAGCGGGTCAAAGAGATCAAGCTGACGGTCAAGCGCGAGGCGAAGTCGTCGATCAGGGACATCGCCGGACCGTCGTTCGGGCTGCACCCGCTCGTCTGGGTCGGCATCTGGTTGGCCATCTTCCAGCAGTTCGTCGGTATCAACGCGATCTTCTACTACTCGACGACGCTGTGGCAGTCCGTCGGCTTCTCCGAGGCCGACTCGTTCAAGACATCGGTGATCACCGCCGTCATCAACGTCGTCATGACCTTCGTGGCGATCCTGTTCGTCGACCGCGTCGGGCGGCGGAAACTGCTGCTCGGCGGTTCGGTGGGCATGTTCATCGGCCTGCTCATGGCGTGTATCGCGTTCACCCAGCAGATCGGCGAGGGCGAGAACATCACCCTGCCCGATCCATGGGGTGTGGTCGCACTGATCGGCGCCAACCTGTTCGTGGTCGCCTTCGCCGCGACGTGGGGCCCGGTGATGTGGGTGATGCTGGGGGAGATGTTCCCCAACCGCATCCGTGGTGTCGCCCTGGGCGTCTGCACGGCCGTGAACTGGGTCGCGAACTTCACCATCTCGATGCTGTTCCCGCCGATGACCGAAGCCGTCGGACTCGGAATCATCTACGGCTTCTTCGCCTTCTGCGCCGCGGCCTCGTTCTTCTACGTCCTCCGGAAGGTCGAGGAGACCAAGGGGATGGAGCTCGAGCAGATGGATTCGGTGGCAGAGGCGCGACTGTCGCAGTTCACTGCGGTCCGTGCGGCGAAGGACAAAGCCTGAATGTTCGATCTGCGTGAGCTCTCCAGCCGCGTCGTCGCGGCCCCCATGGCCGGTGGTCCGAGCACCCCGGAACTGGTGGTGGCCGCGGCATCGGCCGGCGGTGTCGGCCAGCTCGCCGCGGGGTACCTGACCCCCGACAAGGTGCGCGCCGACATCGCGGCCGTGCGGACGGCCGGCACCGAGGTCTTCGGTGTCAACATCTTCGTTCCCGAGGCGGAGCCGGTGAACCGCGACGACCTCGCCCGCTACCGCGCCGAACTCGTCCCGTATGCGCGAAGTCTGGGCGTGACGCTTCCCGAGGTCGAGGACCTGGGCGAGGACGATGATCACTTCGACGACAAGATCCGGCTGGTGTGCGACGAGCGGATTCCGCTCGTGTCCTTCGCGTTCGGGTGTCCCGCACCCGAGGTCGTCGCCGAATTGCACCGGCACGGGTGCAGTGTCGGGGTCACGGTCACCACGGCCACGGACGCCGAGATCGCCGGTCGAGCAGGGGCCGACTGGCTGTGCGTGCAGGGTCCCGACGCCGGTGGCCATCGATCGGTCTTCGACCGCCGGACCACTCCTCCCACAGAGCCGCTCGACGACTTGATCCGCGCGGTCGCCGACCGGGTGCCGCTGCCGATCGTGGCGGCGGGTGGGATCTCCACGTCGGCCCGGGCCGACGAGGTCCGATCCGCGGGACCCGTTGCGGTGCAGGTGGGTACGGTTTTGTTGCGGACCACCGAGGCCGGCACCAAACCCGCGCACGGGGCGGCTCTCGCCGATCCGGACCGAACCGACACCGTGGTCACCTGGGCGTTCAGCGGCCGACCGGCACGCGCCCTGCGAAACCTGTTCACCGACAGGTTCTCCGACGCCGCGGTGGCCGAGTACCCGGCCGTCAACACGTTGACCGGTGGCATCCGACGCGCCGCCAGCAACGACCCCGACGGGATCAACCTCTGGGCCGGGAGCGGATACCGCGACGCCGTCGAGGAGTCGGCCGTCGAGACCATCGCCCGGCTCGGGTGATCGAGGAGATCTCTGTTCCCTGAGGAGCGCCCGGAGCTTGCGGAGGGCGCGTCACGAAGGGTCTGCCACGCATCTCGCCAGGACCCTTCGAGGCTCGTCGCTATCGCTCCTCGCACCTCAGCCTGGATCCGTGGAAGGAGTTCAGGTGGGGTGGGGTTGGGGCGCGTGATCGCCTGATTGTGTTGTGGGCGTGTGGTATTCGCTGACCTGTGTCAGCCTTTTCACTGGGGTT
>NZ_SCOC01000068.1:0-9150 GCF_005502615.1 Gordonia sp. ALPHA1B1 | reverse complement strand
GTCTCGGTCACTGCGGGCCTTTCGATGAGGGGGTGGGTCGAGCGTCGGTGGTGTGAGCGTCCGCGTCGCGGAGCTCGGCGAGATAGCGGTTGTATTCGACCAGGGCGACATCGTTGGCGGGGTCCGGCGATGCCAACGACGACGCGCTGGGGGTGGTGGGTCGCTCGGGCAGGATGCCCTCCGGGATCTCGGCGACGGAGTTCTTCGCCGCGACCTTGCGGGCTTCCTCGGGATCGCTCTCCAGGATGACGAAGCGGCGATAGGCATAGATCACGGCCGCGGCGAACGCCGGCCACTGCAGGGCGTAGCCGAGATTGAGTCCGGAACCGGATGCGGACTCGTACCGTGACCACTGCCACCACGCGAGCACCAGGCACACCACCGCAGCGGATACGGCGAGCACCGTGAGCGCGGGCCGGTGGGTGCGGCGACGGGTGGGGGACATGGCTATGACGGTACCTGGCCTGCGATGATCAGAACGCGGCCGGTAGGGTGGTCGCCGTTACACTGCGTGACTCACACTCCGGCGAGTCGCGCCCACGCGCGAGTGGCGGAATTGGCAGACGCGCTGGATTTAGGTTCCAGTGTCTCAGGACGTGGGGGTTCAAGTCCCCCCTCGCGCACCATAAACTCGCACCCGCAGTTGCGCTCGAAAGCCCTGCATCGTGAGTCGACGGTGACAGTGCTCCTCGCGCCTGGTGCAGCCTTGCCTAGGTAACAGCTCAAGTCGCGGCGCACTCGGCGCAGCAGAACTACCGACGCGCCGAGCACCCGTCGGCATCCGGCATGCCAACATTTCAAGCCTTCTCAGAACGGAAACACTTGCGGCAACGGTTGGCAGTGACGCCCGCTGGGCATCTCAGATTCCGCCCATCTAGATTGTCAATGACTGCGACGGTCTGGATGTTGGACATAGTTTGGCGGTAGCGAACCGTCGCACAGAGAAGAAACTCCGATCTGGGAACGGCGCCGGCAAGGTCTGTTGTCGGGACTGGATCGACCTCAACAGACGGAATTGTGTCGTCGAGTGCAGCGCCGATGACGTCGTCGAATTCAGTCGACCGGCGTGCATATCGAGATTGCGCTCAACATGCTCGTCGCCCGTTCTTCGATCATCTTGGGCGGACGGTCGCGAACCCTTGGAGCGCCGTGGCCGCTGCATGCATCTCGCGGAGTTCCGCTTTCGATGCCATGACCCGTTCTCAATGGACGCGGACTCGGCGGCCGGCTAGCGCCTTCGACTGGCGGCGCCAGATCACTCCATGAATGTCAGGGGTCTTCGATATGGTCACCTTTCCAATCAGTTGCAACTTACCTTTGCGGTTTCTGCGTCGCTTTTAGGATGCAAGCCGCACTCGACGGGAAGAGCGGTACAGAATGACTCGAACAAGAGCGCAACGTCTGCTATTGACGATGATCGCTCTACTTTGTCTGCGTTTTGGATTCCTACGACCGCGTCTAGAACGAAGAAAAAAGCCTTGCGCCGATGAAGCCCGTCTCGAGGCCCGAAGACTGTCAGCGGAAGCCAGGCGCCACGTCCGCGATCGATTTCGCTCTCGCGTAATCGGGGACGTGATCGGAGCCTTCGTAGTCACCTACGGCGCAGGCTATTTGGTCTGGCTTTTGGGACACCCGGGGCAGACGGACGCTCAGATGTTTGAGCCGTATCAGTGGGTTCCTGACATCCGACCACACTTAGATGGCCTCGTAACACCTGAGACCGCGCGAAACTGGATCGGTATCGCGCTGGCTGCTTCGGTGTCGATAAGCATCACACTGTCGATGCGAAACAAGGGGAGCGAATCCTACATTGAGCAAGCCGCAATGGCCCTATGGCGACAGTGTATGGATGCGATGACATCGGCGTTAGCATGCGCGTGCGTTGTAGTAATGACAGTCGGTTGGCTTGGTGTGCATGACAAGTCAGACGTCGGCGCGATGGTGCTGGCGACTTTTGGGACGATCGCTATCTTCTTGATGAGCAGCATCCTGCTCGATGACTTCAGCTCGGCGAGTCGCTACCGCCGCCAGGAAGTACTAGAGCAGCGACTCGACCGACTGCACAAGTGGCGGACAGTCCTGCGAGACAAGGGAGTGCCAAGTGTCTCGAACGGCCAGCGGCATTCCCTTGTCGGCGCCCTCTTCGTTAGGACCGCAGCGGTGAGTGCCCCGTTATGGGTGGGCGTTGTACTGTATGTCTCAGTCGTGAGGGTGCTTCGGGATCAGGCGATGGCCGGGAGTTACCTCTGGCAAACGGCGATACTCGTACCCACCGTCGTCACATTCTTTCTGTTTGTGATCGGATTCTGCGCTCTTACATCCTGGTCATCATTCAACACGAAGAGAATGAAGCTGCATTTTGTGTTGCAGCCATTCGCAGCCTGGATTCTTTGGGGTAGCGTAGCCCTGCCGACTACCATGGTCGCAGCCGTAGAGCGCGGGATCTCCTCTGGCGCATTTGTCGGTTTTCTGCTATTCGGTCTCCCACTAGCAATACTCAGTCTTTTTAGAGTTTCACGGGCCGGCAAGGTTCACCTACGCCGACGTCGGCTGTATCAGTTGGCCGTATGGTTCTCGCTGCCCGTTTGGGTACGAGTTCACGCGAGGCTGGACCAATCCGAACTGTTGTCACGTGCTGACCTGCAGCGGGAGTCTGCGAACCCCCTATACCGGGCGGTAGATCCGTGCGGAGAAGGCGACCCTGCATCGTCACCGTCTTCGCATACGATCGCGCGGGCGGCGAGTAGGTCAGTGAAGAAACATGTTCATGGTGGTTGGCGACCAGGCCGGGGCGTTGATGATAAGCCGGAACCCGTGGGTCGTGATGGCGTGTTCGGGTGCGAGGGTGGTTGAGAGTCCATGCGGCGAGGGCTCATGGCTCGTGTAGGTCGCGCGAGCGGGCGTTGGCTCGGGGGCTTCATGAGCGCTATAAGCAGGGTGTGGGCTTCGGTACTGCACCGCTGTGCATTAGGCGGCCCATTGTGAACCCAGACGGCTATCGCGACCGTCTGTTGGCCGGCAGCGATGGCGTCACCCTCACGGCTGTCGACGTGACCACCGGCGAGGTCGCGTGGACAGCACCGTTCCTCGCCATCGATTTCGACGCGGATGCGTTAGTCACCGGCAAAGCACTCGAGCCCTACGGCGACGGGTGGATCTTCTCGTCGGACCGTCGAATGATCGGGCTCGCGCCGCTCTGAGTCACAGCTCGGCCGAGATGACCTCGACCGCGTCGTCGTCGGCGAAGACGATCTGGTGATCGTCGGTCGAGATCGCCCAGCGGCGTAGTCGTGCGGTGTGCTCGTCGTCGATACGGGTCTCGACGGTGGTGTCGCCGGCCAGGTCCGCGAAGTCGTCGACGACCTCGCCCTCCCTTGTCGAACCGTCGTCGAGCGTGACCCTGACCCGGGCCGCCACGGAGACCTCCCCTGGGGCCTCGCCGTCAGCGTGGTCGGCGTCGACCGACTCGTTCTCCGTTGTGCTCATCCGGTTGTCCTGTCCCCTCGGGTGGCCTCCGACGGTGACTGCGTTGCACGTCGGTGGCACACCATGCGTGGACATCAGTTTATCAAAGATGTCCATTGACAGGATGAAGACGGGGAAGGTGCTGATCGGTGGCGGAATCCGCGCGGCATCTCGATTCGACGCCGCCGCAGGGTTTTTCCGCCCTGCCGGCGGAACTCCTTAGGGCAGAACGTAATCGGCGGGGGATCAACAATCAGCCCCGCGGAAGAACAATCGCCAGAGTCCGAAGAATCGGGCTCTGGCGATCAATGTGACAATACGGTGGGCTATATCAGTGTGCGGAGTTGTAGGCCTCGACGATGTCGTTCGGAATGCGGCCGCGTGCGGACACCTCATATCCGTTCTCCGCTGCCCAGTCTCGAATCGAGGCATTCACCGACGCACCACTCCCGGCGGAATTGGTCTTCGTCCGTGCTGATGGCGACCGTCGTCGGCCGCCGACCCGGGTCGATGCCTTGAGTAGTTTCGCGACTGTCACCTTGCCCTGCTCGATCTTGTCGAGATTGGCCGCGGACACGTCGAGCTCGTAGTCGACGCCGAGCCACGACCACGAAACGGTCTGTGCGTCTTGGGGATCGAGTTCGCGACCGTCCAGGTCGTCGACAAAGGTCACCGTCTGAATTTTCGACACGCCCCCAACGGTAGTCGATAGACGCGCGGGAAGCATGAACCTGCGCTTTCCCGGTGTCGGGATTCTCGGGCGAATCGTCCGACATCGCGATTACCGAATGCGCAACACGGAGTCAATTGCGGCCGGGAATGGCGAATCGGGGCGGTTCGGGATGGCGAATGGATTCTTCCGGACGTGACGGTTCCGATGTTCTCGACGCCGATGACCGGGAGGCTTCCGGCTTTCGCGTCGGCTTGATGCGGGGAGTCGAGTCGGTTGTCGTCCGCCGATTGGCCTCCGCGCCGAGTCCGCTGCCCGTCGTGTCGTCGACGCGTAGGCACATCGACCGGATTACGTGGTGCGCGGTCACCAGTCCGTAGGTCATCGGCAGGCCCAGGGCCGTGACGAGCAGTCTGGTGGGTCGTAGCGGGCTGTCACCGACGATCGACGGCTCGATGACATTGCCTACTTCCCGGATCAGATGCAGCGCCAACTTGTACGCATAATGCGCCGCGGTGATCGGTTTGCTGACCGTGAGCTCGTCCAGGGACACGGTCTCCCATGGGTCCGCCCCGTGGCCGATGTTGTGCCCGATGCCGAGAAGGATGTCGAGCGGCGCCCCGCCGAAGATCGGGATCAGCGAACCGAACAACGACGCCGCCAACTCGCCGACCGAGCGGTCCTCCGCGGGATCGAGCGGAATGAGGTTGTGATGAATGCGGATTCCGCGCATGGCGCCGAGAATTCTGGTGGTCTCGGCCCGGATGCGGGGTGCGTCGGCGGGATTGTTCTCCTGCGCCTGCGCAGACACATACCGCACCAGCCGGCCGAGTGTGAGCGACCCGATCGGCGTACACGTCTCGACATCCGCCAGGGCGAGGTGGTCGGCGATATCGGCCACCATCGGCGGGATCGGGATGTCGAAATGCACGGTGTCGCTCGCGCGTCCGGCCAGGGCGCGCTGTTCATCGGTGACGCGTGCGAGGCACTGCTCGAGGACCGTTTTCGCGGTGGCGCGCAGCAGGGCCTTCACCGCGAACTCCGACGAGAAGACGAAGGCCGAGATGAGCCAGTTGTAGGTGACGAACGGGGCCAGGAAGTCGGCGTCCGTGCCGGCGAAGGGGCTAACGAGGTCGGGGGTCGAACCGGCGAGGACGCGCGCGGGGATCAGGACCGTGGTGAACAGGTACAGCCACACCGTCTCCACGGCCTGGATGACGGTGATGTTCCCGAGGGGGATGGCCTCGGTGTGCCGGCCGTCGCGGATCTTCAGCAGGTTCGACACGAGGAGCTGCGAGATCGGGTCGCGGTAGTCGAGTGCGGGATCGTCGTCGTCGGCGCCGAGGGTGAGGGGGTGCTCGGTGACGGCGAGGGTCGACACGTGCAGACGGCGCATGTCGCGGTGCGCCGCGACCCGGCTCTGCCTCGCCGCGGCACGCAGAGACGGCGGCAGGACCTCGTACACCGCGTCGAAGACAGAGTCGTACACCACTGCGAGGGTCGTGAAATCGCCGCTTGCGCAGCGTGTCTCGGGGCCCTCAATTGACTTCGGCGTGGGCAGCAGCGGGCGGCTCATGGTCTCGATGCGCTCGAGTCGCTCGGGGTAGGTCTCGGTCTCCGGGTCGACGGTCGGTGTCAGTTCGTGGACCGGCGTCGCACGCAGGGGTGACGCGGAGAAGGGTGCCGGGCTGCCGAGCACCGCGGCGGTGCCCGACCCGCCGGCAAGAGTGGGCAACGACATCGCCAGAGTGAACACGGCGAACATCCGCAGAACCCATGGCGGTACACCCCGCGCCGCATTGCCCCGACCTGAACTCATGCACCCACTACCCGAATAGTCGTCTGATGACCCGGCGACACCGCCGGCGACCGTGCGCCGCCGCGGCGTCGTGCGTGACCACAGCAGTCCGCGAAGGGAAAGTTAGTCGAACGAAGCTCAAGGTGCGCGGCGAGAACCCCCGCACCGGGTCGGCGAACGGGGATGTCGGTGCGCCGTGCAACGATTCCGGGGTGAGACGTCGAGCGGCACGGTTGTCGGGAGTACTTGCCGCGGTGCCGGTCGCCGTGGTGCTCGTGTCGTGCGTCGACGTCGAACCCGGTCCGGGCCTCGAGCGCCCCTCATCCGAGCGCACCCAGCCCATGCCCTCGACGACGGGGCCATCGTCACCGCCGGCTGGTGCGTCGCCGGATACGCCGCCACCGGCGGTCGGCCGGGAACAGGCCGATCTCGCGTCGCTGCAGGTCAAGGGTCGCGCACCCAAGACCGGATATGAACGGTCGCGATTCGGGAGGGCATGGGACGACGCGGTCGACGTGCAGTACGGCCGCAACGGTTGCCGGACCCGGGAGGACATCCTGCGGCGAGACCTCACCGGCATCACCTTCCACGCCGACGGGTGCCGGGTGCTCGCCGGCACACTGGCGGATCCGTACACAGGTACGACGATGCCGTTCACCCGAGGCGAGGACACCTCGGCGCTGGTCCAGATCGACCACGTCGTCGCGTTGTCGGACGCCTGGCAGAAGGGCGCGGCCGGGTGGACCGCGGTCAAGCGCATCGAGTTCGCGAACGACCCGCGAAACCTCCAGGCCGTGTCGGGAGCCGTGAACCAACAGAAGAGCGACGGCGACGCGGCGACCTGGCTTCCCCCGAACAAGTCCTACCGGTGCACCTACGTGAGCCGGCAGATCGAGGTCAAGAAGTCCTACGGGCTGTGGGTGACGCCTGCCGAACGCGACGCCATGAGTCGGGTCCTCGCGTCGTGCTGAACCCGTCGAGCCGCGGGCGCGCCGGTCGTCGGTAGCCTTGGGGACCGTGACCGCGGACCAGGGACGACCCCAGCCACTCGCCGACCGCGCGGATCGTCATCCTCTGTCCGAGCCCGCCGCCGTGGCGGCCCTCGGTGCCGATCTGCGGTCGGCGGGATACACGAACGACGGTGTCACCGAACTGCTCGGCGAAGGCGCTCACGATGCCCTCGTCCGCGGCACCTGGTGGCCGGCCCTCGCCGCGACGCGTGATGTTGCCGGCGAGCACCGCCGGCTGGCGACCCTCATCCGACTGTTCCTGCTGGGCTCGGACGAACCCGAAGCCACTGTCGCGGAGGCGTTTCCGACGACGGGCACGGACGCACTGGTCACGCAGGGCGTGCTGGCCCGGGTCGATGAATCGCTTCTGCGGGCCCGCCTTGACATCCGTCCGCACGCCGACGACACCCGCGACTACCTCGTGATCGCCGACCAGGATGCCGCGATGCGACCCGGACCCGTTGCCCACGACCACGTCCTGGGGATCGGCGGCGCGTCGATCTCGCTGGCCCGGGCCGTCATCCGCGAACCCGTCCGCCGCGCTCTCGACATCGGAACCGGATGTGGCATCCAGGCGCTGCATCTCGACGCGCACTGCGAGCAGATCGTGGCCACCGACACGAACGACCGGGCGCTGGCGCTGGCCGCCGCGACGGCCCGCCTCAACGGGATGTCGTGGGATCTGCGGGCGGGGAGCATGTTCGAACCCGTCGCGGGGGAGCGGTTCGACCTCATCGTGTCCAACCCTCCGTTCGTCGTCGGCGCGGGCGGGCGGGACTACATCTACCGCGACTCGGGCGTCGTCGGAGACGGGTTGTGCGAGCAACTCGTCCGCGAGTTGCCTGCCCATCTGAATCCTGGTGGCACCGCCCAGATCCTGGCCAACTGGGTCATCCGCGAGGGCGAGGACTGGCCGGAACGGGTCCGCTCCTGGCTCGCCGGCACCGGACTCGACGCCTGGGTCGTCCAGCGGGAGGTCGCCGACCCCATCAGCTATGTGTCGCTGTGGTTGTCCGATGCCGGTGAGGACGAGGCGACCGCCGCGCGGCGAGGTGCGGAGTGGCTCGAATGGTTCGAGGCCAACGGCATCGTCGCCATCGGGATGGGCTCGATCACCGCCCGCGCCCCGCTCGACGGTGAGCACCGCGAGCCCGACGTCGTGATCGAGGAGATCACCGGCGCCGGTGAAGAGGTGACCGGGCCCGAGGCCCAGGCGTTCCTCGCCCGACGGCGCTACCTGCGGGAGACCTCGGACGAACAGCTGCTCGCTCGGCGGCTGTCGGTGGCCCCGGTCATGCTCGAGGAGCACTCGCTCCCCGGGGACGAGGGCTGGCAACAGGTGTCGGCCGCCGTCCGCCGACCCGGGGGGCCCGGCGCCGTTCTCGGCGTCGACGAGGTCTCACGCGCACTGCTTGCCGGCAGTCGGGGGCAGGTCCCGCTGGGCGTACTGCTCGAACTCCTCGCCGACTTCCACGGCGTCGACGCCGACGCACTCGCCGAGGCGGCGCTGCCCGTGGTGCGCGAGGCGATCGGCCGGGGGATTCTGTACGAGGCGACGTGACTCAGGCCGGGAAGGTCGCGTCCAGCGCCGCGGCGAGATCCGCGATGAGATCGTCGGCGTCTTCCAGCCCGACGGAGAACCGCAGATGTCCCCACTCGCGGAACGGTTCGGGGTAGGCCGCGACCCGTGGGCCGTCGGTGCCGACATGGACGATGAGTGACTCGTCGTGTCCCAACGACACCGCCGAGGTGATCGTCGTCAGCGCCGCGACGAATCGGTTCTGGGTGGCCGGATCGCCGCGCACCGCGAACGCGATCATGGCCCCGAAGCCGCGGCCGCCGAACTGTCGTGCCGCGAGGTCGTGTTCGGGATGCGACGCCAGACCCGGGTACCGCACGTAGGTGATGCGCGGGTCGTCGTCGAGGAAGGCCGCGACCCGCTCGGCATTGCGTTGATGCTGGGCGAACCGGAGCGGCAGGGTGATCGCGCCGCGGGCGATCAGCCATGCGTTGAACGGCGAGATGACCCCGCCGACGTCGACCATCGCCTGTTTCCGGATCTGCGACATCAGCTCCGACCGGCCGAGCACTGCACCGCCCATGGCGTCGCCGTGCCCGTTGATGTACTTGGTCAGCGAATGGACGACGAGGTCCGCGCCGTCGGCGAGCGGACGGTACAGAGTCGGCGGCGTGAAGGTGGCGTCGAC
>NZ_SCOC01000067.1:0-9759 GCF_005502615.1 Gordonia sp. ALPHA1B1 | reverse complement strand
CAGCCTGAGCCTTGTACTCCGGCGTAAACGACCGCCTCCTGGACATGTCGACATCCTTCCAGCAGGACCCCTGGCCCCACTATCTCGGTGTCCACTCAAACTGGGGAGGCTCAAAGCACTTGGCGACGCACCTCGGCACTTCCGAGCCTAGCTGCCAACGTACTGAAGATTCGTTCCTCATCGGTCCACGTCCAGCCTCTTGAGCTTAGGAGCGCCAGGTGCCTAGCTTCTTGCACAGCTCCAAGGCTCGCACAGGCTAGCGGTCAGGTCGAAGCGGGAGCGGACTAACTGCGTCCCCGCCTGCGGGACAGTCATAAGGCCTTTGTCGGCTTATGCGACGGGCAACCGGGTTTGGGCCGAAGTGGACCGCACAATTCTGGAATGCGCGGCCACACAAGCACGTCGTTCTGCGCCGGGCCCAGTTGCAGAACACCAGCAAGCCCGGAAGGGGTGCCTCGATCAGGGCACTCACCTCACGGCGCGAAACCGATGACCGCGGTGCCCTTCTGGCAGGCCGCGAGGACGCCTTCGAGCTGAGACGGCGCGCAGGTCCAGCCGGCCACCGACTGCTGCTGACCGGTGGTGATCTTCGGTCCGTACTGGGTGGCGATGGTCCGTGCCGAATCGCAGGACACGTCACCGGCGAGGATCATGACTCGCAACGCGCCGTCGGGGCCCGGGATGGTGCCGCAACTGGTGTCGGAATCGTCGGACGCGGTCGCACTCGACGCCGTGGTCGACACCGGCTTGCGACCGGGGACCACCGGCGGCGAGGTGGCGGGCTGTTCGGCGGACTGTGATCCCGACTCCGCGGCGCCGGCCTGAGAGGTCGACGAAGCGGTGGTCACGTCCTGTTCCGCGCCGCAGGCCACGAGCGTCGATATCGCCGCCGCGAGTCCGAGAGTCGCCGCCGCGACCCTGATCGGTCGGCGAGTGCGGCTCGTGGTGGGACCGGTGGGACGAGTTCTGCGCGACATGGTTCACCACGGTAGCGAATGCGGTGTCGTCGACCGCACAGGTAGCCGGCGCCGGCCGTCGGTTTGGGGTGGGCGCGCCCGACCTGCGAAGATGCTGGACGTGAGCAGTACCGGAACCGAAGTCGCCGACCCCACCTACGCCGTCGGCACCACCCTCGCCGGCACCCGTGGGCGCACGGGGACGATCACCACACCGCATGGTCCGATCCACACCCCCGCGTTCATCCCCGTCGGTACCAAGGCCACCGTGAAGACGGTCCTCCCGGAATCGGTCTCTGCCCTCGGCGCCCAGGCCGTGCTCGCCAACGCCTACCACCTGTATCTGCAGCCGGGGCCGGAGATCATCGACGCGGCCGGCGGGCTCGGCGCGTTCATGAACTGGCGGGGGCCCACGTACACCGACAGCGGCGGCTTCCAGGTGATGTCGCTGGGTGCGGGGTTCAAGAAGGTCATCTCGATGGAGGCCACCGGCACCCCCGACGACGACCTCACCGCCAACGGCAAAGAACGGCTCTCGCGGGTCGACGACGACGGGGTGACCTTCAAGTCGCACCTCGACGGTTCGGCGCATCGTTTCACGCCGGAGGTGTCGATGCAGATCCAACACCAGCTGGGGGCCGACATCATCTTCGCCTTCGACGAGCTGACCACCCTGATGAACACTCGCGAGTACCAGGTGAATTCGCTCGAGCGCACCCGGTTGTGGGCGATTCGCTGTCTCGCCGAACACAATCGGTTGAGCGTCGAACGCGCACACCGGCCGCAACAGTCGCTCTGGGGTGTCATCCAGGGCGCCCAGTACGAGGATCTGCGGCGCAAGGCCGCCCGTGACCTCGTCGCCTTGAGCGAGGCGGACCGCGCTGCCGGCGGAAAGGGCTTCGGCGGTTACGGCATCGGCGGAGCACTCGAGAAGGACAACCTCGGCACCATCGTCGGCTGGGTCAACGACGAACTCCCAGAGGACTCCCCGAAACACCTCTTGGGGATCAGTGAACCCGACGACATCTTCACCGCCATCGAGAACGGCGTCGATACCTTCGACTGCGTATCGCCGACCCGGGTCGCCCGCAACGGTGCGATCTACTCACTGGACGGCCGGTACAACGTCACGAATGCCAAGTATCGCAGTGACTTCCGGCCGCTCGACCCCGAGGTCGAGAACTACACGTCGCAGTACAGCCGGGCCTACCTGCATCATCTGTTCACGGCGAAGGAAGGCCTCGGCCCCACGCTGGCGACGCTGCACAACGTGTCCTTCATCGTCACGCTCGTCGACCGGGCCCGCCAGGCCATCGAGAACGGCACATACACCGAGTACCGCGACGAGTTCCTCCGGCGTTACTACGGAGGTCCCCGGTAGGCGTAAAACACTGCTAGAAGGGCGGTGGGTTGGCGTCGTTCCAGCGCTTCTCGGCGCGTTGGTGGCGTCGGAAGTCGTTGTCGCGCTGGGTGTTGAGTCTGTCGCGGGCGGGGTGATCGGGTGACCGTCTGGGGAAGAGCTTGTTGAACAGGTCGCGTCCGCTGAAGGCGTTGCCGACGAACATGTGCCCGGTGGGTGTGGTGAACCAGGCGGTCTGGAATTCGTCTTGGTGGTCCTGCCAGCTGGTGAAGGTCTTGATGCGGTGATGGAACCGGCACAGCGGTTTGAGGTTGCGCGCATCGGTCGGGCCACCGCGACGCGGGTCGGTGTGATCGAAGGGTTCGGTGTGGTCGAGATCGATCTGCCAGACCGGGGCGTTGCAGCCCGGGAAGGTGCAGCACAGTTCGCCGGCACGCACCAGGGCCTGCAGCTTCTTCGACGGGGTGTACCGCGTTGTCGAACTGTCTGCGTCTGGAGCCGGTGAACCGTCGGGTCCGGTAGGAGCGGGGTGGATGTAGGTGCGGCGCGCTTCGGCGAGCAGCTGCCGGGCGGTGTCGGCGTCGATGATGCCGTGGCGGTCGAGGAAGGCGGGATCGTTGTCGAGACCGATCAGGGTCGACAGGTTCACCACGATGTGAAACGTCGCGCGCGGCGCAGCCGAATCCGACGCCGAGGCGGCCGGCTCAGCCGGGTCATCGACAACGACGTCGGCTGACGGGTCGACGATGGTGTCCGCCTCCGTCATCGCAGCAGTTGGTGCAGGCGGCTCGACGGTCCCCACTGTCGCTGCGTCGGAGTCTGTTGCTGTGTCGGGTTCGGTTGCGGCAGGTCGGCAGTCGTCGCATAGGCACGTGATGGCGGCTTCACCGCGAGCGAGCGCTTTCATAGCATCGACCCTGCGGTTGGCCAACTTTCGCGGGTCACCGGCGTGGACCGCGGTGGCCATCGCTGTCAGGCGGGCGTCGAACTCGGCGGCATCAGCGTTGGGAAGCGTGCCGGAGATCCGGGACTGCCCGGGTGTGAAGCGGTCGGGGGTGATGGTCACCTTGCGGTCGGACTTCACCCGCTCCTTGCGTCGACGGACCGCGTCGGGCGCCCACTTGGCGACGATGGAATCGACCATGGCGGTGAACCGCGCCGTCGACATCGGTGCGCGGGCGAAGATCGCCTCGGCGAGATGGGCGTCCACGGTCTGCATCTCTTCGTCGTCGGTGATGAGATCGGTGCGCTTGAGCGCGATGAGGAAGCGCCGCTTGTCGATTCGACCACACGCGAGTGCGTGTCCGGTGAAGGAGAGTCGGTAGCGCAGTGCGTCGCCGGCCTCGATGAGATCTTTCGCCTCGGCCGGTGTCACGGTGAGGGTGGCGCCGACTTCGGCGATGGCCTGTTCGAGACCGTTGGGCCCGAACTGCTCGTAGGGGTTCTCGCCCGCGGCCACTCGCGCGGACAGGTGCTCGAAGGCTTCGAGGGAGTCGAGTTCGCCGCTGTGCGTCTCGGCGCGCCGCTGGGCGTAGTCCATTTCGCGTTCATCGTGAATGAGGCTGGCCACGACCATCATTCGGTGCGCGGACGCTGCTGCCAAGCCGGCGCAGTGGTTGAGGACCTCGACGAGTTCTGAAGCGGAGAGTTCATGGTCGGGACGAAAGCGCGGCTCGACCGACTCCTGTGGTGGGTCCACCGATGTGGATCCGGCCCCCGCCCCCGATGACATACCTCCACAATACTCGAATATATGTTCGAGTCAAGGGTCTGATCTCGGGATCTCCCGGTGTGATGTATCGGGTCTTCGGTGACAGTTCTGAATCAGGACTTCGGTGACAGTTGGTGTGTCAGGACTTCGGTGACGGTCCGGTCTTCTTGGTGGGACGTGGGCCGCGCGGTCGGCTGTTGCCGACGTAGGTGATGCCGGGAGCGGGCCGGGGGTGTTCGACAATGACTTCTTGTTCGGTGCTGGCGATGACGATTACGTCCTCGTCGATGCCGACGAGGACCTGGTCGAAGGCGTGGTCCACATCGACCATGTAGGTGACTGAGTCCACGCTGATGGTGCCGGAAGTGCTGACAGTTCGTACCAGGACGCCCTCGGGCAGATCGGCGGGTGGGCGCGGCGCCGGCCGCGGGCGCGGTGTAGGTCGGTCGAACACTGACCCACCGGCTATCGGGTGTGGCGCATCGGCTTTCGGTGTGGCTTGCCACGCGGCCAGTGGTGTGACCCGCCCCGGCAGGCCCTGGTGAGGCCGTTGGGTGTTGTAGATGTGATCGAACGCGTCAACCTGGGCCTGCAACTCGGCCAGGGTGTCAGCCAATGGCTGCTTGTCCAGATACCGGAACAGCGTCTGATGGAATCGCTCGTTCTTTCCCTGCGTGGTCGGCTTGTAGGGCTTGCCGGTGATCGTTTCCACCCCGAGCACGCGGACGTGCTCGACGAGCTGGCCGAGACGTCCGCGCCGGGAGGGGTTGAGCGCGGGCCCATTGTCGGTGAGGAGTCGTTGAGGTACTCCGTGGGCGCTCACTGCTTTGTCGAACACGGCGATCGCAGCCTCAGCGGTTTCACCGTCGGCCACATGTGAGCCCACGGCGTAGCGCGAGTGATCGTCGATGAGCTGCAGGATGACGCACCTGCGGCCACCGGTCAGGACGTACTCGGTGCCATCGAGTTGCCAGCACGCATTCGGCGCCGGGTAGACGAACCGCCGCCACGCCGAGCGGGGCTTCTTCTTCGGCTCACGGCGAGCGACACCGGCTTCGCGGAAGATCCGGGCCAGCGAGGCCGTCGAAGGCACCTGCGTCAACCCCATCGACTGCATCTTGTCGTGCACGCTGATCGGCCCGTGATCCAGACCGGATGCTTCCAACGCGGCGCGCACGGCCACCGCCTGCGCTTTGACCTCCTCATTGAGCGCTGACGGGCTCGATTTCGGGCGGCGGGTACGGGGTTCCAGGACCGCCGCCGGCCCATCCACTCGTGCTCGTTTACGCAACTCGTAGAACGACTTCCGCGAAATCCCGTGTTCGGCGCAGAATGTCGAGACCGCTCCGCGGGGTGCATCATCAGGCCACTGCGAGATCGCCAGCCGCACGACAGGATCGATAGGTTCGTTAACTGCCACCGCCTGAGCGTCGAGTGCTCGCAGCGTGAACCGAAGACCAGGGTGCCGGCTTGGCTGCAGCCCATCGGGCATGTCACACCCGCTGAACGGAATCGACGCCTTGTCGCTTGCATTGACGTATGTCAATATTGACGAGTGTCGAATAAGAATCTTCTGCTGCCACCGGGCCGCGGCCTCAGTGGTGACCAGACCGGGGCCCTCACCCCACTGTTGAAGGCGCTTGCGGATCCGGTTCGGTTGCGGTTGTTGTCGGAGGTTGCCGCGCATCCGGGAGGCGAAGCCTGCGTGTGCGACATTTCCGGACCCTTCGAGTTGTCGCAGCCGACGATCTCACATCACCTGAAGGTGCTGCGCGAAGCGGGCTTGGTGACCAGTGAGCGCCGCGCGACGTGGGTGTACTACCGGGTGAACGCTGAAGCGCTGCAGCAACTGTCGGATCTGCTGGGCGATCTCGCTACGGTCGTGGGGGAAACACGCTCGTGTGAGGCCGACCGGTGACCGCCCCTGACACCGCGGTCGCGGGCAAGCTGTCGACGCTGGACCGGTTTCTGCCGGTGTGGATCGGCGCAGCGATGGTCGCCGGACTGCTGCTCGGGCGTATTGTTCCAGGCCTGGGTGACACGTTGGCCGCGGTCGAGGTCGATGGCATCTCGCTGCCGATCGCTCTCGGGTTGCTGATCATGATGTATCCGGTGCTGGCCAAGGTGCGCTACGACAAGCTGGACTCGGTCACCGGCGACCGCCGCCTGCTCCTCGGGTCGCTTCTGCTGAATTGGGTCCTTGGCCCGGCGTTGATGTTCGCGCTGGCCTGGCTGCTGCTCCCGGACTTGCCGGAGTACCGGACCGGACTGATCATCGTCGGGCTGGCCCGATGTATTGCGATGGTCATCATCTGGAACGACCTGGCGTGCGGTGACCGCGAAGCCGCTGCCGTCCTGGTCGCCCTGAACTCGGTGTTTCAGGTGGTGATGTTCGCCGTGCTCGGGTGGTTCTACCTCTCGGTGCTGCCCGGCTGGCTCGGCCTGGAACAGACGACCATCGACGCCTCGCCCTGGCAGATCGCGAAGTCGGTGCTGATTTTCCTCGGCATCCCTTTGGTCGCAGGCTATCTGACCCGCCGGATTGGTGAACGCACCAAGGGTCGTGAGTGGTACGAGTCGTCGTTCTTGCCGCGCCTGGGGCCGTGGGCGCTCTACGGATTGTTGTTCACGATCGTCATCCTGTTCGCGTTGCAGGGTGAGCAGATCACCTCGCAGCCCTGGGATGTCGTGCGGATCGCTCTGCCGCTGCTGATCTACTTTGCGGTGATGTGGGGCGGTGGGTTCGCGCTCGGCGCCGCGATGGGTTTGGGGTATGCGCGCACCACCACGCTGGCATTCACTGCCGCGGGCAACAACTTCGAACTCGCCATCGCGGTTGCGATCGCCACCTACGGTGCGACCTCCGGGCAGGCCCTGGCCGGGGTCATCGGACCGCTCATCGAGGTTCCCGTCCTCGTGGCCTTGGTCTATGTGTCCCTCGCGTTGCGGAAGCGCCTCACCGGCCCGACCGCCGCTGCCAGTTCCAGCCCAGACGGGGTGAAGGAGACCGCTCGCGATGTCTGAGTACATGTTGGACGAACGTCTGAGGCGCGGTGAACACCGCGCCCAACCTGAACTGTTGATGCCCCATACCGTGCTTGCCCGCACGGCCGCTGACCTGGCCGCAAAGTACGAGGGGGTGGTGTCTCGGCAGACGGTCGAACGCTGTGTCTTCGAGTCGTACACCGCGTTACGGCGCACCTCGCGGGTGCATGCGCACCTGACGACTCTCGCCGGCCGGTTCGCTGCCGATCGGTTACGCGCCCTGGCCCAGGCCGAGGGTTCAGTGCCCAAGGATGTGCCCGAGGTGTTGTTCATCTGCGTGCAGAACGCCGGGCGCTCGCAGATGGCTGCCGGACTGCTAACCCATCACGCCGCCGGGCGAGTGCATGTGCGCTCGGCCGGATCGGTGCCGGCTCATTCGATCAACCCGACCGTCGTGGAGGCGATGTCTGAGATCGGTGTCGATCTGGGGACCGAGTACCCCAAGCCGCTCACCGACGATGTGGTCGCCGCCGCTGACGTGGTGGTATCGATGGGTTGCGGCGACGCGTGCCCGATCTATCTCGGCAAGCGTTACCTGGACTGGACGGTCTCTGATCCGCAGGGCCGCCCCCTCAACGAGGTTCGCGCGATCCGCGACGATCTCGATACCCGAGTTCGCGAGCTCTTGGTCGAGCTCGCGACCGAACGTGTGTGACTTTCCCGAGCTTCCACCATCCCCGAAAGGGCTTGTCTGTCATGTCTTCCTCTCGACCCAGCGTGCTGTTCGTGTGCGTCCACAACGCGGGCCGCTCGCAGATGGCCGCCGGTTTCCTCACCGCACTCGGCCACGACAGCGTCGAGGTCCGCTCCGCCGGATCCACACCCGCCGACTCGATCAACCCTGCTGCCATCGAGGCGATGGCTGAAGTTGGTATCGACATCTCTGACCAGTCACCCAAGATCCTCACCCCCGACGCCGTCGAATCCTCCGACGTCGTGATCACCATGGGCTGTGGCGATGCGTGCCCGGTATTCCCCGGCATCAGCTACCGCGACTGGGCCCTCGACGACCCAGCAGGTCAAGGCATTGACGCGGTCCGCCCGATCCGCGACCAGATCCGCAGGCTCGTCGAGGATCTGCTCGACGAACTCGCACCCGCCGACCAGCAGGCCGGCCGATGAACACGCCACCGCAGGTGCTGTTCGTGTGCGTGTCCAACCGCGGAAAATCGGTGATGGCCGAATATCTCACGCCCACGGTCACCCACGAGATCGCAGCATCATCGGCTGGAACCAGTGCGAAGATCGGCGGGCAGGTCAACGAACTGTCTGCCCAGGTGCTCGCCGAAGTCGGCGCCGATGTCGCCGGCCACCAGCCGCGGCAACTGACCGACGAACTGATGCAGGCTGCGGATCTCGTCGTGGTGGTCGGCACCGCCGAGGTCACGCCCCCGCCTGGTGTGGTCCTCGAAGTGTGGGACACCGATGAGCCCTCGCAGCGGGGCATCGACGGCGTCGAGCGGATGCGGCTGATCCGCGACGACATCACTCACCGCATTCGCGCTCTCGCCGACCGACTCACGCGGTAGGCGAGAACGCGACCCGCGGCTCGTCAGCAGCAGGCTGTGCGTGCCTCGGCCGGGTTGGCGGCGCTGCCGCCGCAGCACACCGAACCCGGTTCGGTGTCCTCAGTGGTGGTCTGTTCCAACAGTTTCGGGCTGGTCCCGAACGTGTCGGAATCAGCGAGCACGGTGTAGACCTCCCACTTCTCCTGCGCCGGGCCGGTCACCCACACCTTGTCCTGCGTCGCGAAACAACAGGTCGAGTTGATCTCCTCCTGGGTGAACAGGCCCTCCCCGGACAGCCGGGCGATCTCGGCGTGCACCTTCTCGCTGGATTCGACCTCGACACCGAGGTGGTTGATGGTGCCGCCCTGGCCCGGATTCTCCAGCAGCACCAGCTTCAACGGCGGCTCGACGACTGCGAAGTTGGCGTATCCCGGCTTGCGTTTGGCCGGGGTGGTGTTGAACAGCTTGGAGTAGAACTCGATTGCGGTATCGAGATCATCAACATTGAGCGCGAGCTGCATACGGGACATGGCCATCACCTTCACCTGTGAGACATATATCGAACTACGGTCACCCTGCAGGGTGCCTACCTTTTCGACATATGTCAAGTGACAGGGTATGGTCGGGGCATGCCGAAGACGTTGCCGATGGTCGACATCAGTGCCCCGATCTGCTGCGCCCCGGTATCGGCAGCCCCGCTCGATGACGACACCGCGCTCGAGATCGCGTTGCGGCTCAAGGCTCTTGCCGATCCCGTGCGCATCAAGCTCGTGTCGATCCTGCTCGCCGACACCGGTGACGGAATCTGCACCTGCGATCTCGCGACCGCGGTCGGCCTCACCGAGGCGACGACCAGCCATCACCTGGGTCAGCTCCGTAAGGCCGGCATGGTGAGCCCTGACCGCCGAGGAATGAACGTCTACTACCGCGCACAACCCGACTCGCTAGAAGCACTGCGCAACGTCCTCAGCGCCACCACCGGGTGCTGCTGAACCGGTGCAGACGTTGACGTCGCGGCATTCCACTAGCACCGCCAGAGCCCTGGACTGACGGGCGGGCTGAGGAATGAGGTTCCCCTGAAAAAGTGGACACGGTTAGCTTGTTTGCTGACTTGTGTGTGATCTGATTTCGAAGTCGATAGGTGAGACCATCCCTAGCGAGCTATGCCTTCTGTCATGG
>NZ_SCOC01000066.1:0-9897 GCF_005502615.1 Gordonia sp. ALPHA1B1 | reverse complement strand
CCTCCCGCCCGAACACCCCCTCGTGGGGCTCCTGGACCAAGCCCTCACCCGCGACGGCTGGAGCGAACAAATCCAGCAGGCCATGAGCGACCCCGCCCTCCTGCAATGGACCGTCATCCTCCGCACCGCCGCCAACCGCGCCAAGATCGCGTGGCGCACCGGCGCCACCCCGGACGACCCACGATTCGCCGCCTGGCGCACCCAAACCCTCCAGGCCCTCGCCGACGTCTCAACGCCCGACCAGCGCCACCCCAACGGCGCCCTCGCGAAGTATCTGCGCTACCGGCTCACCACGACCCCCGCGCGACCCGCCACCGGCCAGCGAGCCATCTCAGCCAGCATCCGCGCAGAGGCGATGCTCGCCGCCACCAGCGGAGACCCGCGCACCGCCGCGAACATCACGCGGCTACTCATCCGCAGCGACTAGCCACCGACCACAGGAGCCCTCACAGATGACCAAGCGCAACCCCGGAGTCCGCTACCACCCGGCGCGACCGCTCGACAGCGCGCAACAGGTGCTCGACGGCCTCGACAAACTCCTCGCCGAAGCCGCCGAACACGGCATCCAGCCCACCAAAGCCGTCGCCGCGACCCGCGAAGCCCTCGCCGACGTCATCCTCGAAGAGGCACAGACCGACAGCGAGATCGCCGACGTTGCCCGCCACCTCGACGGCGCCGCCGACGACGCCCTCGACGCCCTTGCGCGCGAAGACGCCACCCCCCAACAGCGCAGCGAAGCCGCCGCCCGCGTCATCTCCGGAGCGACGCCACAGACCGCGCGGCAACTGACCAAAATGCGCAACCAAAACAAGTTCCGCCGCGCCCGCGAGGCCCATAATCACCTGCACCGCCTTGGCGACGCTCTCGTCGTCGACCTCCTCCGACCGTGGGCGCTGGCCATCGTCACCGAGCTAACCGAGGAGCCCCACACAATCGCCGACCACGTCGTCGCGGGGAAGTGGCAGGGGATCATGGCCGCAGAGGAATTCCGGCAGGAACACTCGATCATGGCCGACGACATCCGACGCTGGACCAGCATGCCGAGCCGCCACTCGCTGGAGTACCGGCGACTCCGCGCGATTCAACTCGTCGCCGAGTTCGAACATTTGACCAACGTCACCGACGAGTTGCGCCGACGCGGAATCCTGCCCGACCTCGACCCCGAGCAAACCACCGCGACATCGGCCTCGCTCTACTTCCAGGACCCGACCAAGCTCGCCGACGCCGCCTCCGTCGGCGCCCGCACCGTCCTGTGGTTGTGCCAAGGCATCATCGCCGGATCCGGGCCGACCATCCGCACTGCCGCCGAAGCGGTCTCGGCACACAAGGAGGCCCCCGCAATGGCCAACTGAGAACTTGGGACGACCGTTCCTCCGGTTCGCGGGCCACGTCAACGGGACCGACGAACCTGTAAGGGGGCCAGCGCCAGACGCGACCACGCAGCCCGCGTCCCGGCAGCTTGGGCGGTACCTATCGACCTTCGCCCTCGACGTCCCCTGCGGTCGTCCCTTCCAAGCCCCGTCGCCTGGCCAATAGAACCGAGTGCGTGCCAAACCCCACCTCTCCGGGGCGGACAGCTAACCGAAGTAACTCACTCACCCTCGGTCAGGCGGCGGGCCAAACCCTCCACCAGGCGACAGCCTGACAACTAGCAACTTAGGAGCCACCATGGCCGACATCCTCGACGCACTAACCATCGAAGAGGGCAGCGGCCCATGGACCCGAGGCCCGCGCGTCATCGACCGCCCCGACCGCAACATCTCGACCGCCCTCGTCGACGTCTGCTCACCCGCGTACCCGCTTCCGGTCATCGAAGAGCCCGAGCCCCTCGGCGACGAAGCGCGCCCCATTGCCGCACTCGCGTATGCGGTCGTGCCGACCCGGTGCGAGCCCGCCGAGTACGAAGCCGCCGTCACGACCGCGATGGCCCGCTCGACCCCGTACCAGGCCGCGAAACTCCTCTGGCACGGCAGCGACGTCGAAGACGCGGATGACCCGTTCATCGCACACACCGACGTCCAGACCATCGCCGCACAAGCCGACCCCGTCGACACCGTCGCCGCCCTCATCAACGCCGCCTACGCGCGCCATCCGTGGATTGCCCCGGTCCTGCACGTAGGCACCGCCATGGCCCTCCGTCTAGCGCTCGCGCTCAACAGCAGCGGAATCCCCTGGGTCACCTCACCGGCCTACCCGCTCAACGGTCTCGCCGTCACCGACCGCGAGTCGCTCAAGATCCTCTTGTCGCCCATCGAGAGCACCGCCTCCGTGCAGATCGACGTGAATCGCAAGCAGATCGAACTCAGCCGGTTTGTCTCCGTCGAATTCGACCTCACCAAAACCACACGCGTGGAGTAACTTTCACCCTTCTCACCACGACGCAGCCTCGTCCGGTTCCTCGTCGACGATCACGCCGTCGATGACATCGTCGGATGGCAACTGCTCAGGTGCGACATCCTCGGCCACCGGAGGTAAAGAGAACTTCGACAGGTTCGCGCCAAGTTCGCGCACCTCTGTCACCACCGTGTTAGCGCTGTCCAGCACCCCAGCGAACCCACTCACGACATCATCAGCGGTGGCCAAGCAAGTCAGGGTGATCCCCACCGCGTAGACCAACTTCGCCTTCGCACTAGGCCCGGTCGTCGGCTTCATCGCCTCCGTAGACCCCGCCGTCACCAGCTTCCCCGCCGCATCCTTGACCGGAGCAACCCCGAACAAGCCAACGGACTCCATCAGCCATTGCAGCTCTTCGATCTTCCGCCGTAGATCGCGCACGACCGGCTCCGGTAAGCCCGCGTCGGTGAGCACCGCATTCCAATGCTCCAAGATTCCAGCGAAACCCCTCTGGGTCGTCGCGTCCCACCGACCGCCTCCGACGCGCATGGCCTCAAGGGTGGTCCCCAGATGTCCGAGAGGTCGGATCTCATTCGGACCCGCAATCTCTTTCCCGGCACACGACCAGTCCTGACTCGGCGCGAACGCCCCGTGCCACGACGGTAGGTAGACATCGAAGTGCTCGCTAAGGTTCGGATCGCTCTGCACAATCAGCCTCACGTGATCGAGCAAGTTGAGAGTCTGGGCGTGACACCTGAGAAACTCCGTCGAACCAAAGGGCACATCCCCGAAGGCACTCACCATCGACGCGTAAAACGAAGCACCGTTGTTCTTCAGATAGACGGTCTTTGCGATCCGGTAGAGAGCGGTGGCGGGATTACTGGGATGGACGACCTCGTCGGTTTCTTCTGTCATGCAATTGAGTATGTCCGGCCACACCCACAGAACGATGCACAAGTCGCGTGCCTGTGGATAGATCAATCCACAGCCGCGCTAGACAGCCTCGGAGTAGCAGAACCCCAGAGCCCCCGGACCCACGACACCAAGCCGATCCCGGAACCAACAGACCACCGCATCACCGACGAGACCGACGTCGGCACTCAAGAGCACGCCATCCGAGGCCAAGTCATTTACGGACCAGGTATCCGGCTCCAGGTCCTCGACGACAACCTCATCGACGAGAGCCACCCTCGACAACCGCAGAATCCAACCACCCTCAACCCGCATGACATCCGCGCAGTCAACAAGCTCGTCATCCTCGACAGCCTCACCGTCACCGATGTCGAGAATGTCGCCGTCGTCCATCGTTTCGAGGCTCTCAATGAGCCAGCGCCGCATGTGATCCCAGTCCTGACGCACCTTCATCAACGAACACCCGCCCGCAACTCCGCGTGAACCGCGCTCATCCGGTCCATAGACGCCCGCGACCGACGCATCTCTTCAAGTATGGCCGCGCGCTGCATCTCGCCGGTCATCTTCGAGGCGCTGGCCATGATCGGCGTCAGTTCCCTCGACCTCCGCCGTTCCGCCAAAATCTCCTCGATGAGTTCAGCCTCACGCGCCGCGACAACATCACGCCGAGTGGCGCGAGCGATCCGCCGCGCACCGAGGACAGCCGCCCTCGACGGCACAGAAGGACGCGCACGCTCGACCGGCTCGTCGCATAAACCCGAAGCCGCAGCTTGTCGCCGAACTTCCTCGGCGTCCCAGCGCGCGACCTCCTGAGCGATCATCGACCGCACGGTGAGTTCACGGAGCACCGGACGCCGCCGCGACCGCGACCGGGCGCCCAACTGCGCACGCAACGCCCGATCCAGCGTCCAGACACCGCCGCGACGCCTGTAGATGACCGGGCCAGGCTCAACCTTCACCATGCCGATCACAAGGGATTCGTCCGACGCATGGACGAGGGCGAAGACGCGGTCACGCGGGCCGACGCCCGCCGACGTCGGCGCTGGCCCGCTCATGTCGCCGCATCCCATCGCCAGGCGTCCGGCTTGTCGAAGTCCACGAGAACCGCATACCGCCCGCCCTCGTCGTCGCTGGCCACCCGGAACGACCCTGTATAGCCCCGCGCCCGCAACGCCTTGTGGACGCTCCCATCGGCGAACGAGACGCCATCGGGCAGAGGTAGCCGATGACCGGATGGTGTGCCCCGGTTCTGCGCCGCGCGCATCCGGGCCAGCATCGCGGCGTCGCCGCGTGTCAGCTCACCCATGACGCCAACCGCCCGCCACAGCGGCCCCCGCACAACGCAGAACGCTGACCGGGTCCGAAGACCCGGCCAGCGCTAGGAAACTCTCAGCCGTCATGCGCCGATTGTATCTACCTTTGTGTCAACCGCCGAGCCCTTAGTGACCACGAGAACTTGCCCACCCGCGCGCTCGCCCATGAGCTTCACGTACTCGCGATCCCACGACTCACCGATCAGGCTTAGATCCTCCGCGAACAAGTCCGAGTAGATGTCGAGGGTGATGCTCGCGCGGCTGTGTCCCAACTGCCGTTGGACCTGGTGAACGTGCATCCCTCGTCGCACCATTTCCGCTGCCGCCGTATGCCGCAAATCATGCGGAGTGATGAGCGGATCACCCTCGGCATCAACGAATCCCGCCGCAATCACCGCAGGCGCAAAGCGTCGCGTCGCCCAGTTCTTTCGTCGTAGTGGCTTCGATTCGCCCTTTGCTTTACGACCACCCTGTTGGAACACGAAGGACTGCGGACTCCGGCCCCCGCACACCGCCCGCAGCCGGTCTGTGATGAACGCCGAGAGGCTGACTTGGCGCGGCTTGCCAGACTTGGGGGAGCCGAGCTTCACACCCTCTGAGGTCTCCACCGCGTTCAACCGGATCCACGCCGTCCGACCGCCGAAATCAATTTCCCCGATCTGCAAACCCGCCGCCTCGCCGAAACGCAAGCCCACCTCGGCGAGTAGGAGGAGCAGGGTTTCATTCTCCGTGTCGCCATCCTCACCGACCATCGCCGCCGCCAACTCGAACACCTGAGACGACGTCAGATATACCCGGCGCTCCATCGCTTCGCGGTTCGCCTTCGGCAGCTCGACATCTCGACAAGGGTTGCGGCGCAGACGGCCCGCCTTGACCGCAGCGTTGCAGATACCCGACAGCACCACCAAGCACTCCGAGACCGACGACCGACTCAACCCCTTGTCCCCGGTAACCGTCGCCGCACGACCGCTCGACAACGAACCGACCCACGCCGCGATGCCCTCGAAGTCGAGATCCACCAAGGCCACATCACCCCAGCGCGGCAGAATGTGCGCGTTGTAGCGATTGCGGTAACTCGACGCCGTCGACGCCGCCTTCGTCGCCAAGTACGGCAACCACACGTCCTCGGCGAACTCGGCCACCGTCATCGCACTGCGATCCGCGCGCACGTACTCATGCCGAGTCACGTCAGCCATTTGATCGTCTAACCACCGCTGAGCGTCACCCTTGGTCGCGAACCCCTTACCCACCTCACGACCATCCCGCGCAACGAAACGTGCCTGCCAGCGAAGCCCCTTACCGTGCCGCGCAGTAGGGGAGAACTTCGACGCACAAGCCCCACCACAACGCTCACCCTCTGGCAGTGCTGTCCGCGAGTGCCAGCGGTCCAGCACACCGCTTCTCACGTTGCGCTTGGTCTTCGCCGCCGTCGTCTTCGTAGCCATCGGGATCCCCATCGTCTGCACCGGAGTTGCTTGGTTGTCCACAGAATACCTCACATTGACCGCTGGTGTTACTGCGGTCTCAAACAAATCTCGAACCCTCCACCGACGCTGCAAATAGCCAACTAAAGGCCAAATCCCCAGGAGCACAACGGCTAGTTGCACAAGCCCCGGACATAGTGCCTGGTCAGAGGTGGTTTTGGTGCTGGACAAACTCGCACAGTCAGGCGTAAACATGTCCCCACAACAGAGCAACACCAACCAACTAGGAAGTTGTAAAAGCATGGGACACAACGACAAACGCCCAACACCGACGATCATCGCGCGGCCCGTCATCACCGACCCCGACGAGGTCGACGACAACACCCCGGATTCGCGGATGGTCTCCGTCGACGTCGCCTCCGCGCTCACCGGCTTCTCCGTCGGCTCCCTGCGCACCATGCGCAACCGCAAGTCTGGCCCGCCGAGCTTCGTGCTGCGCCACAAGCTCGTATACCGGCTGGGGGATTTGCGCGACTACTTGACCGAGACGTACACCTCGACCCTCGTCACCGAGGCCTGAGGCGCCGGGGAGTGCCGGATTACAACCGCCGCGCCCGGACCCCTCCGCCGCGTGCCGTGTCCGCCAACGGGAGCTGCATCGGCCACGCCGACCGATTCGACCTTGACATCCTTCCAGGCGAGACCACATGGCAGCGGCGACAGCGCCTGGCCAACGCCGAAGCCACCTGCGCCCGCTGTCCAGTCCTGGCCGCATGCCGCCGTTGGGCGCAATCCCAACCGACGAATTCGTTTCACGGTGTGGTTGCGGGACAACGGTTTCGGTCACATTGGTACCCGAAGACGTCATCGAAGAAGCCCGCCTAATGAAACGGCCCGCGCCCCCTAGGGAAGCGCGGACCGCAGGAGCCGTCATGCGCAACGACCACCCGATTGTATCAGCCCTTGTAGCAACTGACCTCGTCGATCTCGCCCGAGTCGACTCGGCGACCTACCGCCGCCGTCAGGAATCCGCCCGAAGCGTCGTCCGCATCACCGGCGCGCCCGAGGTACTCGCCGACCTGCGCGCCCGCCTCGACGAAGCGCTCGCCGCCACCGACCCCGCCCGCGCCGCCGTTGCGCTGGCCTCGACCATTGGGGAGATCACCCGATGACCGACAAGAGCAAACCGCCCCAGGACGTCGACTACTCCATCGCGTCGCAGCTTGTGTGGTGGGCCGACGACACCACCTCGTCATACCGCGACGACGGCGAAGACCACTACGAACTCGCCCGCCCCAACGACTACGTCGACGACCCGACGCGGCTCCGCCCGGTACTCGTCGCGCTTCTCCAGCGCCTACGTCAAGAGTTCCAGGACGCCCCGACGCGCAACCAGCTCCGCGTCATCGCCGCCCTGCGCGCCGCATGCAAGAACGCACCCCGCGACTTCGACCGCCGCGACATGCTTCTCGCCGCGATGACCATTCTCACCGTCCTCCGAGGCGCCCCCACCGACCTCGGAGACGACCTCATCGCACGACGCCTTGTGCCCGTCGCCGCCATCGCCGCCGACATCGTGGTCGGCCTCATCGGCACCGAAGCCGAACGCCGCGACCAAGGCCTACCGCCCGATCCGCACGCGATCATCGACTGAGTGCATAGTGTCCTGAGTTTGATTAATTGCCAACGCGCACAACGACTCTGGTGATTGAAACCCGATGAGACCGGGCGTACTGTCCAAGGAAAGCCCGAACAAGACAAGGAACGATCAGAAATGCCCATGCGAGCCCCCACCACGCCAATCGAACGCGAGCTACGGCTTGCCCACAGCCACTACGCGAATGCTCACGGTCGGCCCGACGCTGACGAACTCCGACGGCAGGTGAAGGTGCTGCGCGCCCTCAACGCCCTCGACAAAGGCCTGTCCGACCTGGCGATGACCGAGACCGAGCGCGGACGGTTCTTCGCCCTCCTCGCCGGTGCGACCGTGATCGACGAGACCGAAACCGAGGTCGCAGCATGACGACACGCACGCGGATCTACCTCGCAGGAAAAATTGACAAGAACGACTGGCGACACGACGTTGTCCCAGGTCTACATGGCGCGACCTACTACGAGAGCGACCGGCACTATGACCTCCCGACATGGCCAACGCTCCCGATCAACGATCACTACGCCTACGTCGGCCCCTACATGACCTCTGACGACCACGGTTGCGCCCACGGCAGCAGCATGCACGGCAACGGCACCGACTCCTGTTGCATCGCACCAGATAGCCCCACAGCCATGCGTCGAATCATCAAGGGCCGATGCATCCAGGCCATCCGAGACTGTGACCTGTTCTTCGCCTGGCTTGGCCACGACGACGCACTCAGCGCATACGGAACGCTCAGCGAGATCGGCTACGCCGCCGCGCTCGACAAGCGAATCGTCATCGGAACCAACTGCGCCGCGCGCTACTGCACATGCCCACAGGACAACCTCTGGTTCGCAAAGCTCTTCGCACGCGACGAGGCCCTAGTACACGCCGATAGCGCCCCGGCGGCACTAGAGCACGTCTTCAACGGACGCGTGCCCGTCTAGCCCGAGCAGCTCCGCCGCTCACTCCCACCACCCCCAGGCCTCCCAGACCTCCCAGACAAAGCGAAAGCCCGCCGGAGAGACATCCGACGGGCCTTCAAATAGCGGAACGGTCTGGGACCGAATCACCACCTCGCACGGTCGATTCTACCCGCCGAACCGCTAGCAGGCACCACCGCAACGGCAGAGGCAGGACACAGAGTGAAGATCGAACCGCACGCACTAACGCATCCCCGCACCCGCACCGACGCTGACTGGCGAGCGGAGGTCGCGGCACTGGTAACCCCGGCGAACATCACGCAGGCCACAGCCCTCCACTACGCCACGGCCCTTGGCGTCATACCGATCAAGGTCTACGCCCACGACGGCGCCCGCATCCCCGAGACCGGCACCACCGGCGCCGTCGCCCTCCCCGAACCCGCCACCATGGCCGCACACATCGCAGCCATGGACGACACCCACCAACTAGGAATCCGACTGCCCGCCAACATCATTGGCATCGACATCGACACCTACGACGTTCAAACAGCCGGCGGATTGGTCCACAAGCGCGGCGGCACCACCATCACCCGACTCGAAACCGAGCTAGGGCCACTGCCCCCAACCCTCTGGTCAACCCGCCGCGAACCCCAAAGCGACGCACCCCACCACCGCACCGGCATCCGCTTCTACCGACTCCGAGAGCGGACGTTGCGGTACTACAGCCGCCGTGGACACCACTTCCTGCAACTCCGCGACATCCCCCCGCACGTCGAGACCATCGCGTTCTCCTACCGCTACGCCGCCGTCGCACCCACCACCGCCGACGGACTCACCTACACCTGGCACGCCACCGACGGCACCGTCATCGACCCCCTCGACATCCCCAACGTCGACACCCTCGCCGAACTACCCGACCCATGGGCCGCATACCTCATCAAGCCACCGAACACCCGACGCCGCACCAACCTCCGCCCACCAGGCGAACCCAGCGGAGGCGGCGCCACCTACGCCGAGCGCGCCGACACAGCCGACGCATGGTGTGCCGAGAACATCGCGCATTGGACCTCCGAGCCCGACGAGTACATCAGCGAACTCGCCAACCGCTACATCACCGACCTCGGCGCCGGTAGCCGTCACCTCACAGCCCTCCAGGGCACGCACGCCCTCCTCCGCGCCGCCACCGGCAGCCAAGAGTGGCCCGGACACCCCGGCGGACAAAAGGCCCTCACCAAGCTCGCCGAAGCGTTCCTAGACGCGAAGCCGACTCCCACCGCCCTCGGCGACTTCAACCGACAGTTCGCCAACGCCGTCGACAAGCTCGCAGCCGACATCGACAGCGGAGACCTCCGCCC
>NZ_SCOC01000065.1:0-10632 GCF_005502615.1 Gordonia sp. ALPHA1B1 | reverse complement strand
TTTTCATGGTGGGCTCCGGTGTGGTGTGGGGGTTGTGTTGGTGACACCACTGACTTTGCCGGGGATGGGTGGTCGGGGGATTCCGCTGACCGGGTGATGGGTGGGGTGAATGGCACGTCCACCGATCGGGGGACATGCGGTGGCCACGGGCCCTGCGTGCCTCACACCTCGCGGGCAGGAACCTCGACGATTGCGACGGTTCCACCGCGGGGATGATTCTCCAGTGACAACGTGCCGCCGGTGCCTTCGATGCGCACTCGACGCGAGGCAAGTCCGATGTGTCCCTTGGCCTGTCGCTGACGCATCAACTCGTCGACGTCGATGTCGGCAGGTAGCCCGATGCCGTCGTCCACGACGACGAGGCGCGCTCGGCCGGCATCGAACTCGGCGGTGACGTCGACCGTCGTCGCGGACGCGTGTTTGGTCACGTTCGTCAGCAATTCGCGCGCGGTGGCGAACAGCAGCGAGTCGGCGGACGTGCGTAGTTCGGGCGGCCAGCCCGCGGTGTCGACAGAGATCGTCGGGGCACCGGCGCGGCTACCGAACGAGGCGGCGAGGTCGGTGAGGGCCACCGACAGACCGGCCTGTTCGAGAACGGCCGGGTGCAGCTCACTCAGCGTCGAACGCAGCAACTGCGCCGCGTCGCGCAACGCACCGTCCACGCGATCGAGGGTCACCGGATCGGCGGAGTCGCGTAGCGTGGCGAGTTCCTGACGCGCCGCCAGCACATACTGCAGGGCCCCGTCGTGGAGGTTGTCGGCGAGATCTCGGCGTTCGCGTTCCTCGATCTCCATCGTCGCGTCGAGCAATCGGGCGCGTTCGGCGGCGAGCGCCCCGATCGTCCTCACCCGGGATCGTTGTAGGCGGGACAACAGGATCGCGCCGACGGCCAACGCCGCGACGACGAGGATGCGCAAGACGATCACCGACCACGGCTCGCCGTTCGACGTGCGGGCCAGCATGGATGAGGCGGCGTAGACCGCGGTCGTGACGATCACCACGACCGCACAGGTCCTGGGCTGCAACGCGATCGCCGCGATCATCGGCACGAGGACGAATCCGCTGAGGAGAACGTCGGTGGTCCAACTCAATTCGTTGGACTGGCTGGCGGCGACGGCGAGCGCGGTGAGCAGGAGGAGGTCGATCGGCAGCGCGATCCACGAGTATCGGATCATCGCTGATTCATGGCGGACGACCACGACCGCCCCGCCGATGCACCAGGCCGCGTAGAGAATCGCCGTCACGACGCTGAACGTCTCCGCGTGCGCGGGTGGGTCGAGGCTGACGGTCAGCAACACGAACAGCGACAGGAACAGTCGGAGGACCACCTGGATCCGGATTCCCCGGATCGCGTGGTCGATCAGGATGTCGTGGATCCGCGGTTCGTCGGCGAACTCGTCGAGACCCAGATAGCGTGTCGCTCCCGCGATCTCGACGCTGCCACCGTCGTCGACCCCTGGCTTCGAGGGGTCCGCGCTATTCGAGGAGCCCACGGCGCATCGCCTCGGCGACCGCGGCCGCACGGTCGGACACGCCGAGCTTCTCGTAGAGGCGCTGGGTGTGCGTCTTGACCGTCGACGCACCGATGTAGAGCTCGGCGGCGACCTGTGGAATCGACTGTCCGCGTGCAAATCCCGTGAGCACCTGGCGCTCCCGCTCGCTCAGGGCCGGCGCATCACGCTGGGTCTGCGCGCGGATCTCGCCGGCCAGTCCCGCGGCGAGTTCCGGCGGTACCACCGTCTCTCCCTTGGCCACCCGGGTCACCGCGCCGACGATGTCGTCGCGATCGGCGTCCTTCGACAGATAACCGGCCGCACCCTCTTGCAGCGCCCGGAAGACGATCGGGCCGTCGGTGACCGCGGACAGCAGCAGGACCCGGGTCGGCAACCCGTCGCGCGTCACCGCATGGGCGACCTCGACGCCGGTCATGTGCGGCATCTGGTGGTCGACCACCGCGACGTCGGGTTTCTCCCGACGGATCAGCTCGAGCCCGGCCAGGCCGTCGGCGGCCTCGCCGACGACCCGTACCCGCCCACTGGCGCTCAGGCCACGGGATACACCGTCGCGGAAGAACGGGTGGTCGTCGACGACGACCACGGTGACGAGGGTGTCCATCGGATCAGGATAGGCGGGGTGAGGCCCTGAACCGAGCCGAACAGTGCTCCCGTCCCCGAATGGGTCATACCGAGTGAGCACCCCGCGCCGGTCGCGCAACTCGACGCGATTTGGCAACCTCGGATCGGGGACCGATACCGAGGATCGGAGTGGGGGATGTATCGACCGGACCTGCACCTGGGAGCGCTGAGGGGCCCGCTCCCGCGATCGCCGCTGCATGTGCTGCGGACCTATCTGGCGGTGACGACGCTGCTGTACGCGGTGGGCGTGGCTCTCACGCTGTTCCCGACCGACGACTCGGCGACCCTGTCCGACCCGACCGGGGGACTGGTCGCCGTCGTGCTGGGGCTCGCGGCGCTGGGGTGGCTGTCGGTGCGGCCGCAGCGCCCGCTACCGGCCGTGATCGCGGCCGGTGTCGCCACCCCCGCGGTGATGGCGTTCCACGAGCTGATCAGCGCCGAGTTCCTGTGCATGATCGCGGCTATGTTCCTGGCGATGTACGTCCGTGCCACTCTTCCGCGTCGGCAGGCGTGGGCGTTCATCGGTGTGCTGACGGCCGGGTGCGTCGTCGCGCTTGCCGTGGCGCCCGCACCGAAGTACCTCAGCACCTACATCGTCGTCGCCGTCGCCATCCCGGCGGCGGCCGAGTCGTTCGGGTTGCTGACGCGGACGCTGCTCACCGCGGTCTGCTCTGACCCGCTGACCGGCGTGTTCAACCGCGCGGGCTGGGAACTCGCGACCGCGGGGCTCCTCGACGGACGGCGGTCGGCCGCGGCGGTCACGGTGATCTCGTGGTCAGTCGACGACTCCGGGACGACCGACGACCCGCGCGAGAGGGAGCAGCGACTGGTTCGCCGGGCCCGGACCTGCGTCGAATTGCTTCCCGCCGATTCCGCCCTGGCACGCCTGGCCGATTCGGAGTTCGCGATCTGCGTGGTGCACGACGACGATGGTCCACCCGGGCAGGCCGCGGCGTTGATCGAGGAGCTGCGTCGACACCTGCCCGATGCCTCACTCGCGGCGTCCACCGCGCCGGCGCCGGCAGCGGACGTCGCCGCCCTACGCGCGCAGGCGTCGTCCCGCCTGGCGTCCGCCAGACGCAGCGAGCCCGGGCCGGCCCGACATTCCGATCACCCCGACATGCAGTGAGGCGGGCGGCTCATCCGGGCAACCACCATGTCGAGCCCGGCATCGAGTTCTGCGATCGCGGTCGTGCCGATGCACATCGAATACGATGCCGCTCATGACCTCGGCCATCGTGGTGGGGGCGGGCCCCAACGGGCTCGCCGCCGCCATCACCCTCGCGCAGCGGGGCATCGTGGTGACCGTGCTGGAGGCGGCCGAGACGATCGGTGGTGGTGCCCGCTCGTCCGAGCGGATCCTGCCCGGCCTGATGCACGACGACGGCGCGGCCGTCCACCCGATCGGGCTGGCATCGCCGTTCTTTCAGAGCCTCGGACTCGCCGACCACGGCCTGGAATGGGGCTGGCCGGAGATCGACCTCGCACACCCGCTGCCCGACGGCCGGGCCGGCGCCATGATGAACTCGCTGGACGAGACCAGTCGGCTTCTCGGGGTCGACGGCCCACGATGGCGGAGCCTGTTCGGTCCGTTGGCGGAGAACTTCGACGACCTGGCGCAGGAAGTGCTGGGCCCGCTCCTGCACGTGCCGCGTCATCTCGGCCCGCTTGCCCGGTTCGGGCCCGCCGCTCTCCTGCCCGCAACCGTCCTGGGACGGGTGTGGCACACGGACGAGGCGGCGGCCTTGTTCGCCGGGAACGCCGCCCATGGGTGGTACCCGCTCACCCGGCCGACCACTTCTGCGTTCGCGCTGATGTTCGCCGCCATCTCGCATCGGTACGGCTGGCCGATCATCAAGGGCGGGACGGCCCGAATGCCGGAGGCCCTCGCCGCGGTGCTGACAACGCTGGGCGGCCGCATCGAAACCGGCCATCGGGTCAGCTCCCTCTCCGACCTCCCACCGGCGGATGTGATCCTGCTCGACCTGGAGCCCGGCGCGGTCGCCGACCTTGCGGGGGACGCACTCCCGAGCCGAGTCCGTAAGGCGTATCGACGGTTTCGGCGGGCGCCCGCCGCGGTCAAACTCGACCTCGCCGTCGACGGCGGAATTCCGTGGCGGGACGAGTTCTCCGGTCGGGCGGGCACCGTGCACGTGTGCGGCTCCGCCGCCGAGGTCGTCGCGTCCGAGGCCGAGATCCATCGTGGCCGGATGCCGGAGCGGCCCTTCGTCCTCGTCGCCCAGCAATATCTGGCCGATCCGGCGCGGTCGGTCGGTGACGTCCATCCGGTGTACGTCTATGCACATGTGCCGCATGGCTACAGCGGCGACGCCACGAACGCTGTGCTCGCGCAGCTGGAACGCTTCGCGCCGGGGACGCGCGATCGGATCGTCGGGTCCGTTGTGCGCACGCCCGCAGATCTCGCCGCGAGCAATGCCAACCTCGTCGGCGGCGACATCATCGGCGGGGCAAACGATCCCCTCCAGGTCGTGATGCGCCCCCGGATCGCGGCCGACCCGTATGGCACCGGAATCCCGGGTGTCTACATCTGCTCGGCGTCCACGCCACCGGGCGCCGGAGTGCACGGAATGTGTGGCCACAACGCGGCTCTGAGTGCACTGCGCCGGCTCGGCCCGTAGATCAGAGTCGCGATTGCCCGCGAGAACCCCCGGCGCTGCCGCTAGGGTCGGGGGATGACCGGGTGGTTCGATGAGCGGATCGTCGAGACCGGTCGCCTGCCGTTGTTCTTCCTGTTACTCGCCTTCGTCCTGACCTTCCTCTTCATCCGCTTCAGCGTGCGGATGATCCGCGCTGAGGTCAGCTGGTGGCCGGGCAACGTGACGCCGGGCGGGGTGCATGTGCACCACGCCTTCTTCGGCATGATGGCGATGTTGGTGGCGGGCTTCGGATTCGTCGCGGTCGACCCGCTCCGGACACCGGTGATCGACTGTGTCCTGGCGGCCCTGTTCGGCATCGGAGCGGCGCTCGTGCTCGACGAGTTCGCGCTCATCCTCCACCTGCGCGACGTCTACTGGGCGGAGGAGGGGCGGACGTCGATCGACGCGGTGTTCGTCGCGATCGCCATCGGTCTGCTCTTCCTCCTCGGGTTGCAGCCGTTCGGGGCGTTCGAGGTCGTCGGGGACATCCGGAACGAGAACGGCCTGGTGGCACGGCTGGTCGCGGCGGGTGTCGTCGTGCTCAACGTGCTCCTGGCGATCGTCACCCTGATCAAGGGCAAGGTCTGGACCGGACTGGTGGGCATGTTCGTCCCGGTCCTGCTGTGGTTCGGTGCCGCGCGACTCGCGCGGCCGCGATCACCGTGGGCCCGGTGGCGATACAAGAACCGCCCCCGCAAACTGGCTCGCGCGATCGGGCGTGAGCAGCGATATCGAGAACCGTTGATGCGATGGAAGATCGTCGTGCAGGAGGCGGTGGCGGGGCGTTTCGGGGTGCCCGACGCGCCGGCTCCCGTTCCGGTTCCCCCGCCGGCGTCCGTCCCGACGGCGGTCGGCGTGGTGACCGAGAAGGTACCGAGCGCGCTGGCGACCGCTATCCGATGGCGGCGCACGCGCCGGGCCCTGCGCTCGGTCCCGATCTGGCGGCTGCCGGTAGTGCTGGTGACGTTGGCGATCGTCGCCGCGTGGACCACCGTCGGATTCGATGAACTCCTCGAATTGGAAGTCGATCCCGGAACGCTGGCGACGCTGCTCAGCGTCATCGCTGGTTCGATGGCGACCCTGACCGGTCTCGTGTTCACCGCCGTCACGCTCGCGATGCAGTTCGGGGCGTCGTCGATCTCGGTGCGGGTGATCCCGATGTTGCAGCAGGAACCCGTCATGCGGTGGTCCACCGGCTTCTTTCTCGCGACCTTCGTCTACAGCGTGATCATCGCGATCGACCTGTCGGTCGGGGGTCCGGACGAGCCGACCCCCGGCCTGTCCACGGCGATCGCATTCATGCTCACCACCGTCAGCGCGTACCTGTTCATCGCGCTCGTCGGGAAGGTCGGGACGATCCTGAACACCTCGCGCCTGCTGCAGTGGATCGCCGACGACGGCCGGTCGGCTATCGTGCGGCAGCTGCCGCCGGCGGACAGGCACGACGAGAGCACCGCCGCAACCGAGTTCGGTACCCGCTCCGATTCCGACGCGAGCGACGCCGAGCTATTGGGGACCGGCCCGGGCGCGGCGACGGACCCGAATGCGACGGATGAGATGCGAACGCAGATCAGGCTGGGCGAGGTGACCGCGCGGGGGCGGGTCCTGCTGGCGGTCAACGGTGATCGTCTGCGGCGGTACGCGGCGTCGTGGAACGTGCGGATCAACGTGCTGGTTGCCGTCGGAGACCATGTGCCGCACGATCTCCCGGTGATCGAGATCGTCGGTGATCCGACCCAGGTGGAGAAGCGCCACGTGCTGGCCTGTCTGCTGTTCGGGGACACCCATCAACCCTCGGTGAGTCCCGCCGCGGCGCTGCAGGCGATCTCGGACATCGCGCTCAAGGCGATGTCGGCTGGGAGCAACGATCCGAGCGTCGTGGTCCAGGCGCTCGACCACACCGAGGACCTGTTGCTCCTGCTGGCTCCGCGGCTTCGCGGCGAACAGTTCTCGAGCGACCCCTCGGTCCGCGGCATCCGGCGCAGCTGGGCGGACTACGTCGCGATCGGGACCGACGAGATCCGACGGCACAGCACCGGCCAGGTTCAGGTGCAACGCCGCCTGCGCGCGCTGTTCGAGTCCCTTCTCGCCGGGTGCGGGCCCGCGCAGCGCTCGCCCGTGGCCGAGCGACTGGCCGTGCTCGACGCGCAGGTCGCCCGCGACTGGACCGACGACCTCGACCGGCGACTGGCCGCGGCTGCGGACCGGCAGGGATACGGGTCCGAGTTCGGCCGGTGAGGTGAGCAGATAGATCACGCGAATCGGACACAACCGATACCCTGAGTCCGTGCTCGCGTCCCAGTCCGCCGACCGTCGTGCGGTGGTCGACGAAATGCACGACTTCGTCGCCGCTGCCCAACGCGATTCGGGTTCCGCCCGCCGTGGGGTCGGCGTGATCACCGCCGGCCCGGGCGCCGGAAAGACCCATACGCTCCGGGAACTGGCCTCTGCCACAGATGGTTTCGTTCGCACGGTGCGGGCAGACGAATTGTCGTGGCGCCAACCGTTCGGACTCGCCGGGCAGCTGCTCGGAGTGGATCTGCCGACCCCGGTTCCCGATGGCTTCGACGACGATCTCTACGCGCGCGTGGACACGCTGTGTGCCGACGGGCCGCTCGTGCTCGTCGTCGACGATGCCCACCACGCCGATGCGGCGACCCTGGAACTGTTGTCCCGCCTCGTCCCTGCCACGCGGGTCCTACCGCTGGTGATGCTCCTCGGCCGGCGGCCGCTCCCAGAACGGGATCTGCTGAACCGGTTGGTGGCGCGAGCGGAGGTCGTCGACTGGTCCCTGCCCCCGCTGGGCGCCGACGAGGTCCACCGGATCTCGATCGAGACCGTCGGTGCCGCACCGGACGCCGAACTCTTCGGGCTGCTCGGTGCATCGGGTGGGAACCCGATGCACGTGATCTCGGTGCTGCGCGCGCTGCAGCAGTCGGGCGGTCTGCGGATCGTCGACGGTCACGCGGCGGTCGACGCACGCACCGCGTCGGGGGTACCGAGTGGACTCGAGGACGCGATCGCCGAACACGTCGCCCTCCTCGACGGTCGTGCCCGCGAGCTGACGCAGAAGCTCGCGGTCTGGGGCCGCCCGGCGACGCTCGCGCAACTGGCCGCGGTCGACGCGGTTCCGCCCGCCTCGCTGGTCGGGCCGGCCCAGTCGGCGATCGACGCCGGGATCGTCGGTGTCGACGACGGAGGAGCGTTGCGCTTCACGCACGACCTCTACGCCGACGTCACCTACGAACAACTCGATCCGATGCTGCGCTCGGTGCTGCACGACGCGATCGCCAGCCATCCCAGTACCCGGCACGATCCGCAGTCCGTGGCACATCACCGAATCGCCTCGGGCAGTGACGAAACCGCGATGTTCGCGGCGGTACGCCGCGCCGAGAGCGAACTCGCCAGCACACCGGCGGTCGCGGCGGAACTCCTGGAGACGTTGGCCGGCACCGCACGTCCGTCGGCGGGGGTCAACACCGCACTCGCGCTCGCCCTCGCCCGAACCGGACAACTCGACCGGGCCTCACGCGTCGCCGAGGACGGCATGGGACTGGCGACCGAGATCGCCGAGTTCGCCGAGCTGCATCGGATCCTGTTGTTCGCCCTGATCGCCAAGGGGGACACCGACCGGGTGCGGGACCTGATCGACGAGACCCTGCAACTCTCGGTCGGCGACGACGTCGCCGGCACGCTCACCGACCTGCGGCACTACGTGGGCATCCTCGACGGACGAAGACCCGCGCCGGACACCCCGTTCTTCGACGTCCAGCGGGACGCGTCCACCCGATCGGTGTCCGGCCTGATCGCCGAGGCACTACGCCGGTTCCTGCGCGGCGAGGTGGAGGAGGCGCTCGGGATCGCGCTGCTCGCCTCGCGTCGGGACGCGGCGGAATCCGCCGGCGGCACACTGTCGACGTCGTCGGCCGACATCTGGCCGTCGCTGATCGAACAGTATGCGCACGGCCCGGCGGCCGCGGCCGACCTGCTCGCGGGTGCCGCCCGGTTGCGATCGAGCCGGGGCGCCGACTGGATGACCGCCTACCACGAGTTCACCCGCGGCGGAATAGCTCTCGGGCTCGGCGACCTCGACGACTCGGCGGCATCTTTCGATGCCGGACTGGATCGCGCGGACTCCGCGGACATGGGCTGGAAGTCGATGGCGGTCGGCGGGCGGGCCATGGTCGACGTGCTGCGCGGCGATCTGGCGGCCGCGTCGACCCGCCTCGACGCGTGGGACGACACGGGACTACCGGACCAGTTCGGTTTCCCGGTGCCCACCCAGGCCCGCGCCCTGCTGCTCGAGGCGAACCGGAAACTACGTGCGGCCGCGACGACAGCCGGCAGCGCATGGGACCACGGCCACCGGTTCGGTCTGTACTCCTGGCTGCCCACCGTCGTTCTCGAGACCGCGCGGATCGGCGCGCGTGCGGGCGACACCGCGCTGCTCGGCAGCATTCTGGACGGGCTCGACGAGTTCCCGGTACCGCCCGCGCGGCCCATGTCCGGGCCCGTCGCGGTGGCCCGCGCGATGTGTTCGGTGGTGCTCCACGACGCGGACCCGTTGACGATCGTGCACGCCGCCGACGAGTACGCCGAGATCGTGCAGGCGGTCGGGGACCGGCAGTCCGAGGCGTGCATGTGGGAGGAAGCCGCGTGCGCGGTCGCCCTTTCGGGAGACCGGGACCGCGCCCGCGAGCTCGCCCGGCGAGCGATGCGACTGACGCGTGCCATGGGAGCAAGCACCAGCTCCGCACGCGTGGCCTCGCGGTTGCGTCCGTTGGGGATTCGGCTCGGCCCCGCGGCACGCGACCGGCCGACCCATGGTTGGGACAGTCTCACCAAGACCGAGACGACCGTCGCCGAACTGGTCGCGGCCGGCATGAGCGGCGGCGAGATCGCCGACCGACTGTTCATCTCGACCCGCACGGTGCAGACCCACGTCTCCCACGCCCTCGCCAAACTCGGCCTGCGCACCCGCGTCGAACTCGCCGCGTTCGTCGTGGGTCGGCAGCAGAACTGAGCATCGTCGCACGGTTGGCGCAGTTTTCTCCGTCATGACGCAGATGTACGCGTCATCGGTACGGCGGACAGTGGGTGTACCCCCAACGAGGACCCACCTCGGCCGTACCGAAGGAGACCACCCGTGAACGCCAAATCGATGATCTTGGGACTCGCCCCCTGGTTCGTGTTCGCCTGGGCGGCCGAACGCCTGGGTGCCGACCACGTCACGCTCGCCGCGATCGCCGCCTGCGCGCTGGCCCTGGCCGTCACCATCTACGAGGCCGTCCGCACCGGCGGCGGTTGGAAGATCATCGACGTCGCCGGGGTCGTCCTGTTCGGCGTCATCGCGCTCATCGGCATCGTCGGTGATACTCAGGTCGACGAAGCGCTCGTGTTCTTCGGTCGCGGTGGTTCGGCGTTCGTCCTCGCCGCGGTCATGGCCGTGTCCGCGTTCACGGTCCCGTTCACCGAGCAGTACGCCCGCGAGACCGTCGATCCCGCCCTGTGGCACTCACCCGTGTTCCGCGCGAAGAACCGCCAGATCAGCCTCTTGTGGGCCGGGGCGATCGCACTCATGGGCTGCTCGCACATCGTTGCCGGATTGCTGGCGTCGTCGGCGTCGGTGTCCGGCAGCCACCCGGGCAACATCCTGCTCAACTGGGTCGTGCCGATCGCGCTGATCGTGTTCGCGGTCAAGCGGACCCGGGCAATCGCCGACGCCGCGCCCAGCGCACCCGCCGCCTCCACCGCCCCGACCGCCGGCTGACCCCCGCGGCACAGCCCTCCTACCGACCCGCCCGAAGGACATCCGATGACCATCGCCACGCCCTCGCAGG
>NZ_SCOC01000064.1:0-10894 GCF_005502615.1 Gordonia sp. ALPHA1B1 | reverse complement strand
AGTACGAGAGCGCCTACTGGTCGACCCACACCGTCACCAGCTACCGTGAGAACCCGGTCCCCGCAAACGCTGGAACCAACTAACCGAGCCTCCAGCAAACCCGGGGCGATTCATTCCAGGACGGCTCGCAGGTCCGCGCGGGTCTTGGCGGCGTACACCAGACCGGACCGCTCCTCGAACTCCGCGATCTCCAGATATCCGGACGAGAAGGCATCATTGAGGAGAGTCACGGCCCGCTCGCGTTCCGGGTTTCCGACCCGTAGATCGTCGTCGGGGAGGCGGTCGACCATACCTGCCACCTTATGGCACCCGCGCTGAGTGGGTTTTCGCAGCACGACGGCCGGGGCTCGCGGCGGCGTCAGTTCCGCGGGATCGGTGGCGCGGCGTCGGGTGCCATCAGTGCGCCGATCTGCGCGAAGATCTGGTTGGTGTCATAGCCCTCGGCCGAGCGCATAGTTCCAGTTCGTCCCCGGCGCGTAGAGCAGCGGCTCGTTCACCGCGTAGGACAACATCTCGTCGGTCGTCCACGCCTTGAACGGGTTCGTCAACTCCTCGATCTCGAACGCGTCGTTGCCGAGCACATAGTCCTGGTACCCCGACGTCATCGTCGCCAGTTGCCGGAGGGTGACCCGGTCGCTGTTGGGGATCTGGGGCACCCATGTCGCGATGATGTCGTCGAGGGCGACCGCCTTCTCGTCGACGAGTTGCAACAGCACCGCCGCGACGTAGGCGATGGCGACCGACCCGTTGCGGAAGTGCATGTCCGCGGTGGCGGGTACACCGGTCTGCGACTCGCCGAACGCCTTGGTGGTCACCTCCTGGCCGTCGTCGGTGACACGCACGATCACCGACTTGAGGTGTTGGGACTCCATCAGTCCTTCGACGATCTACTCGATCTGCGCCGCCTGCTGCGGGTTGGACGACGACGCCTACGAGGACGCGGGTTCGGCACCGCCCCCGGTGCCGCACGCCGCCAGAACGATCGCGAGGACCGCGGCAATCAGCATTGACCAGCGCTTGTGCATTGTCGAATTTTCACGGGCGCCGAACCCCTGTCGGCGACTTCGTCGATTCCGGAGTAGCGTCGACTCCGTCCGCAATCGGCCGGAGGAGGCGACGATGTCAGCGGTAGACGCGACGAGCTCGGGGACGATGCCGGTCGCGTTCATCGGTCACGGCAACCCGATGAACGCCCTGGAGCGCAACAAGTACACCGAGGCCTGGGCCGCTCTGGGTGCATCGGTGCCGAAACCGCGAGCGATCCTGGTGATCTCGGCGCACTGGTACACCAACGCCACCGCCGTGACGGCGATGCCACGGCCGCGGACCATCCACGACTTCTACGGTTTCCCGCAGGACCTCTTCGACGTGGAGTACCCTGCCCCGGGCGACCCGGATGTCGCCGACATGGTCTCCGATGTCGTCAAACCCACGTGGTGCGGTCACGACGTCGACAGCTGGGGTATCGACCACGGGACGTGGTCGGTGCTGGTGCACACGTTCCCGGATGCGTCCGTACCCGTACTCCAGTTGTCGCTCAACGCTTTCAAGGACTACGAGCACCACTACGAACTGGGCCGCCGGCTCGCCCCGCTCCGCGACCAGGGTGTGCTGATCATCGGCAGCGGCAACATCGTGCACAACCTACGCGCGGTCGACTTCGCGAAGCCCGACAGCGGATTCGACTGGGCCCACCGGTTCGACGACGCGGCCCGAGAGGTGTTGCTGGACAAGCCGTCGAGTGTGCTGAGTCTGGACGGACATCCCGACTTCGACAAGTCCGTGCCGACCCCGGACCACTATCTACCGATGCTGTACATCGCCGGACTCGCCGGAGACGCCCCGCTGGATCTGCTCGTGGACGGCCATGCCGCCGGGTCGATCTCGATGGCCGCCTACACGCACGGGCTGGACGTCGAGCCCACGGGGTCCGGCGCCGGTGGCCCGGCCGCCGAACTGCCCGAGGGGTTTCCGACGCTCAACTCGAACCTGTGACCCTCAGGCCGCGAGGAACTCGTCGATCTGGTTGACCGCCGACGACGCACCTTCGACGACTCCCATGTCGAGCACCTTCTGCAACGCCTCGGCCGAGTCGTAGGTGCTGATGAAGGTGGCGACGGTCTTACCGTCCGTCTCGGTGAATGCGTAGGAATTGCGGGATTCGGGCATGTCGGTGATCGGGTTGAGGTCCCCGTCGGCAAAGCCGTCCAGGAAGGTGAAGCCGGTGGGCTCGTCCACCGATTCGACTTTCCAGTAGCCGCCGAACTTCTCGCCCTCGGGACTGGTCATGTAGTACGTGACCTTGCCACCCGGGCGCAGGTCGTGGTCGACGACGGTCGCCGGATAGGTGGGCGGGCCCCAGATCTTCTCGAGCTGACGCGGATCGGCGTAGATCTGCCACACCCGTTCGATCGGGGCCGCGAACTCGGCGTTGATGGTGATCGTCCGGGCGTCCAGGTCGGGTGTCACATCGATGACAGGCATTGTTCATTCCTCCGGTGTGGTTGTGGGTGAGGGTGATTCGAGCGTGAGCAGATCGTCGATGCGGGCGATACGACCACGCCACACCGCTTCGAGCTCGGTGAGCATCGAGGCCACCGAACGCACTGCCGCGACATCGCCGCTGGCCAGCTGCTCGCGTCCGGAACGACGCTTGGTGAGCAGACCGACCTTCTCCAGGACGGCGACGTGCTTCTGTACCGCCGCGAAGCTCATGTCGTATTTCGCGGCGAGCACCGAGACCGAGTGTTCGCCGGCGAGCACGCGTCGCAGGATGTCACGACGGGTGCGGTCCGACAGCGCGTGGAACAGGGCGTCGGCCCGGTCCTCGTCTGTCGGTTCGCCTACGTTCTCGGCCACGCCTCAAACATACAACCAATTGGTTGTATGTCAAGGGTCTGTTGCGATCACGGCGGGCTCAACCCTCGCCCTCGGCGTTCGGCGCGCCTTGACTTGTCCCGATCACCTCCCTGCCCGTGGCGGCACCTCCCCGACTCGCTCCGGCGACCCAGACCGAAGGACATCATCCGTGACCCGTCAGCTCCACCTCGGTGGTTTCTTGATCGCCTCCCCCGTCACCCATTCGCACGCCGCATGGCGTCATCCCGGGTCGGAGACCGACTACTTCGGGCCAGACCACTACCACCGGGTCGGCCGCATCCTCGAACGCGGCAAGTTCGACTTCGCCTTCTTCGCCGACCTGCTCGCCGCACCGGTCCGGTTCGGCGGCGACCAGTCCGAACCCTTCCGGCGCGGCACCCAGGCCGCGGCGACGATCGATCCGAGCCTGGTCGCGGCGAGCATCGCCGCCGTCACCACCCGGCTCGGCATCGCGGTCACCAAGTCCACCACCTACTTTCACCCCTACGAACTCGCGCGCGTCTTCGGTTCCCTCGATCACCTCACCCGTGGACGGATCGCGTGGAACATCGTGACGTCGCTGTCGCAGGCCGAGGCGCAGAACTTCGGCTTCGACGACCACGTCGGACACGACGAGCGGTACGTGCGCGCCGAGGAGTTCGTCAGCACGGCGATCAAGCTGTGGTCGAGCTGGGATGCCGACGCCGTCACCGCCGACAAGGAGTCCGGCGTCTGGGCGGATCCGTCGAAGATCCACACCGTCGACCACGAAGGCACGCACTACCGCACGCGGGGTCCGCTGAACCAGCCCCGCTCACCGCAGCATCGCCCGGTACTCATCCAGGCGGGATCGTCGAACACCGGCAAGGACTTCGCCGCGCGGTGGGCCGAGGCGATCTTCGAGATCGACCCGACCCCGGAGGGACGCCGGGCCTACTACGACGACGTGAAGTCGCGGGCGGTGAACTTCGGCCGAAATCCCGACCACGTCAACATCTTCCCGTCGTTCATCCCGTTCATCGGCGAGACCGAGTCGATCGCCCGGGAGAAGCAGGCGTTCCACAACGAACTCGCCGATCCGATCTCCGGCCTGATCACGCTGTCGGTTCACACCGACCACGACTTCTCCGCCTACGATCTCGACGCTCCCGTCGAAGACGTCCAGGTGAGCGGAACACAGGGGCTGTTCGACGTCGCCCGACGCCTCTCCGAGCGGGACAGTCTCACCCTCCGCGACATCGGCAAGCTCTACGCCCAGGGAGTCCTGCTGCCGCAGTTCGTCGGCACGGCCGCCGATGTCGCGGACCATATCGAGGAGTCCTTCACCGGCGGTGAGGCCGACGGGTTCATCGTGTCGAGTGCGCAGACCCCGGGCACCTTCAACGACTTCGTGGACTACGTGGTCCCAGAGCTGCAGCGCCGCGGCCTGTTCCGCACGGAGTACGAGGGCACGACCCTGCGCGAGCACCTCGGGCTCGGGAGCGCCGAGGAGGATCTGCCGGCGGACGTGCGTGGGGTAGACACCCGGCTCGCGGGCTGAGAGATCTCAGCGCTCGCTGAACCGGCCGCCGTCGACGTCCCAGTGCCGGTCGACGCGCACGTTCTGCAGCATGCGCCGATCGTGGGTCACGAGAAGCACTGCGCCGTCGTAGGAATTGAGGGCGGACTCGAGTTGCTCGATGGCCGGCAGGTCGAGGTGGTTGGTCGGCTCGTCGAGGACGAGGACATTGGTGCCCCGCGCCTGCAGCAGGGCGAGTCCGGCCCGCGTGCGTTCGCCGGGTGACAGCTCTCCGACCGGCCGGTCCACGTGATCGGCCCGCAGCCCGAACTTGGCGAGCAACGTTCGCACGTCCGCGGTGGAGTATTCGGGGACCAGCGCTTCGAACCGTTCGGCCAGCGGCCGGGGACCGGTGAACAGGCCACGCGCCTGGTCGATCTCGCCGATCGCGACGTTGGCACCGAGTCGCGCGGTCCCCTCGTCGGGTACGACGCGACCGAGTAGTAGCCGCAGCAGCGTCGTCTTGCCGGCACCGTTGTGGCCCGTGATGCCGATGCGTTCGCCGGCGTTCACCTGTAACGACACCGGGCCCAGCACGAAATCCCCCTGTCGCACAACCGCTTCATTGAGGGTGGCGACCACCGAGCTGGAGCGCGGCGCGGACCCGATGGTGAACTCGAGAACCCATTCCTTGCGCGGTTCGGCGACCTCGTCGAGCCGAGCGATCCGGCTCTCCATCTGCCGGACCTTCTGCGCCTGCTTCTCACTGGACTCGGTGGCGGCGCGACGTCGAATCTTGTCGTTGTCCGGCGCTTTCCGGATGGCATTGCGGACACCCTGACTCGACCACTCACGCTGGGTCCGAGCGCGTGCGACGAGGTCGGCCTTCTTGGCCGCGAACTCCTCGTACTCCTCGCGACGGTGACGGCGGGCGACGGCACGCTCCTCGAGGTAGCTCTCGTAGCCGCCGCCGTACACGGTGTTGGTGTGCTGCGCGAGGTCGAGTTCGAGCACCCGGGTGACGCTGCGCGCGAGGAACTCTCGATCGTGACTGACCAGGACGACGCCGCCCCGCATGCCGGCCACGACCTCCTCCAGGCGCGCGAGACCGTCGAGATCGAGGTCGTTGGTCGGTTCGTCGAGGAGCACGATGTCGAACCGCGAGCACAGCAGCGCGGCGAGCCCGACCCGGGCGGCCTGGCCGCCGGACAGATCCGCCATCAGGGTGGCGTCCGGGTCGATGACGCCGTCGCCGAGCCCGAGGTCGGCGAGGACCGCGGGCAACCGCTCGTCGAGATCGGCCGCCCCGGTGGCCAACCAGTGGTCGAGCGCGGCCGCATACGTCTCGGCCGGATCTCCCGGCGCCGCGGCGTCGGGGTCGGCCAACGCGTCCGCCGCCGCGTCCATCGCCGCCGTCGCCGCCGCGCACCCCGTCCGGCGGGCGACGTACGCGCGCACCACCTCACCGGGAACCCGTTCGTGCTCCTGCGGCAACCATCCGACGAAAGCGTCGGACGGTGCACGGGTCACCGTCCCCTCCAGGGGCGCGAGATCACCGGCGAGTACCCGCAGCAGCGTCGTCTTCCCGGCACCGTTGGCACCGACCACGCCGATCACGTCGCCGGGTGCCACCGTGAGATCGAGGTGGTCGAAGAGGACGCGGTGGGCATATCCCCCGGCGACGTCCTTGGCGACGAGCGTGGCGGTCATCGGTCCATGGTCGCACCAAGCGCCCGGACCACGAGGACCCGGCCGAGGCGGCCCCGGCACCCGGCACAGCCGGCTCCCCCGGTTTTCCCGACCGCCCGGCCGGGTATTGACCCGCATGACCTCATCTCGCGAGACCCGACACTTCGACGTCGTCATCGTCGGCGGCGGAAACGCCGGCCTCAGCGCGGCGGCGCGACTGCTGCGTCTGGGCGTCACCGATGTCGCGGTGATCGAACCGCAGGCCGTCCACACCTACCGCCCACTGCTCTCCTACGTCGGCGGAGGTCAGGCGACACTGCAGGACGCCGAGCGCACGCAGCGATCGGTGACGCCGGACGGGGTGACGTGGCTGCGCGACACCGCCGTCGTCGTCGACGCGGGAAAGCGGACAATCCGCTGCGCCTCGGGCGCCGACATCGGCTACCGGGACCTCGTCCTGGCCGTCGGACTAGTACCGGATCACGACGCGATGCCGGGGATCGAACTCGCGATCGCCGACCCGGCGGTGGCCAGCAATTATCTCGACCGGGCCGAACAGACCTGGGATCTCGTCACCTCGATGCCACGGGGTGGGCGAGCGGTGTTCACCGTCCCGCGTCCGCCGGTCAGCTGCACCGGGACCACACTCAAACCACTGTTCCTGGCCGCCGCCCACTGGCGGCGTCGAGGAATCCTCGAGTCGCTCGACATCACCTTGACCGTAGACCGGCCCCATCTGCTCGGCGTCGATGCCCTCGACGCCCGCCTCTTGGAGTGCCTCGACGAACTCGGCGTCCGCGTGCTGCTCGACAGTTCGGTACGACTACATCCGGTCGATCGCCGGGTCACCGTGGTCACCGGCTCGGCCACCCAGGACGTGCACTACGACATGCTGCACCTCGTCCCGCCCTTCCGAGGCGCCGACCTGGTGACCGACTCGGGCTTGGCCGGCGCCCGCGGCCGGGGGCTCGTCGACATCGATCCCCACACGCTGCGTCACCGCACCCATCCGTCCATCTGGGGAGCCGGTGACGGCGCCGCGATCGCGACCGACCCGTCGGGCGGCGGGTTGCGACGGCAGATCTCGGTGCTCGCCGACAACATCGCGGCCGCGCGGGCCGGCGAGGAACTCACCGCCTACGACGGGTACACCGTCGCTCCGATCGCGACGGACGCACATCATCTCATCGCCGCCGAGTTCGACCGCGACGGGACCATCACGTCGTCGTTGCCGTCGGTCATCGACCCGCTCAAACCGCGCCGGAGTGCGTGGGCCTTCGACCGATATGCCCTCCCGCGCCTGTACTGGAACGCGATCCTGCGAGGGCGGGTGTGAGTCCGCGTCGAGACCTGTGACCGGTTCGGAATCGAGAAGCCCCTAGACCCGCCGCACTACCGTGAGAGCTGCCTCGGCCCCGAGGCCGTCGACCGCGAAGGGAACGCGAATGGGCAGCTCTGGAGGATTCTCCGATCAGGAACGCGCCGCGATGAAGGAGCGCGCCGCGGAGCTCGAGAAGGAGAAGTCCCGCGGGCGCGGGAACAAGAAGGCGGCCGAGGAACTCGATCTGCTCGCGAAGCTCGAGAGCATGGACCCGGCCGATCGCGCGCTGGCCGAACGCATCCACGCGATCGTCACCACGGCCGCACCGGACCTCGCGCCGAAGCTCTGGTACGGGCAACCGGCCTACGCGCTGAAGGGCAAGGTCGTGTGCTTCTTCCGCAGCGGGCACGACGACAAGGAGCGGTACTCCACCTTAGGGTTCACCCAGAACGCCAGCCTCGACGACGGCGGATTCTGGCCGACGTCGTTCGCGGTCAGCACTCTGGACACCGAGGCCGAGAAGACCATTGCGACGCTGGTCGCGAAGGCGGTGAGCTGACCTTCCCCTTGCTCCCTAATCCGAAAGAACTGTAAAACCGCAGGTCCCAGCCCTGCTCCCTGAGGTGCGAGGAGCGCAAGCGACGAGCCACGAAGGGCCAGTAACCGGCGAGGGATCGTCTCTTTACCACGAATTTGCGTCCCCCAGAACAGGTTTGAAGGGCATATTGCCCTTCGCACCGGCTCACGGGGACGGATATTCTGCACTGGGGGCCGGTTCCGGCTTCTGCGAACAACACTGGTTCGGCTCCGCGGCCCGACTACCCTGGGCGCCATGATCACCGCGGTGCACACACTGATCTACTGCGACGACCCGGACGCCGCCCGCGCATTCTTCCGCGACGTGTTGCGCTTCCCGCACGTCGACACGGGCGGCGGTTGGCTGATCTTCCAGACCGGTCCCAGCGAACTCGGAGCGCACCCGAATGCCTGGGAGCACGAGGGAAGCGCCGGGCGCACCGATCAGAAGTTCGACGTGTCGTTCATGTGCGACGATCTCGACTCCACCATGCGCGAACTCGCCGGCCGGGGCGCCGAGTTCGCCGGCACACCGACCGATGAGGGTTGGGGCGTGACTGTCCGGGTCAAGGTCCCCGGCGCCGGGGAGATCACGCTGTACGAACCGAAATACCCACCGCCCGCGCTCCTGTGAACGTCCGGACCCGTCCGCCGGACGTCGCTCATTCAGTCGCATGAAACCCGGCGATGCCCCCATCGAAGCGCGGTAATCTCCCGAGGTCACCGACCAGGAGGAGCCGACCGTGGGCAGTCCCTACGACCCCAACCAGCCGACCGCCATGGGTCCGCAGGGGCCGCAGCAACCCGGCTGGCCGCCATCTGGCGGTCACCAACCCGGCGGGCCGCAGCCGGCTCCCGGCCAGCCGCCGAACCCGGGTCCGTACGGTGGGCAGCCGTACGGCCAACAGCCCTATGGCGGGCAGCCCTACGGCCAGCAGCCGTTCGGCCAACAACCGTATGGCCAGCCGTTCGGTCAGCAACCGCCCCCGCCGGCCAAGAGCGGGAGCAAGAAGTGGTGGTTCATCGGCGGCGGCGGACTGGTCCTCGTACTGATCGTCGTGGTGGCGGTGGTGCTGGCGCTGACCCTGCGCGGTGGTGGCGACGACGAACCGTCGATCCCGACCGCCTCGGCCCTCCAACTGGTGCTGCCCGAAGACCAGTTCCCGGACATCACGGGCGAATTCAGCACGGAGACGGGCAGTACCGACGACGACGACGGCAGCACCGTGGACAACGAGAAGTGTGCGACGCTGGTCCAGTCTCAGCAGACCGGCAACGAACGCGCGGAGCGCGAGCTCACCGAGACCTCGTCCTCCAGCGAGATACTCTTCGGTCTCGACAACTACAGTGCCGACGTGACCAAGCCGGCCGACAACGGTTACGACGAGTTCGACGAGATCGTCTCCGCCTGTTCGTCTTTCACGCTGACCCTCGAGGACGGGGACGTCCCGGTCACTCTCGCGCTCGAGAAGGTCGAGCTGCCGATCGACGGTGACTACAAAGCGGTCCGGATGACCGGCGAGTACGAGGTCGGTGCGATCGAGGTTCACCTCGCCGGGATCATCGTGGTCGGCGAGGAGCGGGGCGTATCGTTCACGGTCACGCACAACACGGTTGACGACGCACCGCCCGCGATGGACACCACGGTCAGCAACAATCTGGCCGAGATGTTCACGGCCCAGCGGCAGATCATCGCCGACGCGACCTGAAGCCCGACGGTCGAGATTCGCCGGTCGTCAAAGGAGAATTCGCGCCACCGCGGCCGGGTCGTCGAAGATGCTCATATGCCAGGCCCCGGCGCGGACGATGAAGTCCGATCCCGGTATCCGCTGATGCATGGCTGTCATGGAGGCGACGTCGGACACCGTGTCGTGTTCGGCCGCGACCACGGTCACCGGGCACGAGATCGACGCGGTGCGTTGCGAACAGTCGAATTGGGCGATCGCGCGCAGCGCCGACGCCCAGGACGCGTGGTCCGCGGCGGCCACGGCTTCGCGAGCGTAGCGGACGACCAGTCCATCGTTGCGCAACTCGTCTGCGCTGAACCAGCGGCCGAGTGTGCCGTCGACATCGACGGTGCCGGCCTCGACGGCGGCTGCCGCAGCGTCGAATGCCGGGAAGGGCGTGTCTCGGGTGCACAGCAGCGTCAGGCGGGAGACGAGCTCGGGGCGCCGGATCGCGAGTTCCAGGGCCACCTGTCCGCCGAAGGAATGTCCCACCACATGCCAGGGCGCCTCGGACGCAACCGATTCCGCGACCCCGGCGGCGAGCCGCGCGGGTAGATCGTCATCCGCATAACCCGGCGGCGGGCTGATCGCAGGCGTGATCACGTGTCCGTACTCGGCCAGCTCGGCACGCACGCCGTCCCACACCGCCGGCGACAGCGGGGTTCCCGGCAGTAGCAGCCAGGTCGGGGGTTCGGTCGTCACCACGTACTCTCCTCAGCTGTCGTCACGGATTCAGACCGGCCGCCGGATTCGTCGCCTCGATCAGCGGCACCGTCAGCATTGAGGGATGATCTCCGCCCCGATGAATCCGACACGTTCCGCGGGGACCGGTCTGATAGCGGGCGGGGAAATGTCCGGTCAACGGGTTGCCCCGGTCGATGTTCCGTCCCGCGAGCACCAGCCGCAGGCGATCGCCGGGCATGAAAGATGTTGCCGACGAACCGAGTCCGACCTCTATCTCCACGATCTGACCGGGCTCCAGCAACTGAACGCGGTCGAAGCTGTGCACCGGCCGGGCCACCGACGATGCATCGCGGTCCAGTGCTCGCAGGGAGAGCTTCTGCCTACCCGTCACGATGCGGTCCCGGCCGTATCCGTACGAACCCTCGAACGGTGTCAACGGCCAGTTTGATGTCCCCGCTGGTGGCCAGGTGAAAGTCCCCACCCTGTGCGGGATGTTCTTAGGTTGGCGGTACCTCCGTTCGGTGTGTCATGCGGTAGGAG
>NZ_SCOC01000063.1:0-10982 GCF_005502615.1 Gordonia sp. ALPHA1B1 | reverse complement strand
CGCTGCCTCAAGCGCTACATCGCCCGCGAAGTGTTCCGCGACCTCACCACTGACCTCGGAGCACTTGACAAGCTATAGGACCCTCTCGCTTCGCTCGCACCTCAGGGAGCAGAGGTCGGGCTCGCAAGCTCGCACCTCAGGGAGCGGGGGATATGCTGAGCCACCGCTCCCCGAGCAACAAGGTCAACCGTTCTTCCCGAACGCGTTCCGGGCAATTTCGACGAACCGTGCTGCAGCAGCGGAGTTTCCCGGCCTCCAGAGCAATCCCAGATGTGCGGTGGCATCGACATCCCGGATCGGCACCCCGACCACGCGGTCGTCGGCCGCGGCGATCGACTCGCTGAGAATGCCGACTCCCATTCCGCTGCAGACCAACTCGATGATGGCGTCCGGCGACGAGGCCTCGATCGCGGGTCGGATGGCTCCTCCGGCGACCGAGGCCGCCGCGTCGAACACGCTTCGGATACCCGCGCCGCGGGGCAGGCAGATGAGCGATCGGTCGCGCAGCGAGGCGAGATCGACGGTGCGGCCCCGGGGCCGGCGCGGTGAGGTCACGCGCGGACGGGCCGCGATCCGGGATCTCTGGGCATCGGTCTTGGCGCACCGGCCGACCTTCGCGCCGGAACCGCCGTTGCCGACCCTGGTATTCGGGGACGATCTCGCACTCACGTCGACTCCACCCCGTGATGGTGCAGGCGCCCGCGCGCAGGTGGTGGCGCGGCAGGCCGACGGATCGTGGGTGCGGATCATCGACCAACCGGAGTTCCAGGCACCGAAGTCCTGAGACTCCGGGCCTGGATTTCTGAGGCCGGATTCAGATCCCGTGCTAGCTTCGCTGTGGTGGCGGTTACATCCGCCGGGCGACGGTGCGAAGGGACGGATCGGGCGTGGGAGTACCGGAAGCGGACGGTGTCGCCGCGAAGATCGCGTCCCGCCTCGCCGACAAGCGTGGCGGCACGCTCTCGGTCGAGGGCGCGAGACTCCTGCCGGCGGGCGCGAGCAGGGCGACGTACGCGGCCACCCTCGTCGACGGAACCGGGCAGGTCGAGCCGATCATCATCCGCGCGGTTCCCGCTGCAACCGACGACGGCGGACTGCGGGCCGAGGCGCAGGTCCTGCGTGCCGCCGCCGACGCCGGGGTGCCGGTGCCGGAGATCCTCGACGCCGGATTCGACGAGGACGACAACGCGCTGGGATTCCCCTATCTGGCAATGAATTTCATCGACGGAGAATCCATCCCGCGGCGCATTCTGCGAGACGATGCCTACGAGGGTGCGCGCGCCGGATTCGTCGATCAGTGCGGCGAGATCCTCGCACGTATCCACCGGATAGACGTCGCACAGACGCCCGGTCTCGGTGATCTCGGCGATCCGATCGACGGTTTGCGGGACCTGTTCCCACGCGAGTTCGATGCGATGCCGGCCGGCCTGGTGCTGGCCACCCAGTGGCTCACGGACAACCGGCCCGAACCGTCACCACGGCACACGCTCGTGCATGGCGACTTCCGGCTGGGAAATCTGCTCGTCGACGCCGAAGGAGTTGCTGCGGTTCTGGATTGGGAACTGGTGCACCTCGGCGATCCCGTCGAGGACCTCGGTTGGCTATGTGCGAAGGCGTGGCGTTTCGGAGGGTCGACGCCCGTGGCCGGGATGGGTGACCGGACCTCGCTCCTCGACGCCTATGCGCGCGAGGCGGGTTGGCGTCCCACCGAACAAGCCCTGCGCTGGTGGGAGCTCTACGCCACCGTCAAGTGGGGACTGATCTGCGCGGTGCAGGCCGCCCGGCACCTCGATGGCGTCGAACGATCCGTCGAACTGGCCGCGATCGGACGCCGAAGTGCCGAGCAGGAGTTCGACGCACTGCTCGACCTGGGTCTCGTGTCGCCGGGACCGGTACCCGATCCGCTGGCCGAGGCGCCGGGCGAGGAACCGGACAACGATCTCTACGGTTCACCGACTGCAGTCGAACTACTCGAGGCGCTCACCGAATTCCTGCGGTCCGACGCGGTACAGGCAGACCTGTCGCCGCAGGTGCGTTTCCATACGAGAGTGGCCGGCAACGTCGTCGACGTCGTGCGTCGACAGATGCTCACCGGTGCACGGGACGCCGAAGCGAGCGCGCAACGTCTGAGTGCGCTCGGGGTCACTGATCAGCACGCGCTGTGCGAGGCCCTGCGTTCCGGCGAACTCGACGGCACCGACCCGAAGGTCCGTGACGCCGTTGTCGCCGACGTGCGGGCGCGACTCCTGGTCGCCAACCCCAAGTACTTCGCGGTCCCTCACCCGTGACCGCCGGACATCCGATCCCAACCGAGAGGGGTTCATCGTGGACTTCGCACTGCCCGAGTCGCTGACCGACTATCTTGCCGAACTCGATGCCTTCATCGAGGCGGAGATCATTCCCCTCGAGCAGACCGACGACAACATCCGCTTCTTCGACCATCGGCGCGAGGACTCCCGAACAGACTGGGAGCGTGGTGGTTTGCCGAACAAGGAGTGGGAAGCTCTTCTGGGAGAGGCGAGACGACGCGCGGATGCGGCCGGCCACTTCCGCTACCCCTTCCCGTCCGAGTTCGGTGGTCGGGACGGATCGAACCTGGCGATGGCGATCATCCGCGAGCACCTGGCGTCGAAAGGTCTGGGGCTGCACTGCGATCTGCAGAACGAGCACGCCATCGTCGGCAACAACATCGGGCTGCTCCTCATGCTCGAGTACGGCACACCCGAGCAGCGGGAGGAATGGGTGGAGGGCCTGGCCGCGGGTACGAAGTTCTTCGCCTTCGGCATAACCGAACCCGACCACGGCTCCGACGCCACGTGGATGGAGACGACCGCCGTCCGCGACGGCGACGACTGGATCATCAACGGCGAGAAGACGTGGAACACCGGTATCCACGCCGCCCATCGCGACATCATCTTCGCCCGCACCAGCGGCGAACCGGGCGAGGCCCGCGGCATCACGGCGTTCCTCGTCGACCCGCAGGATCCGGGTTTCGCCGTGGAGGAATATCTCTGGACGTTCAACATGCCCACCGACCACGCGCACATCACGCTGCGGGACGTCCGGGTGCCGAACTCCGCGGTGTTCGGGGCGGAGGGAGCCGGCCTGCAGGTCGTGCAGCACTTCTTCAACGAGAACCGCATCCGGCAGGCGGCCTCCAGTCTCGGTGCCGCCCAGCACTGCGTCGACCGTGCGGTGGCCTACGCCAACGAGCGCGCGCCGTTCGGCAAGAAGCTCTCGACGAACCAGGCGATCCAGTTCCCGCTCGTCGACCTGCACACCCGGTGCGCGATGATCCGGGCGCTGATCCGCGAAACCGCCTGGAAGATGGACACCTACGGGCCGTTCGCCGCGTCGGCCGAGGTCTCCATGTGCAACTACCAGGCGAACCGGCTGTGCTGCGATGCCGCCGACCAGGCGATGCAGGTGTTCGGCGGACGCGGATACTCGCGGCACGAGCCGTTCGAGCACATCTACCGGCACCATCGGCGCTACCGGATCACCGAAGGTGCCGACGAGATCCAGATGCGACGCGTCGCCGGATACCTGTTCGGTTTCATGTCGGGAAAGGCGCCCAAGGGAGTGCAGTCGTCCTGAGTAGGCTGACCACATGATCGCGGTCATCATCATCGTGGCCACCGTGGTGGTTGCCCTGTTCATCCTCGGCGGTGCCGCCTGGTTCGCGTACGACTCGGACAAACGGGTGCGCACCTTCGCCCGATCCACCGACCTGATTCCCGGCCGACCGGGTCGGGCGCCGGAGAGCTGGGCCACCGACAACACCCGGGAAGCACTGCTGCATCGGCGCATTCGATACGCGATCGCCGACGTGCATGCCAACCCGGCGATCCCGCACGACGACGAACTCGTCGCGGCACGCAACCGCCTCGACGACGCGGTCTTCGAACTCGACGACCGGCTCATCGCATCGGTGGACCTCGGTGGCGAGGAGGCGACCGAAACCCTCGACCGAGCCGAAGCCGGGATCAAGGACCTCGAGAAGCTGCCGAAGAAGCTGTGGGAGGCCCCCCGCGAGGAACAGCTCGCCGACCTCGACCGCGTCGCCCGAGTGCTGTCGCGCGGCTGACGGTCAGATCACCGTCGGCCGTGGCGGCGGGACCGGTTGACTCATGTGCGGACTCCTCTCGACGCGAATGTCTCGTTCGCGGTTCGCTTGGTTCGTCCTGATGACTTCTCCGACGCTACGCCCGTGCCGGGAGCCCGGCCACCGGGCGACACTCAGGGGCCGGCGAGTTCCAGCAGTGTGCGCACGGTCCGCAGGTTGCGGCCGGTGCCCTGTACCCCCAGGCCGCGCGCGATGACCGGTGCGGTCAGGGTCGATCGTCCGGCCCCGTCGGCGTAGCGGATGTGCAGGTCGGACCCGAGGACGCGGACCACATCGTCGCCGAAGTCCATGCGTTCGAACGCGGCCACCTTGTCGCGCGCCGGTTCGCCGGTCAGGAAGTACACGTAGGAGTATTTGTCGTCGACGACGTCGAACGGATGCGCCTCGAGCGCGGCCCGGACCTGTTCGGGCGAGCGGCTGATGACCTCCCGGAACCAGCCGTAGCGATCCTGCAGCGCGGTCTCGAGCGCGCGGTCGAACCGCTCGGGGTCGGCGGGCGGCGAACAGATCAGGTTCCCCGACGCGATGTAGGTCGAGACCTCCGTTGCCCCGAGATCGGCTGCCATATCACGTAATTCGGCCATGGGTAGTTTCGCGCCGCCGACGTTCACCGCGCGGATCAGCACGATGCGCCGGCTCACGAACGTACCTTCGACAGGTCGGTCCGAATCAGCATCACGTTGTAGTCGTCCCACCGGGAGACGACGAAGTAGAGGTCCCTACCCGACGATCGAGGGTGGATGTAGGGCGTGTACAGACCGCTGGACTGCTTGTGCGAGACGAGCACCCGCTCGCCGCTCCACGGACCCACGGGTGACGGCGACGTGCGCATCACGATCGTCCCCGATCGCTCGGTCAGCATGATGAACCGGCCGAGGAATGCGTTGTACGCCACGGACATCTCGCTGACCGGGCCGGCGACGATCGGCGTGGCCTCGGCCGGATTCGACGACCAGCCCGTGCCGCCGCGAAAGTACTGGTACCGGTCGAGGTTCAGGATGTCGGCGGGGCGGAAACGGGCCACGTGAGCAGAGCCGAAACGCCCGTTCGGGGTGCCGTACTGATAGATGTACTCGCCACTCCGGAGAAAGGCGCCCATCTGGAACCGGTTGTGGCCACGCTTCACCTGGGGCACGCCGGGGACCGTCAGATCGGCATTCCAGCGAAGGGTGTTGCTGTCGACGGTCCAGGTCTGACCGTTGTTGTGCGACAAGGCGATTCCCGAATAGTTGGTGTTCCAGCGGCCTGGGCCAAGCCACCGGTGGATCGACATGAAACTGACGAACTGCGTGCCGTTGATCGAGATCCCGCCGGTGGGAATCCGCCCGACCTCGATGTTGCGCACCCCGACCGCGTTGAACATGGGTTGCGCCCACGTCGGGTGGGCCGGTGTCACCGAGGCGCCCGACCGGACCGATCCGGGTACGGCGTTCGGGAATCGGATTCCCTTGGCGAGGTCCGAAGCCGCGTCACTGCGCAGCATCGTGTTGTGCTTCCAGGCCATCTGCCCCGCGCATCGGCCCCAGGTGTCACCGAAGGCCATCAGGATCTGACCGGAGCCGTTGTCCCACGGCACGCCGACGTCGGTCGCGGTGATGCCGAAACGGGTGTCGGTGCGGGCGGGACTTCGGGGACCGGTCACCCAGGAGATGGCTTTGCTGGCGCCGGTGAGCTTCGGGAGCGGGCCCTGCGGCTTCTTCCCATCCGCCCGATAGCTGCCGAAGTCGAGACTGCCCCAGCCGAGCTCGCTGGACCCCGAACTGCCGGTGCTGCCGACATCGCCCCCGGTGATGCCGGTGGCGTTGCAGACCGCGGCTTCGGCGGGTGCGGACACAGCGGCGAGCAGGCCGCCCGTGAGGGCGGCGATCGCGACGGCTGCGAGCACGCGGCGGACCGGGCGCAGACGAATCCGGCTGCGTCGACGCATGGATGTACCCCCTGGGAGATGACAGGTGGTGTCAGTGTTGCAGAAGTGTCAGCTGGGAGAAGCGTCGACGCCAAACCGAAGCCGGTGCGTGACCCGGGAGGAGCGAGCTTGCGAGCCATCCTCCGGCTCCACAAGCCTGACACTGAAGGGAGCAGTGGGGGAGTTGTTTCTCTGGGATCTGGATCGCGGCGCCCAGCGGATCAGCGGCGGGTGGCCACCGCGAACGTGCGGCGGAAGGGCAGGACCGTGCCCCATTCGCGTCGGGGATAGGCCTCGGCGAGGCGCTGCTTGAGATCGGCGACGAACTGCCCCCGGAGTTCGTCGGACAGCGCTTGCATGTACGGGCGGGCGCCGGTGCCGGACATCCAGTCGAACACGGGGTCCTGTCCGTCGAGCACGTGGAAGTAGGTCGTCTCCCAGGCGTCGGCGTGGTAACCGCGGCCGGCGAAGAACTCGAGGTACATCTCGGCGTCGAGTCGGGGCAGTGCCCGCAGGTCGCCGAAAGCTCCCAGATACGGCTCGGTCGCGGCGAGATCGGCGAGGACAGAGTGGGTGGGGGAGTCCGTGTTGTTGGGCACCTGCAGCGCGAACGCGCCTCCGTCGGTGAGGTGGCCGAGCAGTCGGTCGATGACGTCGAGGTGGTCGGGTACCCACTGAAACATCGCGTTGGAGATCATCAGGTCGACCGGCCGGTGAGGCGTCCACTGCGAGACGTCGGCGGCGTCGTAGTTGGCATGCGGATCGGTGTTGTCGCGGATCGCGCGATCGACCATCTCCGCCGAATCGTCGATGCCCAGGATCTCCGCCGACGGCCAGCGTGCCCGAAGGTGCTTGGTGAGATGACCCGGTCCGCAACCCAGGTCGATCACCGACAGCGGGTTGGTCGGGATCTGTGCGATGAGGTCGAGAAACGGACGCGCACGGACGTCGGCGAACTGCAGATAGCGTGTCGGGTCCCACACAACCATGACTCCACCCTAGCCGTGAGCCTGCGATCGGGGGTCGCGGCTGCCGTAGGCTTCCCTGCGTGACAGCTTCCGCGAAACAGGCAACCGACGGCTCCTCCGCAGATCCGGCGGCCGGCTCGGCCGTCGTCGAGATCTCGACCGACGGTGCCTGCCTGGGCAACCCGGGCCCGGGTGGCTGGGGCGCGGTGCTTCGATACAAGGGCACCGAGAAGCGGATCTCCGGGTCGGAGCCGGATACGACGAACAACAAGATGGAGCTCACGGCCGCCATCGAAGGCCTGGCGGCACTGACCAGGCCGTCGACCGTCATCATCTACACCGATTCGACCTACGTGCGCAACGGCATCATGAAGTGGGTCAACGGTTGGCAGGCGAACGGCTGGAAGACCAAGGATCGCAAGCCGGTCAAGAACGCGGATCTCTGGCGTCGTCTGGTCGAGGAGGAGAAGCGACATCAGGTGGAGTGGCGCTGGGTCAAGGGGCATGCCGGCGATCACTTCAACGAGATCGCCGACGAACTCGCGACCACCGCGGCTCGATCGGTGGCCCGATGACGCCGGTGGCGGTGGCCGTCGAACCCGTCCGCGACGAGCATCTGGTCGCCGCGATCGAAGGTGCGGGCGGCCGGATCGTCGGTCTCGACGACGCCCGGGTGCTGGTGTGGATCGGGCCGCCCGGGGAGTTCCCGGAACTGCCGGACGCCGTCGAATGGGTGGCCCTCAAGACCGCGGGGATCGAGGATTTCGTCGCCGCCGACGTACTCGACGACCGTCGGATCTGGACCAATGCGTCCGGCTTCTATGCCGAGAACGTCGCCGAACACGCACTGGCTCTGCTCCTCGCCGGGCTCCGTCAGATCAACACCGCCGTCCTGCGCCACTGGGACAAGGAGCGGATCGACACCGCGGTCCGGTCGCTGCACGGTTCCACGGTCGCCATCGTCGGAGCCGGCGGGATCGGCGCCTCCCTCGCTCCGCGTCTTCGGGCATGTGGCGCTCGCGTCGTCGCGGTGAACCGGTCCGGGCGCGAGGTGCCCGGCGCGCACGAGGTCCGACGGTCGGATGAGTTGGATCAGCTGTGGGGGACGTTCGACCACGTTGTGCTGGCCGCGCCGTCGACGCCGGAGACGCGGCACATGATCAACGCCGAGAGCCTCGCCGCACTACCCGCACACGCGTGGGTGGTGAACGTCGCGCGCGGGCCCCTTGTCGACGAGGAGGCGCTGCACCGCGCGCTGGTCGACGGGCAGATCGCGGGGGCGGCGCTCGACGTGACCGATCCGGAACCGCCCGCCGACGACCATCCGCTCTGGTCGCTTCCGAACGTGATCATCACCCCGCACGTCGCCAACCCGGCGTCGGGTCTGACGCGTGAGCTCGCGCCGTGGGTCGCCGAAAACCTGCGCCGATTCGTCGCGGATGAGGAACTCCTGTCCGTGGTGACCACGAACCGCGACTACTGAGCCCGGGTGACCTGCCGGTTTCGGCCGATTTCTAGAACACGTTCTCGTTTTGTGCCTCGCCGTGGCATGGTCGACGGGTGATTCTCGACAGATTCCGGATAGACGACCAGGTGGCCATCGTGACCGGCGCGAGCCGGGGACTCGGGGCGGCGATCGCGGTCGCCTTCGCCGAGGCAGGCGGCGACGTGGTGATCGCGGCCCGCAGTGAGTCCGACCTCGCGCAGGTCGCCGAGCGCATCCGTGCGGCCGGCCGACGGGCGCACGCCGTCGCCGTGGATCTCGCCGATCCCGACGCCGCGGCGGCACTCGCTCAGACCGCGGTCGATGAGTTCGGTCGCCTCGACACCGTGGTCAACAACGTCGGCGGTGCGATGCCGCGGCCGTTGTTCGACACCAGTCCCAAGCACCTGCGGGACGCCTTCGACTTCAACGTCGGCAACGCGCACGCGCTGGTCGTCGCCGGCGCCAAACAGATCCTCGCGACCACGGGCCAGGGGTCGATCATCAACATCACCTCCGCGGTCGGCCGCGTGCCCGGACGCGCCTATGCCGCCTACGGCACCGCGAAAGCCGCTCTCGCGCACTACACCCGCATCGCGGCGATGGATCTGAACCCGAAGATCCGGGTCAACGGCATCGCTCCCGGCGCCATCCTGACCTCGGCGCTGGAGATCGTCGCCGGCGACGAAGGGATGCGCACCGAGGTCGAGACCTCCACGCCGTTGCACCGCCTCGGTGATCCGGAGGACATCGCCGCGGCGGCGCTCTACCTGGCGTCGCCCGCCGGTGCGTATGTCACCGGCAAGATCCTCGAGGTCGACGGCGGGATCATCGCGCCCAACCTGGATCTCCCGATCCCGGACCTCTGATCGGCCCGGAACGTTCAGTCCGAGCCGCGCTCCAGCGCGCCGGCGATCTGCTGTTCGAGATGTGCGGCCGCCACCCGGGGAACGTCGATGATGCCGTCGAGCTCGGCACGGACCTTCTTGTAGGCGGCCTGCCTCTCGGCCGGCGTGGCGCCGGTGTCGGCGGCGACGTTGATGAGTTTGCGTGCCCGGTCGAGTGCCTCGCGTTCGATGGGGGAGAACCCGGTCTGCTTGCGACGCCGCGCTTCTCGCTCGGCAGCGTCGAACGCGGCGGCGTAGTCGCCGACCGCATCGCGGTACTCGGCGAAGTCGGCTGCGGACATGGAGGCCTCGGCCGTGCCGACGGCGGCGGAATCCGATTCGGGCCGTAGATCATCCGCGCGGACCCGGGCCCGGTGGAAGGCGAGCGTCAACGGTTCGCGCATGTCGGTCATCAGCGGGTACTCGATCAGTGTTGCGAGATCGAGTTCGTAGGCGAACCACTTCTCGTTGAGCGCGTCGTGCTGCTTACGGACCCGGCGCAACTGGTCGGCCGAGGTCGTCGTGAGCTTCAGCTGTTCGGTCTGGGCGTTCGCCTTGATCCGGGCGAGCTCGATCTTGTCCTTGCGTCGCTTCTCGTTGTACTTGCCGATCGAACCGGCCCACCCGCCGACGACCGCGCCGACCGGGAAGATCAGCCACCAGTAGCTCTCGGCGAAGTCGACGATCTCGTTCACGGCTCAAATGTACCGAGAGAAGGCCGAGGTCATTAGGGTGAACACATGGCCGACCCAAGACGCGCCGAAGCTCAGCCTCGACACCGTCGAGGCCTGGCGAGAGTGGTTGCGCGACAACCATGAGACCTCGCCGGGGGTGTGGCTCGTCTTCTGGCGCAAGGGTTCGGGCCGGGAACCGCTCGACTACGACGAGTGCGTGCGCGAAGCGCTGTGCTGGGGATGGATCGACGGTCACACCCGTGTCATCGACGCCGACCGCCGCGGCATGTGGTTCACCCGGCGCGGTCGCAACAGCGGATGGTCGGCGTCGAACAAGGCGCGGGTCGCCGACCTCGCGGCCGCCGGCCGCATTCAGCCCGCCGGGCAGGCCGTCATCGACGACGCTCAGGCCCGCGGCCTGTGGACGCTGTTCGACGACGCCGAGGCGCTCATCGAATCCCCCGAACTCGCCGCCGCCCTCGACGCCGATCCCGTCGCGCGGGCCAACTGGGACGCGTTCCCGCCGAGTGCGCGCAAGGTCGGACTGTCGCAGCTCGCCCTGGCGAAGCGGCCGGAGACCAAGACCAAACGCATCGCCACCATCGTCGAACGGGCGGCGCGCAACGAGCGGCCGGCGTGACCCTTCGTGACGCGCCCTCCGCAAGCTCCGGGCGCTCCTCAGGGAGCGGGGATTGGTCGCGCCCTCCGCAAGCTCCGGGCGCTCCTAGTAATAGCTGGAAGGGCTGGTAACTGGGACATCCTCCTGATGTGGTCATAAGGGGCTTGGTTATCCCAACCACAAAAGGAGGATGTCAATGTCTAAGGCTAGTCGTTTGAGTCGTGGAGACAAGCGTCGCAACGATCGGTTGAGCAAGTTCCGGGGCATCGTGCGCCGTGACTACGCGGTCGCAGCGATTGATCTGGCGTCGAAAAAGCAA